>NZ_JBEXUI010000106.1:0-1013 GCF_040614395.1 Nocardia sp. NPDC005998 | reverse complement strand
TGAATCGCCCCGGATTCGATGCACACCGGTTTATCTGTCACCAGCCGGTTGTTCGGCGTGGAGTGCATGGTAGTCGGCTTCGTATTCGACCGGTGGTTTGCGGCCGAGTCGGTGCATCAGCCGGGAGTTGTTGAACCAGCTCACCCAGTCAGCGGTGAGAAGTTCGACGTCCGCGAGGCGGTGCAGCGGGCCACGGCGAAACGGTGAGTCGTCCCGGATCGCTTCGGTCTTGTAGAGCCCAATTGTGGTCTCCGCCAACGCATTATCGAATGCATCACCTACCGACCCGATCGACGGAACCATTCCCGACAGCAGCAGCGTTTCCCCGAGCCGAACCGACGTATATTGCGACCCGGCGTCCGAATGATGAATCGTGGTGCCCACCAACGGGTGCCCTTCACGAGCACGAACCGCCGCGGCTTGGCGGATCGCCGAGTTCACGAACGCGGCCTGCTTGCTGGTCGAGCATTCCCAGCCCAGAATCCGCCCGGCGTAGGCGTCGATCACGAAAGCCGTGTACACGAACGCGCCCGTCACCAGCCGCACATAGGTGAAATCCGCGACCAGCAACAGGTTCGGTGCCTGGACCCGGAACTGGCGATCGACTAGATCCGGTGCCCGCGAAGCTGCCGGGTCCGGTTCAGTGGTGCGGATCTTCTTGCGCCGCACCACTCCCCGCCAACCGTTGGCTCGCATGACCCGTTCCACCGTGCATCTGGCAACCGGAATCCGTTGGCGTTGCAGATGCGCCCACATCTTCTCAGCCCCGTACAGCGATTCCGGTGCCCGCCGGCCGTGCTCGTCGGGCTCGTAGATCCCGGCCAGGACCTCGGTGACCGCCGTGTCCCACAAGCGGCGTTTCGACGGCGCCCGTGTGACCCAGGCGTGGAAGGTTCTCGGGGCGATCTTGCAGCCGTGCGCGGACAGCGCACGGCAGATCGGAGCGACCCCGAACCGAGCGCGATGCTCGGCGATGAACGCACAAATTACCGCTGTCGCGGGTCGCTCTCCCG
>NZ_JBEXUI010000105.1:0-1166 GCF_040614395.1 Nocardia sp. NPDC005998 | reverse complement strand
GCGACCCGGTTCGATCCGGCTCGTGCGCCGCTGCTGCGGTGGATGCTGGTTACCACCGCGCCGGGGCACTACCGGCTGGTGTTGACCAATCATCACCTGCTGCTCGATGGCTGGTCGACGCCGCTGCTGCTGAAGGAACTGCTGGTGCTCTACGCCACCGACGGCGACGCCACCATCCTGCCCGAGGTCCGTCCCTACCGGGACTTCCTGGCCTGGATCGCCGGGCAGGACCAGGCCGCGGCGCTCGACGCCTGGGCCCGCGCGTTCGACGGCACCCAGGAGCCGACCCTGGTGGCACAAGCCGACCCCGGCCGCCGTTACACCGAGTCCCGCGATGTGGTCGCCGAGCTGACCGAGAAGCAGACCGCGGCGCTGACGAGCCTCGCCCGATCCCGTGGCGTCACCCTCAACACCGTGATCCAGCTGGCATGGGCAATTGTGTTGGACACGTTGACTTCCCGCGACGATGTGACCTTCGGTACCGCGGTCTCCGGGCGGTCCCCGCAGCTCGCCGGCATCGAATCAATGATCGGACTGTTCATCAACACGCTGCCGGTGCGCGTGCGTCTCGATACCGCCGAAAGCCTGGGACAGTTACTCGACCGGATCCAGGCCGAACAGACCGCTCTGCTCGATCACCAGTTCGTCGGCCTCACCGAAATCGAGCGAGTCGCCGGGCCGGCAGCGGTGTTCGACACGATGACAGTGTTCGAATCCTTCCCGGTCGATCGTTTCGGGCTCACCGCCGACACCGACATCGCGGGCATGCGGGTCGTCGACGTGACGGGTATGGACGGCGCACACTATCCACTGGGCCTGGTCGCGCGTATCGATACCCGACTGCACCTGACGATCAAGTACCTGCCCGAACTGTTCGACCACGACACAGTCGAGGCGACCCTGCAGCGAGTCCTGCGCGTGCTCAATATCATTGCCGCCGACCCGGATCTGCCGCTGGCCCGGCTGAACCTGCTCTCCCCCGCGGAATATCGGGAGTTGACGCCGGTTTCGGGTTCCCCGGAGGTGCCGGGGCGGGTCCTGCCGCAGCTGCTGACGGCGACGGTGCAGCGCGATCCGGGGGCGGTCGCGGTGGTGTTCGAGGATCGGCAGTGGAGCTACGGTGAGCTCGATGCGGAGTCGAATCGGTTGGCGCGGTTGCTGATCGA
>NZ_JBEXUI010000104.1:0-1190 GCF_040614395.1 Nocardia sp. NPDC005998 | reverse complement strand
GTAGCGGCGAGATCGGTGGGAAAGCCAGCAGGAGGCGGGTAAGCGGCTCTACTGTCCCGCGCCATGAAGAATTCAGTTGTTGCTCTAATTGGTTCTGTCCTAGCGACATTCGCGTTGACCGCTACTGGTACGCCGCCGATGGCGACGGCCGAGCCGACGGTGGAAAGCGTTGCGGCGCGGATCGAATTGCAGGGCGCGGTCAATGTCCGGGATATCGGCGGGTATCGGACGTATGACGGTGCGAAGGTCAAGTCCGGCAAGGCTATTCGGTCGGATTCGTTGGAGAAATTGACCGACTCCGATGTGCAGAAGCTCGGTGGATTGAATCTGAAGGCGGTCGTTGATCTGCGGACGCCCGCGGAGGTGCAGTTCATGGGCGCCGATAAGGTGCCCGCTGGAGTGCAGACGGTGGCGCGGCCGATCGATGACACCGGGTTGTTCCAGCAGATGATGGCGGCCATTCAGTCGCGAGACCCACAGAAGCAGGAGGAACTGCTGGGGAACGGGAAGGCCGAGGAGATCATGGGCCGTGTCTATACCAGCTTCCTCAGCGCGGATTCGCGCGCAAAGTTCGGGCAGACGATTCGGGATCTGGCGGCCACCGACCGCGCGACGCTGTATCACTGCACCTCGGGTAAGGATCGAACCGGCTGGCTGACATATGTGGTGCTCCGGGCGGTCGGAGTACCGGAATCTACTGCGCGCCAGGACTATCTGCTGTCGAATCAGTATCGAGCCGCCGCAGATGCCAAGCTGCGCGAGCAGGTGAAGCAGGCCGGACTGATGCAGAACCCCGATCTGCTCATCCCCCTGCAAGAGGTTCGTGCCGAGTACCTGGATACCGCGATCGATGCAATGGAACAGGCCTACGGCGACTTCGGAAAGTTCCTGCCCCAGGGCCTCGGCCTCGATGGCGGCACCCTCGTACAGCTTAGAAAGAACCTGGTCGCCTAGCGAAAACATCTCGGGCCCACCCCATTCCGTGGGGTGGGCCCCAACCCCTCCCAGCTCATGCGTCACGGTCCATGGTGACCCCGCGCACCTCGGTCACGGTGGTCGCGGTCGAGGTACGCGGAACCGGGTACTGCCGCACCCTCTGGACAAGCGATCACCATGCGCTAATGCAGGTAAACATCGAGAGCACACCTGCACCAGCGCATTCTCGGCGGTTGTGGTTGCGTTTCTGGTTA
>NZ_JBEXUI010000103.1:0-1202 GCF_040614395.1 Nocardia sp. NPDC005998 | reverse complement strand
CTAGTGCCTCTGCAAGGAAGGTTGGCTCGGTAATCGGGTCAGCGGGGTGGCGAGTTGATCGCTGGCGCTGCAGTGGTGATGCTGCCTGGGGAGGTGGTGTTGGTGGCGAGAACGCCGGATGTGTTCGTCAGAGCGGTGACCCCGGAAGAAGGCCGGGAGTTGCAGCGGATCACCAAGCGCAGCAAGGCCCCGGTCCGGGTGCGACGCGCGATCGTGGTGATGGCCTCGGCGCAGCGGCAGCCGGTTCCGTTGATCGCGAAGTTGATGCAGGTCAGCGAGGGTTATGTGCGTGGCGTGATCCACGATTTCAACGAGAAGGGTTTCGCGGCCCTGGACCCAAAATGGAGCGGGGGCAGGCCGAGCAAGACCGATCAAAAGACGCGTGAGCGTATCGGTCAGATCGCTCGGTGCTGCCCCCGTGACCTGGGTTGGCCGTTCTCGACATGGAGCCTGTCGAAACTGGGTGAAGTGCTGCGTATCAACAACATTGCCGACATCAGCCACGAGACGCTGCGGAAACTCCTGAAGGCCCAAGGGATTTCCTGGCAGGCGACCAAGACGTGGAAGGCCGGCAAGGATCCCGAGTTCGGCGTGAAGATGGCCCGGGTCCTCGACCTCTACGACAATCCGCCAGCTGACGGACGGGTGATCAGTGTCGATGAATTCGGTCCACTGAACCTGCAACCACGGCCGGGCCGTGGCTGGTATCCCAAGCGCCGACCACGCCGGTTTCGGGCGACCTACCACCGCACCAACGGCGTACGACACCTGTTCGGTGCGCTCGACCTGACCACCGGCGCCCTCTACTACCGGATCCGAGATCGCAAGCGCTCCATCGAGTTTCGTGACTTTCTCAAGAGTCTGCGCCAGCGTTGGCCTGGGCAGAAGCTGTATGTCATCGTCGATAACTTTTCCCCGCACAAGCACAAAACCGTCCGTGACTGGTGCGCGACCAACGACGTCGAGTTGGTGTTCTTGCCGACCTATTCATCGTGGCTGAACTGGATCGAATCCGAGTTCGCCGCCCTGCGGGCCTTCGCCCTCAACGGCACCGACCACCGCAGTCACGGCGAACAAGACGACGCCGTCGCCGCCTATATCCGCTGGCGCAACCAACACGCCCAACCCAAACGAGACTTCGCCGTCAACTCCAAGGTCCGACTGCCCGATTTCCTACCGTACGTTGCTTGAAACGGCACTAG
>NZ_JBEXUI010000102.1:0-1345 GCF_040614395.1 Nocardia sp. NPDC005998 | reverse complement strand
TATGACAGAGAGGATGTGGGTGAGCACCTCCCGCCGAGGTTTGACCCTCCTTATGACTGACTTCGGGTCTTGAACTAGATCTGTCGGCCTGGGCGGGAGGTGCTCGTGTGCACCCACCAGGTGTGGCGTTGTGACTTCATAGGAGCCTGGCCAGAGGCCCCATCTCTGTCTTGTCCGCGTTGCCCGGCTGGTGCGTGCCGCCCTGCCCACGCCTCACGAGCAACAGGACGACAATGGCTTCCATTAGACACGAACACGCCGAGGTGATCGAGATCGCTGGCGGGGTGGACACTCACCTCGACACCCACACCGCCGCGGTGATCGACCCGGTCGGGCGCGTGCTGGGCACCGCCCAGTTCCCTGCCGACGCAGCGGGTTACGCGGCGTTGCTGGCGTGGATGCAAGGCTTCGGGTGGTTGCTGCGAGTCGGGGTGGAAGGCACCGGCGCCTACGGGGCCGGGCTAGCGCGATTGCTTCGCGAGCAGCAGATCCACGTCGTGGAGGTGGATCGGCCCGATCGAAAAACCCGCCGGTTCCAAGGCAAGTCCGACCCGATCGATGCGATCGCGGCCGCGAAGACCGCACTGGCCCAAACCCGAACCGGCGCACCGAAACAACGTGACGGCCGGATCGAAGCCCTGCGTAACCTGCGGGTGGCCCGCCGCTCGGCGGTCGAGCAACGCGCCGATGCCCAACGTCAGATCAAGTCGCTGATCGTCACCGCCCCCGACGAACTACGCAGGCGGCTACGCGGACTCTCCACCACCGACCTGATCACCACCTGCGCCGCACTGCGCCCCGACCGCACCGACGCCGCCGCCCCGGCCACCGCCACGAAAATCGCGTTACGCTCGCTGGCTCGCCGTCACCAGCAACTCAGCCTCGAGATCACCGACCTCGACGAACTACTGACCCCACTGATAGCAGTTATCAACCCAAAACTGCTCGCCGCCAACGGTGTCGGCACCGACACCGCCGGCCAGCTACTGGTCACCGCGGGTGAAAACCACGACCGGCTCCGATCCGAAGCCGCGTTCGCCATGCTCTGCGGCACCGCACCCATCCCCGCATCATCGGGCAAAACCAACCGGCACCGACTCAACCGCGGCGGCGATCGACAAGCCAACGCCGCTCTCTACCGCGTCGTACTATGCCGCCTGCGCTGGGACCCACAAACCCGCGCCTACGCCGAAAAACGCACCAAAGAAGGACTCTCCAAAAAAGAAATCATCCGCTGCCTCAAACGCTACATCGCCCGCGAACTCTACCGAATCATCACCGCAAACCAGCCTCAGCCGACCACTTGACATCCATAGGAGCATCTACGCTCGGCGAGCAGTCGGAG
>NZ_JBEXUI010000101.1:0-1492 GCF_040614395.1 Nocardia sp. NPDC005998 | reverse complement strand
CGGATGCGGCGCGGGTGATCCGGGAGCAGAACCGTAAGATCGCCGAGCTGGAGCAGACGATCGAAATCCTCAAGGCGGCAACAAGTTTCTTCGCGTCAATGTAATGCTGTTGGGGCTCGGTGGGGTTCGCTCTTTTCTTCGCTGCCCCGGCCATTTGATTGCTGGTGGCTTGTCACGATGTGCGGCCCCGCCGGGCCCGGCCGGTGGGGTTCGTGGCCTGATAGGAGCGCGCCGCAGTGCCCGATTGACGCGTGCCCGTCCTCACCCGGTCTTGTGAGCATCCCCATTGCCCGTGGAGAGGACGAAACCCGTTGAGCCAAGTCGTGATCGGTGTCGATGCCCATAAACGCACCCATACCCTCGTGGCCGCCGATCCGGTCGGCCGCCGGCTGGGCGAGAAGACGATCGGGACGACCAGCGAGGACCATTTGAAGGCGGTCGAGTGGGCCGCGCAATGGCCGGGAGCGAAGTTCGCGCTCGAGGACTGCCGTCACGTCACGCGCCGGTTGGAGCGCGACCTGCTCGCCGCAGGGTTCGAGGTGGTGCGAGTGCCGACGCATCTGATGGCCGCCGCCCGGCGTGGTGGCCGGGAGAAGGGCAAGTCCGATCCGATCGACGCGCTCGCGGTGGCCCATGCGGCGCTGCGCGAACCCGACCTCCCCGCGGCTCGGCTCGACGGCCCGGCGCGGGAAGTGAAGCTGCTGTCGGACTACCGCCACACCCTGGTCGTGCAGCGCACTGAGCTGATCAACCGATTGCGCTGGCATCTGCACGAACTCGACCCGAGCCTGGAGATCCCCTCCCGCGGGCTGCGCCGCTACTGTGTCATCAACGATCTCGCGCAACGACTCACCTCCTTCCACGGCCTGGTCGCGCAGATAGCCTGCGAGATGACCGCCCAGTGCCGGGCACTGACCGAACAGATCAACAACCTCGAACGCCAGCTGCGCGACCGCGTGCGGGTGCTGGCGCCGAGCCTGCTGGCAGTTCCCGGCTGCGGCGTGTTGTCGGCGGCAGTGATCCTCGGTGAAACCGCTGGGGCACAACGGTTTCGGTCCAAGGACGCGTATGCGCGATTCACCGGGACTGCACCGATTCCGGTGTGGTCGGGTGCCACCTCGGGCAAGGTCCGTCTCAACCGCGGCGGCAACCGCTGGATCAACTGCGCCCTGCACATGATCGCGCTCACTCAGACCCGCGGCTTCGGTCCCGGCAAAGACTACGTCGACAAGCTCAAAGCCAGGGGAAAGACCCGCACCGAAGCCATGCGGCTGCTGCGGCGGCGCCTGTCCGACGTCGTCTACCGCGCCCTGATCTCCGACGAACGAACCGCCGCAACACCGGCCGTCGACACCGCCAACGGCGTTGCGCTGCAGGCGGCTTGACATAGGAGCATCCGGGAGAGCGACCCGCGACAGCGGTAATTTGTGCGTTCATCGCCGAGCATCGCGCTCGGTTCGGGGTCGCTCCGATCTGCCGTGCGCTGTCCGCG
>NZ_JBEXUI010000100.1:0-1884 GCF_040614395.1 Nocardia sp. NPDC005998 | reverse complement strand
CCCGGCGGGATACGACCAGGTGGCCCGCAACCGCTGCCCTTCGCCGTCGTCGCGGGTATGGGCATTGATGTCGAGCACCGCCGCGACCGGCATATCCGGATTCTGCGCACCGGAGAGCTCGCCGCCACCCAGGTCGCCGCTGCCAGCCGGCAGCCAGCCGACCGCCGGTAGCCCTTCGGGAACCCCCGTCGAGATGCGACCCAGGTAGTTGAATGCGATCTGCGGCCGCGGCAACCCGGCGAGGGTCGAGCCAGTGTCCTCGTTGAGGTACCGCAGCAAGCCATAGCCGACCCCATGGTCGGGGATAGCGCGATGCTGCTCCTTCACGGACTTGACCGCCGCACCCATGGCGGGCCCACCCGCGTACGCGTCGTCGAGATCGATGCCCGACAGATCAAAACGCACCGGGAAGCCCGTGGCGAACCAGCCGACCGTCCGGGTCAGATCCGCGCCCGCGACGACGCCTTCCTCCCTACCGTGTCCCTCGAGACCGATCAGCACATCGGTGAGCCCGGCGGTCTCCGCCTGTCCTTCACGCCGCCACTTCGTCACCGCCACCGCCAGCGCGGCCAACAACCCGTCGCCCACCCCACCGTGGAATATGGCGGGCACCTCGGTCAATAGCGCCTCGGTCACCTCGGAAGACAACTCGACCTCGACGGTCCGAGCAGTCGCCGCCACATCGATCGCAGGGTCCAGAGGCCGCGACCCGATCATCGGATCGGGCCCATCGGCCATCGCTCGCCACAGTGCAAGCTCGGCGATCCGCTCCTCGCTGTGGGCCGCCTCGACCAGTCCATGCGCCCATCTGCGCATGGATGTCCCGACCGGGGCGAGCTCAGGTGGCTCGCCGGATTCGATCCGCGCCCACGCGAGCACGAGATCCGGCACCAGCACGCGCCAGGAAACCCCGTCGATCGCGGAATGATGCACCAGCACAAGGACCCTGCCCGGTTCCGCCGTGTCCACCGGATCGAACCAGACCACCTGCAGCACGATCCCGGCGTTCGGATCGAGCCGGTCGGCGGCGGCCGTCAACTCCGCCGCCGCCAACGTCCGGAACTCGGTGCTTTCCGGCGTCGCGGCCATCGGCACCCGGTGGATCAGGTCGTCGGCGCGAATCATGCCGACCGGCAACACATCCCACGTCCAGCGCCCGTCATCGTCGCGAGACAGTCGCGCGCGCAGCATGTCGTGGCGATCGAGGACCGCCTGCACGGTGTCGGCCAGCCGCGGCTGGTCGATCCCGATCGGCAAACCGAGCAGCATCGCCTGCGAGAAGCGGCCGAAACCCGATGCGGACCGCTCGAGCATCCAGTGCATGATCGGCGTCAGCGGCAGCGGTCCCACACCCCCGCCGGGCAGTTCCTCCGGCAAGGCGACCGCCGTGCGGTCGTGCGCGGCGATCTGGGCGAGTCCGGCGACGGTCTTGCGTTCGAACACATCCCGTGCCGAGAACGCCACACCGGCCGCCCTGGCCCGAGTCACCAACTGGATCGACATGATGCTGTCGCCGCCCAGGGCGAAGAACGAATCGTCCAAACCGATCGCTTCAGTGCCGAGAATGTCGGCGAACGCTTGCGCGATGGTGTGTTCGATCGGTGTGCGCGGTGCTCGGAATGGTTTGTCGGCAAGGAAGACCGGATCCGGCAGTGCTTTTCGGTCGAGTTTGCCGACCGGCGTCAGCGGGATGCGGTCCAGCACCATGATCGAGGACGGGACCATATACGACGGCAACCGGTCGGACAGGTAGTCGGCCAGCAACGCGGTATCGATCGATTGCTCCGCAGCGGCAACAACATAGGACACCAGCGATTGGGTACCCGCATCGTTGCGGTGACCGACAGTCACCGCATAGGCGACGGTTTCATGGGTAGCCAGAGC
>NZ_JBEXUI010000099.1:0-1889 GCF_040614395.1 Nocardia sp. NPDC005998 | reverse complement strand
GACACCAGGTCGGGTGGAGGCGCTTCACCGCCGACGACGACGGTCTCGAGGTGCTCCAGCCCGGCCGGGTCGACCGTCGCCAGGGCCGTCGGCGTGAGCGCGGCATGGGTGACGCGCTGGCTCGACAGGATCTGTGCCAGCTCGGTCCCGCCGTAGACGGTCGGCGGTGCGATGACCAGCCGTCCACCCGATGCGAACGCCCACAGCAGTTCCAGGACCGCCGCATCGAAACTGGGCGACGCGACATGCAGGACACCCGCGTCCGGCCCGATGTCGAATCGTGAACATTGTTCGGTCACCAGGTTCGCCAGGCCCTGGTGCGTGACGATCACGCCCTTGGGCACACCCGTTGAACCGGAGGTGTAGATCACGTATGCCGCCTGGTCGAGTCGGACCGACCGCGTTCGCTCCGCGTCGGTCACCGGTGCCGTCGACAACTCCCCCGCATCGGTCACCGGTACCGCCGACAACTCCCCCGTGTCGGCCGCCTCGTCGAGGACCAACCACGATACTGATCCGGGGAATCGATCTCGCCACTGTGACAGGGTGATTCCCACTGTCGCGCCGGAGTCGGTGAGCATGTGCTCGATGCGGCCGGTCGGATACTGCGGGTCCACTGGAACGAATGCCGCCCCCGACTTCGCCACTGCCCACACCGCAAGTACCGACTCGACCGACCGTGCCAACCCCACCGCGACACTCGTCTCCGGCCCCACCCCTTGATCGATCAGCAACCGCGCCAACCGATTCGACTCCGCATCGAGCTCACCGTAGCTCCACTGCCGATCCTCGAACACCACCGCGACCGCCCCCGGATCACGCTGCACCGTCGCCGTCAGCAGCTGCGGCAGGACCCGCCCCGGCACCTCCGGGGAACCCGAAACCGGTGTCAACTCACGGTATTCCGCGGGGGTGAGCAACTGCAGCCGGGCCAGCGGCAGATCCGGGTCGGTGGCGATGACGTCGAGCACGCGCAGCACCCGCTGCAGGGTCGCCTCGACTGTGTCGTGGTCGAACAGTTCGGGCAGGTACTTGATCTTCAGGTGCAACCGCGTGTCGACGTGCGCGACCACGCCCATCGGATAATGCGCGCCGTCCATACCCGCAACGTCGACGACCCGCATGCCCGCGATATCGGTATCGGCGGTGAGCCCGAAACGATCGACCGGATACGACTCGAACACTGTCATCGTGTCGAACACCGCTGCTGGCCCGGCGACTCGCTCGATTTCGGTGAGGCCGACGAACTGGTGATCGAGCAGAGCGGTCTGCTCGGCCTGGACTCGGTCGAGCAGCTGTCCCAGGCTCTCGGCGGCGTCCAGACGGACCCGCACCGGCAGCGTGTTGATGAACAGTCCGATCATCGATTCGATACCCGCCAGCTGCGGGGACCGCCCCGACACCGCGGCACCGAAGGTCACATCGTCGCGGGAAGTCAACGAGCCCAACACAATTGCCCACGCCAGCTGGATCACGGTGTTGAGGGTGATCCCACGGGCCCTGGCCAGCTGGTTCAGCGCCGCGGTCTGCTCCTCGGTCAGCTCGGCGACCACATCGCGGGACTCGGTGTAACGGCGGCCGGGGTCGGCTTGTGCCACCAAGGTCGGCTCCTCGGTGCCGTCGAACGCAGCGGCCCACGCATCCAGCGCCGCAGGCAGGTCCTGCCCCGCGATCCAGGCCAGGAAGTCCCGGTAGGGACGGACCTCGGGCAGGATGGTGGCATCGCCGTCGGTGGCGTAGAGCACCAGCAGTTCCTTCAGCAGCAGCGGCGTCGACCAGCCATCGAGCAGCAGATGATGATTGGTCAACACCAGCCGGTAGTGCCCCGGCGCGGTGGTAACCAGCATCCACCGCAGCAGCGGCGCACGAGCCGGATCGAACCGGGTCGC
>NZ_JBEXUI010000098.1:0-2090 GCF_040614395.1 Nocardia sp. NPDC005998 | reverse complement strand
GAGCAATGCTCAGAACCTGTGGTTGACCGGGAAGGAGTACCTTCCCGGATGATCTTCGAATCCAGGATCTGATCAGTCCGGCGCGCCAACGCCGGGCGGGAAGGTACGTCCCTTGCTCAAGGTAATCGACGGTGGTGCCGAGTCCAATCGAGACGGTGTGGTGGCCGGGGTGTCGCGTTCACCGATCGACGAGATCGTGCGGGAAGGTGCCCGCCGGATGCTCGAGGCGGCGTTGCTGGTCGAGGTCGCCGCGTATGTCGAGCGGTTCGCCGACCAACTCGACGCAGATGGTCGAAAGCTGGTCGTGCGCAATGGCTACCACAGCGAACGGCAGGTTTTGACCGCCGCCGGCGCGGTGACGGTGAAGGCGCCGCGGGTGAACGACAAGCGTGTCGATGCCGAATCCGGTGAGCGGCAGCGGTTTTCCTCGGCGATCCTGCCCGCGTGGGCACGTAAGTCGCCGCAGGTCACCGAGGTGTTGCCGCTGCTGTATCTGCATGGGCTGTCCACCGGCGACTTCGGTCCGGCGCTCGAGCAGTTCCTCGGCTCCGGTGCGGGGTTGTCAGCGGCGTCGATCACCCGGTTGACCGCCCAATGGCAGGACGAAGCCCGCGCGTTCGCGCAGCGAGACCTGTCCGGCACCGACTACGTGTATCTGTGGGTCGACGGAATCCACACCAAGGTGCGCCTCGAGCAGGAGAAGTTATGCCTGCTGGTGATGATCGGGGTCCGCGCCGACGGCCGCAAGGAACTCGTTGCCATCGCCGATGGCTACCGCGAATCGACCGAGTCGTGGGCGGATCTGCTGCGGTCGTGCCGCCGCCGCGGCATGACCGCGCCCGTCCTGGCCGTCGGTGACGGCGCGCTCGGGTTCTGGAAGGCGCTGCGCGATGTGTTCCCCGAAACACAGGAACAGCGTTGCTGGTTTCACAAATCGGCGAATGTCCTGGCCTCGCTTCCGAAGTCGGCTCACCCGGGTGCGATAGCGGCGATGAAGGAGATCTACAACGCCGAGGATATCGACAAGGCGCAACTCGCGGTCAAGGCGTTCGAAATCGACTACGGCGCAAAGTATCCCAAAGCAGTTGCGAAAATCACCGGTGACCTCGACGTGCTGCTCGAGTTCTACAAATACCCGGCCGAGCATTGGATTCACTTGAGGACCACAAATCCCATAGAATCAACTTTCGCTTCGGTGCGGCTGCGAACCAAGGTCACCAAGGGGCCTGGCTCACGAGCGGCGGGAATCGCCATGGCCTACAAGCTGATCGAGTCCGCCCAGACCCGCTGGCGCAAGGTCAACGCTCCTGAACTTGTTGCCCTCGTCCGCGCCGGAACGCTGTTCCATAAAGGCAAACTGCTCGAACGCCCCCGCGACATCACACCAGCGTCATCCGGCCCGGCCGACACCACCGGAACAGAGGTCGCCTGACTGCCGACGCGGCATAGCCCGCCGCAGCCTGCACCGAGTCGGGAAAACGGCTTGCTCCCAGCTGTGAGCGTCCCGATGATGGACAGATGCGCCTTGTCTTCTCACCGATGGACGGCGGTCGCCGCCGTGTCGTGGTGCACCGCGGCGACAACGTGACCTTGGAGATGCGCTCCTACGATCGCAAGTTCCGGGTGCCCCACGACCTTGCGCATGCCGTCACCGAACGCGAGCTCAAGCTTAGCGCCGGTGTCTTCGGCTGCATCGCGGCCGGAGCCGTCTTCTCCTCCATGCGCGTGCTCACCGGCTCGCCACGCCACGACGCGGCCACTCGCAGCGTCGACATCCTCAAAGCCAACACCCGCTCGATCAGCGTCGCCGAGGTGCTCAGCGGCATTGTTCACGACTCCGTCGAAGGCACCTCGACCGCGCCGTTGTTCGCCAAGGCGCAAGAGGCGTGGGGAATCGTGGAAGAACGTCCATTCCCCTACACCCAAGCCACACTCACCACAGCGGCGCACACCCTGAACACGCTGGCCGAACGCTGGAGTAGCCTCACGCCCGGCGAAGAACTCGAACTCACGTGGCCCCAAGCCCTTACCGCGTCGATCCCGACCGCCCGCCGCTGAGCCAATCAATCCACAACTCTTGACAATTGCTC
>NZ_JBEXUI010000097.1:0-2156 GCF_040614395.1 Nocardia sp. NPDC005998 | reverse complement strand
AGCAGCGCCACCAACACCGCCAGCGCGATCAACCGACTCACCAACCAATACCTGTACAACATCGCAGGCAAAAAATACGCAGGCGCGGTCGCCGGAACATCCGGCAGCACCAGCAGCCAGATGCCCGGCGGCACCGTCGGTGACTGGATCAACCAGGCACTACAGGTGTTGCAACAGTTGGGCTACAACATCAGCACACTCGATCCGCAGGCCATAGCGATCATCATCCAGTACGAATCCAGCGGCAATCCCAGTGCCATCAACAAAACCGACATCAATGCGCAGCAGGGTAACCACTCGATCGGGCTCATGCAGATCACCGGCACGAATTTCAATCAGTACGCCGCACCTGGACACAAGAACATCTACAACCCGGTCGACAATATCGTTGCCGGGGTCCGTTATGCGATAGGCCGATACGGGTCGGTTAGCAATGTGCCGGGCGTCAAGGACGTACGCAGCGGCCGAGCGTACGAGCCCTACTGATGCCACCACCGCAGCGGGACACACCGGATCCGAGCCTCCACGACGCGCACGAGACCCCGCCAGGCACAACGACATCCGCACCACGCCGGGACGCGACGCGGCGCAGTCCGCCGCGGGCGCCCACCGGTCCATCGGCCGCTCTCGCACAGCAGTCTGCCGCGACCGCGGCCGGACGCGGCCCGACGGCGGGACCGGTCGCCGAATCCGGTACCGCGGCAACCGGATCGCCGACGGTCGCCCGCCCCGACGCGCTCGCTGGATTCGGCACCAGCGCGCCGTACGCGGCGGCGGCGCTCGGCGCGCTGGCATCCATTTCCGCACAGTACGGCACGGCCAACCCGACCGCCGATACCGGTCAGCCGTACGCACCGCCCGCGCTCGGCTCCGGACAACCGACCGCATGGCCCGGCGAATCGGGATCACAGTACGCGGCGAACAATCTCGATACCGGACGCCGCGCGCAATCGACGCAGTCGTTGAACGCCGAACTCGGCCGCCTGCTGGGTGGCGCCGCCGATAGCACGATCCAGGGCCGGGCGGCCATCGATGGCATTATCGCCGAGGTGAATACGGCCATGACCGCACTCGGCGGCGTCGCCGATACCACCGCCGGGCGTCAGATGCTCATCACCACACTCAGCAATGCCTTACATCGCGCGGGCACCGTGCTCGGACAGGGACAGTCGGCGGCGGCGATCACCGCGGATAGGGTTGCCGCACTGGCCGACCGGTTCCTGCAGAATGCGCGCCCGACCCGGCAGCCGCCGCGCCGGGCCCAGCCGAGCACCGGTGGATCCAGTACGCGCCCGCCGCGCACGCGCCCGTCCGGTCAGCAGGGTCAGTGGATCAACGACGCCCTGCGCATCCTGGCCGCCAACGGCTACGACACCCGGTACATCAATCCCGCCGATATCGCCGCGATCATCCAGCACGAATCCGCAGGCGATCCGAATGCGATCAATCTCTGGGACAGCAACGCCGCCAAGGGAACTCCGTCCAAGGGTCTGATGCAGACCATCGATCCCACCTTCAACGCCTACGCGCTGCCCGGCCACCGCGATATCTGGAATCCGGTCGACAACATCATCGCGGGCGTGCGGTACGCCATCGCCCGCTACGGCTCGGTCAGTGACGTGCCCGGCATCCAGGCGATGCACCAAGGCGGACACTACGTCGGATACTGAGCGGGCGATGCGGTCGATGTTCGACTGTCAAGACCAGCGGCTGGCGTGATAACCGCTCGGCAAATTGGTCCTTCTGACGACGGCTCCGGTGTGCGGGGCCTCGACACACTGGCCGTTTCCGATATACATCATAACGTGACCAGGATTCCCATTGTTGAATTCGGAGTCGGGAAAGATCAGGTCACCGGGGCGGATATCGGCCGGATTGACCTTCTGCAGCTGTTGGTACTGGTCGGAGGCCACACGTGGAATCCTTACACCCGCCTGGGCCGCCGCGAATTGCATGAGCCCGGAGCAGTCGAAGGAATTCGGCCCCTCGGCCCCCCACACATACGGATTGCCAAGATGGGCCAAAGCGACCTGGATCGCCTTCTGCGCGGCCGCGGACGCTCCCGCGGCCGAGCCTGCGTATTTTTTGCCTGCGATGTTGTACAGGTATTGATTGGTGAGCCGGTTGATCGCGCTGGCGGTGTCGGTGGCGCTGGC
>NZ_JBEXUI010000096.1:0-2303 GCF_040614395.1 Nocardia sp. NPDC005998 | reverse complement strand
CGCCCAGGCCGACAGATCTAGTTCAAGACCCGAAGTCAGTCATAAGGAGGGTCAAACCTCGGCGGGAGGTGCTCACCCACATCCTCTCTGTCATAGGGCGGTCGAATACGAACCCAAGGGCCTGGGTGACCACCATTCGGCTACGTTCGACAGACCCCGATCCAGGACTGGATACGGCAGGAGCTAGCTGGATGTGGCACTGAGGCCGCCGACTTCGTTCTGCGAAATTCACCGCGCGATTCGCCACCCGATGGAACCTCTGCCCGGTCACTTGCGTCTAGGACGGCGATGACGCTGGTCCGGCGGATCTCGGAAAGGCGGCTGAATGTATTCGGCAGAGCGGGATGCGCTCCAGTCCTGGACGGACGGTTGCGGGCGACACCTTCCATATCGAGGTTCGCACCGGCTCATCGCTCGATATACAGCGATCGAACGCTATTGCCGCCCAGCGGAATTCGACCCGACTCAGCTCACTCTTCGAGCGAGGTCGGGCGGTAGTAGCGGCCCCGGTAGTAGAGCAGGGGCGCGGCGGCGGGCTGTTCCTCGGTGCTGTCGCGCACCCGGGTGACCAGGCCGACGACGAAGGTGTGGTCACCGATCGGGATCAGCTGCTTAATGGTGGCCCGAATCCAGATGGGGGTGCCGTGCAGCACCGGCTCGCCGCTGTCCAGGGTGGTCCACAGCGAACGATCGGTGAAGCGTTGATCGGCGGTGCGGGCGAAGCGCTGGGCCAGATCGTGCTGATGTTCGCCGAGGAAGTGGATGACCACGGACTCGGCCGCCCGCAGCGCGGTCAGGCTCGATGAGGTGTGGGCGATATTGAAGGAGACCAGCGGCGGCTCCAGCGACAGCGATGCGAAGGACGTGGCCGTGAAACCGACCGGACCATTTTTCGAGCCGAGGGTGACCACCGTGACGCCCGCGGGATAGTGCCGCATGGAGGCGCGGTACTGCTCGGCGGTGATACCGCTCAGATCGTCGGGAACCTGGATATCCGTGGCAGGCGGTTGCGCATCGGTCACAGCTGCGCCTCGTCAGCGCTCGGCTCCGCTGCGACCGTCGGTGCTGTGTTGCTGGTTCTCCGCTCGCTCACATGACGAAACTACGCCGGGTTTGTCGGTAATGGATCGCCCCATGGTTGTTGGATTGATCTCCATCCCGCGATCCGCGCTGTTGCTGGGCGGGCGTGGAATTCAGTCCACGTCGATCGGAAGTCCGGCGGTAATGCGCACCAGTTCGCGAAACGAGGTGCGGAACACGGTATTCGGAACGCCGCCCGCGGCCCACACCTCCCGGTGCGTCGATAGCGCATTGTCCACCCAGGTCGGCAGGTTGGTGGGGTGGCCGACCGGTGCGATACCGCCGATGGGCTGACCGGTCACCTGCTGCACCATATCGGCGGGGGCGCGGGTGAGCGTGCCCTCCAGCCGCGCGCCGGTGTTCGCCAGATCCACCTGATGCGCCCCGGAGACCAGCAGCAGCACCGGATCCTCGTCGAGCAGGAACACGAGCGACTTGGTAATGGCGCCCACATCGACGCCGAGTGCCCGTGCGGCATCGGCGGCGGTGGGCGTGGGAGCGGGCTGAGTGACGATGACACCATGGTGGCCGCGCGCGATCAGGGTATCCGCGACCCGGCATGCGACTGGTGGAAGCGACCTGCGCATGGATCCAGAGTAGAGCGATTGCGGGCGATACGCCGGGCGAGTTTCGCCGGTCAGTATTCGGGATATCCTTCGGTGGGTCCGAGCAGCCGGTCGATCCGGTCGTGCACCACCCGGACCAGCTCCGTCATGTTGCGCTGTGAGACCTGTTCGTGCACAACCGCATCGAAGGCGCGATCGAGATCGGATTGCGAGAGCGCGAGCAGTTCGACATCCGCCGTGGCCAGCAGCGCATCGCGATCCGGATAGGGCCGGGCGTCGGCGAGCGTGGCCGCCCAGGTGACATTGCAGCAGACCTCGAACAGCGCGTGTACCGCACGGGCGTGAGTCATCGCATTGAAACGGTCGAGCCCTATTCCTTGATGCATCAGCACGATGGCCTCCCAGCCGGATGATGCGGAGTTTGCTGACTCGACCATCATGCGGCCAGCGTCGACTGAGCAACCAGTGCGCCACACCAACTTTTGCACAGGATTTACATGCGGTGTTGGATTTGCCGCGCCTGCGGCGCGGCGGGTTCGCGGCCCCGAATGTCAGCATCGCGTAGCGATTCGATGAGGGGTGGTGGTCGGGCGACGGGTGGGCCTCGCGTCCGAGCCGTCGAGACTCGCGACTGCGTCGCATGCGCTTCGACGACTC
>NZ_JBEXUI010000095.1:0-2448 GCF_040614395.1 Nocardia sp. NPDC005998 | reverse complement strand
TCGCCGGTGCGGTACATGCGTTGGCCGGGTAGCCAGGGGCAGGCCACGAATCGTTCGGCTGTCACGTCCGCTCGGTGGTGGTATCCGCGGGCGAGGAGATCACCCGCGACATACAACTCACCCGCCACACCTGCCGGAACAGGCTGCAGCCGTTGATCCAACACCCATGCCGAGGCACCCGGAAATGGCTTACCGATGGTGACCAACTCACCCACTGCCAGCGAGGCGCTCAGGGTCGCGGCGATGGTGGTTTCGGTTGGTCCGTATTCGTTGAGCACTGTGCGGTCGCCGCCCCAGCGTTCGACCAATTCGCTGCCGTAGTCCTCACCGCCGACCATCAGATACTTCAGATCCGGTAGCGGCCAACGGGTGTGATCGATGGTGGACAACGCCGAGGGAGTGACGAGGGCGTGGCTGACGTGTTCACGGTCGAGCAGCGCGGCGAGCTCGTCGCCGCCGTAGACATCACTGGGCGCTACGACCAAGGTCGCCCCCGCGCTGAGCGCACACAGCAACTCCAGTACCGACACATCGAAGCTGGGCGAGGCCAAATGCAAGGTGCGGGAGCTGGATTCGATACCCATCGCATCCCGATGGGCCATGGCGCAGTTGCCGAGGCCGCGGTGGGTCACCGCCACGCCCTTGGGCAGCCCGGTCGATCCGGAGGTGTAGATGACATAGGCGATATCGTCGATCCGCAACGGACGAACCCGATCACTGTCGGTGACCGGACCGCTGTCGGCCTCGTCGAACTCGTCGAGTAGCAGCCAATCGGCGTCGGGTAGTTGTGCGCGTACGGATGTCACGGTCAGACCGACCGCTGCCGCTGAATCGGTCATCATGTGGATGATGCGTTCCGCGGGATGGGTCGGATCGACAGGCAGGAACGCCGCCCCCGTTTTGGCGACCGCCCAGACCGCGAGAACAGAATCCGCCGAACGCGGAATACCGATCGCGACAACATCCTCCGGCCCGATTCCACGCCGAATCAGCAACCGCGCCAACCGGTTGGAACGTTCATCCAACTCCCGATAGCTCAACCGCTCTCCGTCGAACACGATCGCGGTGCCGTCGGGATCGAACGCCGCCGCCGCACTCATCAGGCCGGGCAACGTGGCCGGTGCCGCCGCGGGAGCACCGGAACGGGCCAGCAGATCAGCTCGCTCGGCAGGCTCGAGAACATCGATAGACCCGACCGCAACAGACGGATCGGTGACGATCGACTCCAGAATCCGAATCCACCGGCGCGCAAGCGAATCAACCGTCGCAGCGTCGAACAGATCCGTGGCATAGGTGACCGCAACGGTCATATCGCCGGTGTCATGGTTTTCCGACAGGATGAATTGCAGGTCGAACCGGGAGACCTCATTGGGCAGGTCGACCACCGACAGCTCGAGATCGGGGAGTTGCAGTGTTACCGGTTCCAGGTTCTGGAATGCCAGCATCACCTGGAACAGTGGGTGTCGTGCTTGGGAGCGCTGCACACCGAGTTTGTCGACCACCTGCTCGAACGGTACGTCGGCGTGTTCGAAGGCGTCCAGATCAGCTTGTTTGACCCGACCGAGCAGTTCGGTGAACGATTCAGCGAGATCAATTTCGGTGCGCAACACCAAGGTGTTGACGAACATGCCGATCATGTCGTCGAGTGCGGCCACACCGCGCCCGGCGATCGGTGTGCCGATCGGAATGTCGGTGGTGCCGCTCAACCGAGCCAGCGCGAGCGCCAACGCGCCGTGGATCGCCATGAACAGCGACGAATTATGTTCCCGCGCAAATCTTTCCAGCGCTCGAACCAAATCGGCAGGCACCGAGTAACCAACCGTGACACCCCGGTTCGACATCACCACCGGCCGTGGCCGATCGAACGGCAGGCGCAGCTCCTCGACAACTCCGTGCAGCGTTTCGGTCCAGTAGCGGATCTGCTGAGCAGACAGCGATTCCGGATCATCGGGCGCGCCGAGGGTAGCTTGTTGCCACAGTGCGTAGTCCGCGTACTGGACCGGCAGCGGCGTCCACGCCGGGGCCGCACCGTGCATCCGTGCGGCATAGGCGGTCGCCACATCACGGGCCAACGGCGTCATGGAGAAGCCATCCGCGGCGATGTGGTGCACCACGACGGCAAGGACGTGTTCGGGTTCCGCACTGCCGCTGACACGGAACAATCGGGCACGCGCGGGCGCCTGAGTGCTCACATCGAAGCCTTCGGTAACGAATTCGGTTACCGCCGAGACCAGCTCGCCCGGTACGACCGGTACCACCGTCAGCTCTCGGTCCACGCTCTCGACGGACTCGATCTGTTGGATCAGCATGCCGTCGTGGTCCAGGTATCGCGTTCGCAGCGACTCGTGGCGCCCCAGCACGTCCAGGACCGCCGAGTGCAGGGCCTCGACGTTCAACTCGCCACGCAGCCGAATCGCGATCGGCATGTTGTAGGCGCCCGATGCGGTG
>NZ_JBEXUI010000094.1:0-2718 GCF_040614395.1 Nocardia sp. NPDC005998 | reverse complement strand
GACTGGCGAGGTCGCCTATTCGACTGTCGCGGGTTCGTGCCGTCCGTTCGGGGAGGTAATGACCGCAGGGGGTGACGCGATCTGTTCACTGAACGCATCCATAAGGGAGGGCTATGGTCGCCGAAACCACATCACTGAAGGGGCATTTGCATGCTCTGCGGCTGCGGATCGCTCTCCTGATCGCTGTGGTCTTGATCGGCCTGGGTGTGGGCGTGATTTTCCTGTTCAAGGTGGACCCGGCTCCAGAGCGTGACGCGCCAGCGGTGCCGTTGCCCGCGATCACCTCACCGTTGCTGCCGACACCGTCCAGCGAGCCAACGCAGCCCGCGCCGCGGGACTGACCAATTCGACGCTGGAGCTGGCAGATTCATTTGTCCCCGGTAGCCGCAGGCTTCCAGCCTTTCGGTTTTCGGGGACGAGGGCCTACGGCGTAGCGGGCCCAGCCCGCGGTGATCTGGGCGGCGGCTCGGGTGGTTGTCTTGTGGTGATAGCCGAGCGCGTCGGCGACGACCGGGGCTGGTAATTCGAGGACGTGTTGGTGGAGCGAACCGACTCGGCCGGGCCGAGAAGGAACGCCGAGTGCGTTGATCAGGTCGCTGAGGGTGGAAGGGTCCATCGGCTGGCCGGCGCGGCGGCCGGGGAACAGCCAGCGAGATGCGCGGTTGGTGGCGGTGTTCATGTTGGTGCGCTGGTCAATCCAGGTCAGTAATAGATGGGCGACCGGGCCAGGGACCGGTGTGGGGGGTTCGCCGAGATTCAGCAGCACCTGATCGTCGGCGAGGATCACGTCGTCGACGGCGAGGCGGACGACGCGGCTGACCGGCTGCGCGTAGAGCAGCACGATCGCCGCCGCGACGCGGGACCGCAGCGGCGGCTCCGGGTCGGTGAGCAGGCGGCCCAGCAGGTCGATGCGTTGTTGCTGGGGCATCGGGGACGCGGGGCCGATCACGACGGTCGGGAGCCGGAATCGGCGGGTAAGTCTGTTGGCGAGACACCAGAGCAGAAATCCTCGAATGCTGGTGCGGGCGTGGGCATTGTGTTCGACAAGCCAGGCGTCGATGGCGGCTTGGCCGCAGTCGGCCAGCGTGAGGTCATGCTCCGCGAGCCAGCCGAGGAACCGCGTCGCCTGGCTGATCTGAGTGGTGAAGCCGCGTCGGCTGCCGACGGAAAGCGGGCCCCGCGCGGCTCGTGCCCGCAGTCGTGGCTGGACATCCCAAACGGCAAACTGCCTGATCAGGCGAGCGTGTCCGGGGTCAGCGATAGTAGCCAGGTGCGTGATCATCCACCGTTCGAACGCGCAGATCTGTTTGTCGGCGGTGGGTAGGGTTCCGCAGGCCATCAGCAGTTCCTCGAGGTGCGCGGCGGCTCGCCAGGGCTGAAGGATGTGGAACGCCTCGTGGGTCAGCTCGATCTCGCCGCGGCCGAGTTCGGCCAGCAGATCGGCCGGTGCCCGATCGCGGACCTTGCGGTGCTTCAGCCAGCACAAACCCGACAACGGGGCGTTCATCGTCAGCAGATGCGCGGCCAGCGGTGCGAGCTCGGTTCGAATGAGCCCGGTGTCATCGCTGAGCAGATCAGCGAGCTCGTCAGCGAAAGTGCAACGCGTGCATAGACGTCGGCGGTGGAGTTTGCCCTCGTGCCCGCAACGCGAACAGAGGTAGGAGACGGTGAATCCGGCGCAGCCGGCGCAGATGGGCATGCGGTCGGTGGGACGCAGGCCGGGCAGTGCCCGGTTGTCACCGCAGCCGGGGCAGTGCCCGCGGATTCTCAGCGCCCGGTCGTGGCAGGTGCGGCAAACGTGTCCCTCGGGCCAGGCCGCAGCGAAGCAGCCGAACCGACCGCAGCGGGCGCAGCGCTTCTTGTGCCAGCGCTCATACTGCTCCGCTGTCCGATAGGCAGGACTCATGCGTCCGGCAAGATCCGGGCCGCCCGGGGCCGGAGCTTCGCGACGTTCGCGGGAACCGGGCCGGGCAGATCGTCGGTCGCGGTGCGGCTGACCCCAGCGTTCTCGGCGGTCGTGACGACCAGGTCCGCCGGAGTGCAGCCCAGAATGTCGCAGAGCGCTGAAAGTATTTGCAGCGAAAGCCTTTCCGGCGTTCCAGAAACGAGCCGATGGACTTGGGACGCCGACAGGTTGATGCCGCGTTCGTGCAGCAAGGGGACCAGTTCGGTAGCGTTGAACTTGCCGCGGGTGGCCATCAGTTCGCGCAAGCGCCAGGAATAGCCGACGACGCGTTTCATGCGTTCATCCCCTTCCGGGAATTCAGGGCCGCTGCCACGGTGGCGTCGAGCTGCCGGCGCAGGGTGCGCGTGCGGAAGTCAGAGGACACGCAGGTGTAGATCGACGTCGTGGACGCGTGCTCGTGACCGACCTGTTCCTGCACGAACCGAGGATCCCAGCCGTCCTCGATCAAATGGGTGACGTAGGACCTTCGGAGTCCATGCAAATCCAACCCGGCGTCCAGGCCCAAGGCATCGCGGTAGACGGCGAAACGAGAGTTCAGGCGTTGACAGCCGATCCGGGGTCCCCGCTCCGACGGCCAGGCCGCCGGGTTGCCGTCGTCGCCGAACAGCGGCCGGATGTCGGTGAACCACTCCTCGAGCACCTCGGCAGTCCAGTCCCAGACCGTCAGCACGCCACGGCGTTTCGGCGGTGACCCCTTCTTCGCCTTGCCGTATCGGACCTGGCAGCAGCCGAACTGACCGAACTCCCGCGCA
>NZ_JBEXUI010000093.1:0-2810 GCF_040614395.1 Nocardia sp. NPDC005998 | reverse complement strand
GTTCGACGCTCCGGTACCCGGCGCACACCCACCCGAAATGCTGGTAGACCGCGGAGTCGATGCCGAGCAGGTCGCGCGAGAAGCGCGGCAACACCCGCAGACCGCGCAGGAACCGGGCGCGGGAGTCCCGAGCGCCCCCGTGCGGGATCTGACCCCCAAGCAAGGGGAGGCGCTCGAGCAGTTCGCCATCGACGAGGACTACACAGCAGCCGCAAGACGGCTTGACGGCATTAACGCGGCCACGGTGCACCGGCACGTGGCCGCCGCGGTAGTCAGGCTCGGGGCGGCGGATGTGTGGCAGGCTGTGGAATGGCAGTGTGAGGCCGTCGGCCGGGGGGTCGGTGTCGAGCAGGTCGCGCGAGAAGCGCGGCAACGCCCGCAGACCGCGCAGAGATCGGTCCGGGCACTGACAGACATTCAAAGGAGGGCGCTCGCGCAGTACGCTCTCGACGGGGGCTACGACGCAGCCGGAAGAAGTCTGGGCAGGGACCCATCCTCGGTGAGGTCCGGCGTGGAAGGTGCGGTAGTCAGGCTCGGGGCGGCGCATGTGGGGCAGGCTGTGGGATGGCAGGGTGAGGCCGTCCGCCGGGGGGTTGGTGTCGAGCAGGTCGCGCGAGAAGCGCGGCAACGCCCGCAGGCTGTGGGGGAACCGGGTGCCGAGGGCGGTTACACTGCTGCCCCCAGCACGCTTTCCGCGCCGGCGCAGGCATCCTCGTCGCGGGATAGCGGCGCGGCGCGGCCCTGGGTTCCGCGCGCGTCGGGCGCGGACTCGGCGGGTGACCGAAACGCTCCTGTCGCCGACCCGAGTGGGCCGGGGGATGGGGCTGTCTCGGTGCGTGATGACCTCCACCCCGGTCATGACGACACCATGCCGGACATCCCGGCCGGTGAGCGCATCCGAGACTTCGACGACCCGGGCCAGTTTCTCGAGGAGCTCGGCGAGGACATGGGCGTGGCCGAGGCAACGGGCGGAGCATTCCCCAGTTACCGGCCCGGTACCCACGTCTACCTCATCGACATCGATCGGACACTGCGGATCACCGTTACCCCCGACTACGCGTTCACCCTTCTGCATCTGGGCAATCATGATCTCGACCTCCTCGACTCCGGACCCACCACCCTCCAAGCCGCCGGCATCCTGCCCTACCTGCGCGACTACATCGACAACCAAGACCGCACTATCACTACGACGAGCGTCCACTACCCCCCACCGGACACGTCCGCGCCCACCGTCCACACCACCGTGGCCGGCCTCGCCGACCGGCTGAACCGCAACGTCTTGTTCACCGATACTCGAATCCAGTGGCCTGGCAACACCATTGCCGTTGTCCTTGGCGACGGCAACATCGAAAGTCACACCCCTGCCGGGTTGGAAACCCTGACCGCGGCCGAATTCCTTACCCGCCTCGACGCCGAGAGCCCCTCGGACGTCACCATCCACGGGCCCGACGACCCCACCGATTGGGGTGACGAGCAGCACTCGCTCGACGCGATCCTCACCAATCTCGCTGCGGCGCGCGGACTGGGCCTCGAGCAACTGCGTGGCGATCTCGCCGGCCACCTCGAGACCTATTTCGACCGTTACATCCAGGACATCACCACCCATGAAATCGATATTGCGCAGGCCCGCGAGAACGCGTGGCGGCGTGGATTCGACAAGGGGCCCTTCGTCGACGACGACACTGCACGCGGTGTCGAGGACGCCCGCCGGATCGAATTCGACAACACGATCATCACCGCCCGCGTGGGCGCGCTCAACACCGAGATCGCCGCACTACGCAGCGGCCTCGCCACCGACAACCGCTCCATCGCGTATTCCGGCCTCCACTTCATCCTCCCGATCGTCACCGCCCAGCCCGGAACCTTGGCCAACTCCGTCTTCATCCAACGCGGTATCACCCGGCACGCCCTCATCAACGACCCCACCCCCGGTGCCCTCGTCTATTACTTCCTGCAACACCCCGACAAACACGCGTACCGACACGGGACCACGCCCACCCGCCACATCCACGCCGCAACAATCCCCGGTGTCACCGGTCAGGGCTCGCAGTTCGACGCTCCGGTACCCGGCGCCCCCCCGATAGGGGCTGGTAACTATTGCGCGGCGGTCGGTTTGCGTTACGCCAAGGCCAAGAACCCCAACACCCCTATTACGCCACCGGCCGGGGATACTTACGCTCTCAGTGGTATGAGTGCCGGGGAGTTCAACGGCTACGCTCACGCTGAACTGCAGGTCTTCGATAGCCACGATCTCATCGGGGAACATCTCCTCGGGCTCGGTGACGGGGCTATGGCGTTGGTCGTGGACGGCTATCACGGACCGGGTGACGAATACGGGGTGGGCGCACACCACACGGTGTTCTACAACGAATCCGGAACCGTCATGGTCCACGACCCTTCGTCTCCGGGCCGCGATTATCCTCTGCGCGAGCATCCCATCGCTGATATTCGTGTCATCACTGCTATTCTTTTTGCCCCTGACGGCGTCTGGCAGACGATTCCGGGCGGCGTGGACGGCGTCACCGTTCTGGGTGCCGTATTGATCGGCGCACCGCATTCACCGGCCGATGCCCCCGTGCGGGATCTGACATCCAAGCAAGGGGAGGCGCTCGAGCAGTTCGCCATCGACGAGGACTACACAGCAGCCGCAAGACGACTCGGCGTCACTTCCTCGAGCACGGTGCACCGGCACGTGGCCGCCGCGGTACGCAGGCTCGGGGCGGCGGATGTGGGGCAGGCTGTGGATTGGCAGCTCGAGGCCGTCGGCCGGGGGGTTGGTGTCGAGCAGGTCGCGCGAGAAGCACGGCAAC
>NZ_JBEXUI010000092.1:0-4411 GCF_040614395.1 Nocardia sp. NPDC005998 | reverse complement strand
CACCGCATCGGGCGCCTACAACATGCCGATCGCGATTCGGCTGCGTGGCGAGTTGAACGTCGAGGCCCTGCACTCGGCGGTCCTGGACGTGCTGGAGCGCCACGAATCGCTGCGAACACGCTACCCCGACCACGACGGCATGCTGATCCAACAGATCGAACCGGTCGAGAGCGTGGACGGTGAGCTCGTCGTGGTGCCTGTCGTAGCGGGTGAGTTGGTTTCGGCGGTAACCGAATTCGTCACCGAAGGCTTCGATGTGAGCACCCAGGCACCGGCACGTGCCCGATTGTTCCATGTCAGCGGCAGCGAGGAACCCGAACACGTTCTTGCTGTCGTGGTGCACCACATCGCCGCCGATGGTTTCTCCATGGCCCCGTTGGCGCGTGATGTGGCGAGGGCCTATGCCGCGCGGATCCATGGGGCCGCCCCGGCGTGGACGCCGCTGCCGGTCCAGTACGCGGACTACGCACTGTGGCAACAAGCTACCCTCGGCGCGCCCGATGATCGGCAATCACTGTCTGCCCAGCAGATCCGCTACTGGACCGAAACGCTGCACGGCGTCGTCGAGGAACTGCCTCTGCCGTTCGACCGGCCACGGCCGGTGGTGATGTCCAACCGCGGCGCCACGGCCGGTTACTCGGTGCCCGCCGCTGTGGTGCGGGCATTGGAACAACTCGCGCGCCAACATAATTCGTCGCTGTTCATGGCGATCCACGGCGCGTTGGCGCTCGCGCTGGCTCGGTTGAGCGGCACCACCGACATCGCGATCGGCACACCGATCGCCGGGCGCGGTGTGGCCGCACTCGACGACATGATCGGCATGTTCGTCAACACCTTGGTGTTGCGCACCGAGATCGATCTCGCTGAATCGTTCACCGAACTGCTCGGTCGGGTCAAACAAGCCGATCTGGACGCCTTCGAACACGCCGACGTGCCGTTCGAGCAGGTGGTCGACAAACTCGGTGTGCAGCGCTCCCAAGCACGACACCCACTGTTCCAGGTGATGCTGGCATTCCAGAACCTGGAACTGGTAACACTGCAACTGCCCGATCTGGAACTGTCGGTACTGGACCTACCCAACGAAATCTCCCGCTTCGACCTGCAATTCATCCTCTCGCCCGACCATGACAGCGGTGAGATGACCGTCGCGCTCACCTACGCCGCCGACCTGTTCGACGCCACGACCATCGATTCACTGGCCCACCGCTGGATTCGGATACTCGAAGCGATAACCACCGACCCAACCGCCCCGGTCGGGGCGATCGAGGTACTCGAGCCTGCCGAACGAGCCGATTTGCTAACCCGCTCCGGCACACCCTCGGCACCGCCCACCACGCTGCCCGATTTGCTGACGGCAGCAGTCGCGTTCGATCCCGACGCCACCGCGATCGTGTTCGATGGGCAGCGGTTGAGTTATCGGGAGTTGGACGAACGCTCCAACCGAGTGGCGCGGTTGCTGATTCGGCGTGGCATCGGACCGGAAGATGTTGTCGCCATCGGCATTCCACGTTCGGCGGACTCGGTACTCGCCGTCTGGGCAGTCGCCAAAACCGGAGCCGCCTTCCTGCCGGTCGATCCGACTCATCCCACCGAACGCATCACCCACATGATGACCGATTCCGAAGCGGCCATCGGCATTACGACCGCGTCCGTACGCGCACAACTACCCGACAGCATCGACTGGCTTATTTCGGATTACCTCGACGAGGCCGACAGCGGTCCGGTCAGCGACAGCGATCGGGTTCGTCCGTTGCGGATCGACGATATCGCCTATGTCATCTACACCTCCGGATCGACCGGGCTGCCCAAGGGGGTGGCGGTCACCCACCGCGGCCTGGGGAATTTCGCCGCGACACACCGGGATGCGATGGGCATCGAATCCAGCTCCCGCACCTTGCATTTGGCTTCACCAAGCTTCGATGTCTCGGTGCTGGAAACGGTCTTGCCGCTGCTCAGCGGCGCAGCCATGGTCATCGCCCCCACTGATGTCTACGGCGGCGACGAACTCGCCGCGCTGCTCGACCGTGAACACGTCAGCCACGCCCTCGTCACTCCCTCCGCTCTGTCCACCATCGACCACACCCGTTGGCCGCTACCGGATCTGAAGTATCTGATGGTCGGCGGCGAGAACTACGGCACCGACTTGGTCCAACACTGGGCCGAGGACCGCACAGTGCTCAACGAATACGGGCCGACCGAAACCACCATCGCCGCGACCCTGAGCGCCCCCATGACGGCAGAGGAACTGGTGAGCATCGGCCACCCGGTCTGCGGCGCCTCGACCTGGATCCTCGACCAGCGCCTGCAACCCGTTCCGGCGGGTGTGGCGGGTGAGTTGTATGTCGCGGGTGATCTACTCGCGCGTGGATATCATCGTCGGGCGGGGACGACGGCGGAGCGTTTCGTTGCGTGTCCGTGGCTACCCGGCCAACGCATGTACCGCACCGGCGATATCGTGCGTTGGAACAACGACCGTACGATCCAGCATCTGGGTCGTTCCGATTTCCAGGTCAAGATTCGTGGTCTGCGTATCGAACTCGGTGAGATCGACACCGCTCTGGCAACCCACGAAACCGTCGCCTACGCGGTGACTGTCGGTCACCGCAACGACACCGGTACCCAATCACTGGTCTCCTATGTCGTTGCCGCTGCGGAGCACACGATCGACACCGCGTTGCTGGCCGACTACCTGAGCGATCGGTTGCCGTCGTATATGGTGCCGTCCTCGATCATGGTGCTCGACCACACCCCACTCACACCGGTCGGCAAACTCGACCGAAAAGCACTACCGAGACCGGTTTTCACCGACACCAAACCCTTCCGAGCACCCCGCACACCGATCGAACACATCATCGCTGGAACCTTCGCCGACCTACTCGGCGCCGCCACAGTCGGTCTCGACGATTCGTTCTTCGCCCTGGGCGGCGACAGCATCATGTCGATCCAGTTGGTGACTCGGGCCAGGGCGGCCGGTGTGGCGTTCTCGGCACGGGATGTGTTCGAGCGGAAGACGGTCGCCGGACTGGCCGAGGTCGCAGTCGATGGCAGCGCAGCCGCTGTTCTGTCGGAACTGCCCGGCGCGGGCGTGGGATCGGTGCCGCTGACGCCGATCATGCGACGGCTGCTCGAACGTTCCGAGTCGGAGATCGGCCGCTTCTCGCAGGCGATGACGCTGAATCTGCCGATGGGAATCGGCCGGCAACGGCTGGCCGACACCGTGCAGGCGGTCCTCGATCGCCACGACATGCTGCGCGCACGGCTGTGCTCGGACGACGATGGGCGCCGGACGTGGGATGTGTTGCCGGTCGGCATGATTCGCGCCGACGACGTCATCCATCGGGTGCCGATGCCAGCAGGCACCGAGTTCCGGACGTTGGCGGCGGCGGAGTTGACGGCCGCTGCCGACCGGCTCGATCCGAACGCCGGGACCGTACTGCAGGTGGTCTGGTTCGATCCGATGCACACGGCGGAACCGGGCAAGGTCCTCGTGCTGGTGCATCAATCGGTGATCGATCGGGATTCCTGGCGCGTACTGGTGCCGGATCTCGTGCTCGCGTGGGCGCGGATCGAATCCGGCGAGCCACCTGAGCTCGCCCCGGTCGGGACATCCATGCGCAGATGGGCGCATGGACTGGTCGAGGCGGCCCACAGCGAGGAGCGGACCGCAGAGCTCGAACTGTGGCGAGCGATGGCCGACGGGCCCGATCCGATGATCGGGTCGCGGCCGCTGGACCCCGCGATCGATGTGGCGGCCACTGCTCGGACCGTCGAGGTCGAGTTGTCTTCCGAGGTGACCGAGGCGCTATTGACCAACGTGCCCGCCATATTCCACGGCGGGGTCGACGACGGGCTACTGGCCGCGCTGGCGGTGGCGGTAACGAAGTGGCGGCGCGAACGGGAGCCGGAAGCCGCGGGGCCGACGGATATGGTGATCAGCCTCGAGGGACACGGTAGGGAGGAAGGCGTCGTCCCGGGCGCGGATCTGACCCGGACGGTCGGCTGGTTCGCCACGGGCTTCCCGGTGCGTTTTGATCTGTCCGGCATCGATCTCGACGACGCGTACGCGGGTGGGCCCGCCATGGGCGCAGCGGTCAAGTCCGTGAAGGAGCAGCATCGCGCTATCCCCGACCATGGGGTCGGCTATGGCTTGCTGCGGTACCTCAACGAGGACACCGGCCCGACACTCGGCGCTCTGCCGAGGCCTCAGATCGCATTCAACTACGTCGGCCGTGTCTGGACGGGGGTTCCCGAAGGGATATCGGCCGTCGCATGGCTGCCGGTGGACGGCGGCGGCCTCGTCGATGCGCAGAATCCGAATATGCCGGTCGCGGCGGTGCTCGACATCAATGCCCATACCCGCGACGACGGCGAAGGGCAGCGGTTGCGGGCCACCTGGTCGTATCCCGCCGGG
>NZ_JBEXUI010000091.1:0-4502 GCF_040614395.1 Nocardia sp. NPDC005998 | reverse complement strand
CCCGATATTCGACTTCAACGAACCGATCCGCAACGGCTCTGCACGGCCCTGCCCGTACGCCGCGATCAACGCCTGCGCTTCGATCGGATCACCCAGCGGGGTGCCTGTCCCGTGGGCTTCCACCGCGTCGACATCGGTCGGATCCAGTCCGGCGGCGGCCAGCGCCGCCGCGATCACGCGCTCCTGCGACGGACCGTTCGGGGCCGAGAGTCCATTCGAAGCGCCGTCCTGATTCACCGCCGAACCCCGGATCACGGCAAGCACGTTGTGTCCCAACCGCTTCGCATCCGAGAGCCGCTCCAACACCAGCACACCGACACCCTCGGCCCAGCCGACACCATCGGCCGACGCCGAAAACGCCTTACACCGCCCATCGCGCGACAACCCACGCTGCCGAGAGAATTCCATGAACATGAACGGCGTCGCCATCAGTTGGACGCCGCTGGCGAAGGCGAGGGAGCTCTCGCCCTGACGCAGCGCCTGACAGGCCAGATGGATCGCGACCAGCGACGACGAACATGCCGTATCCACCGTCACCGCAGGGCCTTCCAGACCCAACGTGTACGACACCCGGCCCGACACCACACTGCCCGCCGAACCAGTACCCACGTACCCCTCGGCCACCGGACCCGCCGCCTTGGCGATCTGCTCGTAGTCCTGATATGAGACGCCGACGAAGACGCCGGTATCACTGCCGCGCAGGGCGAACGGATCGATTCCCGCGTCCTCCAACGCTTCCCACGACGCCTCCAGCAACAACCGCTGCTGCGGATCCATCGCCGACGCCTCACGCGGACCGATACCGAAGAACCCGGCATCGAAATCCCCGACACCGGAGATGAATCCGCCGTGGCGCAGGTAAGACGTGCCCGAATGGTCGGGATCGGGATGGAACAACCGGTCGAGATCCCACCCGCGATCGGTCGGGAATTCGCCGATCGCGTCGGTTCCGGATGCGACCACGTCCCATAGCTGTTCCGGTGATTCGATGCCCCCCGGGTAGCGACAGCTCATCCCCACGATCGCGATCGGCTCGTCGGTACGGATTCGGCGTGCGGGGCGTTTGGCAACGCGGTTCGCATCGACGTCCACGTCACCGACGCGCGATCGCACGAACGACGCCACGGCAGCGGCGGTGGGGTAATCGAATACCAGCGTCGAGGGCAACGCCACCCCGGTGGCCTTGGCGAGGCGGTTGCGAAACTCCACCCCCGCCAGCGAATCGAAGCCGATCTCGTTGAACGGCGCGGCGGGATCGATCGCCTCACCCGAGATATGCCCGAGTACTCCGGCGACTTGCTCGCGCACCACGTCGAGCACGATCGTCTCGCGTTCCTGCGCGGGGGCGGCGGCCAGCCGCAGCGCCAACGTGCCGCTCGCGTCCGCGGTGCGCCGCACGGGCACCGAGACGATCGAGTGCAACATCCGGGGCAGCGATCCGTCGCGGGCCTGCACCGCCAGTGTCTCGGTATCGAATTCGGCGCCGACCACCGTCGATGCGCTCGCCGCGAGCGCGCGATCGAACAGTGCCAAACCGTCCGCCGTCGCCAACGGACGCGCGCCCAGCTGACTCAACCGCGCCATCGCCGCGCTGCCGAGACCGCTGGTCATCCCGCCGGCCTGGTTCCAGGAGCCCCACGCGATAGACACGGCGGGCAGCCCCACGGCCCGCCGGTCCGCTGCCAGCGCGTCCAGGAACGCGTTGGCCGCCGCGTAGTTGCCCTGGCCCGGCGAACCGATCACCCCGGCGATCGAGGAGAACAGCACGAACGCGGACAGATCCTGCTCGCTGGTGAGCTCGTGCAGGTGCCAGGCGGCGTCGGCCTTGGCGGTGAGTACTCGGTCCACCTGTTCCGCGGACAGGGTCTCGATGGTGCCGTCGTCGAGCACGCCGGCCGAATGGATCACCGCGCTCGGTGCGAATTCGCCGGACAACTCGGTCAGCAGCGCCGCCAAGGCCGCACGGTCGCCGACATCACATGCCGCGACCCGCACCTGCGCACCGGCAGCGGTCAGCTCCGACACCAAATCCATTGCGCCGTCAGCACGCTCACCGCGCCGCGACACCAAGACCAACCGCCGCACACCGTGTGTTTCGACGATATGGCGCGCCACCAGCGCGCCCAAACCACCGGTGCCACCGGTGATCAGCACCGCACCGGTACCGAATGCGTCCTCGACGGTTGCGGCCGAGCCGGACTGCCGCCGCAACCGCGGCGCCAGCAAACCGCCATCGCGGGCGGCGAGCTGCGGTTCATCCGAACGCACGGCGGCGGCGATCAGATCGGCGGTCGGATCGACGTCGGCGCGCACATCGAGGAGCACGAACCGCTCCGGATGCTCGAACTGCGCACTGCGCACCAGGCCCCGCACCGCCGCTGCGGCCGGATCCGGCGCCTCGCCCGATACGCCGACAGCACCGCGCGTGAGCACCACCAGCCGGGAATCGGGTAACCGTTCCTGCGCCTGCCAGCTCTGTAAGAACTCCAATGCCGCGCGCACCCACGCACGAGTGCGCGTTGCGGCATCGGCATCGGCATCTCCGGCCGGTGACCATACGACGATCTCCGGAGTCTGATCGGCTGCGAGCAGTTCGGCGAGCCCGTTATACGAATGAGCCACGCCCGCAACGTGTTCGGTGCCGAGAACCGCCACCGACGTCTCCGCGATAGTTCCGGTCGACACCGGCACCCACTCGATGTCCGACAGCGACGCACGCCGGCCGGCCCCGCTGTTCAACGCCTTGGCATCGACGGGACGGGCGGTGAGCGATTCGAGGCTCAATACCGGCTCACCCATTTCGTCGAACGCGGCGACCCGGATCCGACCGGCGCTCAACCGAGTCAGTCGAACCCGGACCGCCGTCGCACCGGCGCGGTACAACCGCACTCCGGCGAACGAGAACGGCAGCGGCAACCGCCCCGACGGCATGTCCTGCGCCAGCCCCGCGATGGCGGCGTGGAAGGCGGCGTCGAGCAGTGCCGGGTGAATCCCGAACAACGCGGTGGAAGCTCCGTTTTCGTCGCCGACGACGACCTCGGCGAGGAGGTCGTCACCGTCGCGCCAGACCGAGGTGACCCCCTGGAATGCGGGACCGTAGCCCAATCCCAGATCGGCGAGGTGGGCATAGAGCTCGTCGTGCGGCTCCGGTTCCGCCCCGGCGGGCGGCCATTCGTCCGCCGAGCCGTGCCGTCCCGCATCGACCCACGTGGGCACGGCAGACGCAGCGGGGGCCAGTACCCCGCTGGCGTGCGAAATCCATTCGGCCGCAGCGGCATCCGGTTCGGTGATGCCGCGCGAGTAGATCACGAACCGGCGTCGGCCCGCGTCATCGGCAGGTTCGACGGCGACCTGGATATCGACGGCGGTATCGCCCTCGAGCAGCAGCGGTCCTTCGAGCAGCAGTTCCTCGACGAAACCGGCATCGAGCCGCGCACCCGCGCTCAGTGCGAGTTCGACGAATCCGGTGCCCGGTAGCAGCACCGAGCCGAAAACCGTGTGATCGGCGAGCCATGGCTGCGTCCGCAGCGACACGCTGGCGGTGAACAGCCATTCGTCCTTGCCCGCCAGGGGCACGACGCCGGTCAAGATCGGATGGGCGGGCGCTCCCGCCGACGATGAAGCACCGGCGAACGGCTCCAACCAGTACCGCTGACGCTGAAACGCATACGTGGGCAAGGACACTCGACTCAGCGAACGGCCCGCGAACAATGCACGCCAGTCGACGTGGATACCGGCGGTATGCGCTTGCGCCAACATCGTCAGGTACTGCATTACCTCGTCGACCGAGCGCCGAGACGCGGCGGCCACCAGCGCATCCGCCTCGATGTCCGGGTGCCGGGCGAGGCATTGACGGGTCAGCGACGCCAACACCGCGTCCGGGCCGACCTCGATGAACCGCCGCACCCCGTCGGCGACAAGAGTGTCGACGCCGGGCGCGAATCGCACACATCCGCGCACCTGGGCAACCCAATATTCCGGATCGGTCACCTCGGCGCCCGCGATGGCACCGGAGACGTTCGACACCATCGCGATCGCGGGTGTCCGATACGTCAACCCGGCGGCGACAGTGCGGAATTCGGCCAGCATGGCATCCATCCGCGCCGAATGGAACGCATGGCTCACCCGCAACCGCGAGGTCTTGACGCCAGCGCCGGACAACTCGAGCTCCGCCGCCTCGACGGCATCCGCATCGCCGGACAGCACGACCGAGGCCGGTCCGTTCAGCGCCGCGACCGACAGGCGATCCCCATATGTCGCGACGAGTTCGACGGCCCGCTCCTCGGTCACCGCTGCCGCGAGCATCGCGCCGCCTTCGGGCAACGCACCCATCAACCGCCCGCGCGCGACGACCAACGCGCACGCGTCCTCGAGTGACCACACCCCCGCCACATACGCCGCCACCAGCTCACCGATCGAATGCCCGATCAACACATCCGGACCGACACCGAACGACTCGATCAACCGGAACAGCGCCACCTCGAACGCGAACAACGCAGGCT
>NZ_JBEXUI010000090.1:0-4646 GCF_040614395.1 Nocardia sp. NPDC005998 | reverse complement strand
CCCAACGGCATCGACCGAACCGGAATCGAAACCACCACGCAAGCAGTGATCGACCACCACGACATGCTGCGCGCCCAACTCCACCCCGACCCCACACACCCGACCGGATGGGCTCTACAGGTGCGGCCGACCGAGGTAAGCGCCGCCGCACTGATCCGGCGCGTGCCGGTGACAGTTGCGCCGGACAGCGCCTACTTCGCGGCCATCGCCGACGCGGAGGCGAATGCGGCCGCCGAACGCCTCGACCCCGCCGCGGGCGTCATGCTGCAGTTGGTCTGGTTCGACTGGGCGGACCGGCCCGGGCGGCTGCTCGTTGTCGTACACCATCTGGTTGTCGATGGGGTGTCGTGGCGGATCCTGGTTCCCGACTTCGCTTTGGCGTGGGCCCAGATCAGTGCGGGGCAACCACCGCAGCTCGCGCCCGTGGGTACCTCGATGCGGCGCTGGGCCCACGGGCTGAACACCGCTGCCGAGAGCGTCGATGAACTCGACTGGTGGCGCTCCACCCTCGAGACCGCCGATCCGGTGATCGGTGCCCGCCCGCTCGACCCGGCAGTGGACGTCCAGGCCAGTGTCGCCACCGTGGAGGTGACGCTGCCGACCGCGGTCACCCGTGCCGTGCTCACTACCCTGCCCCAAGCGTTCCACGGCAATGTGGACGACGCCCTGATCGCCGGGCTCGCACTGGCACTGGCGCGATGGCGTCACCGCCATGGCGAGGACAGCACCGAGGCGCTGCTCACCCTCGAAAGCCACGGCCGCCACGACGCGCCGCTGCCGGGCGCGGACCTCACCCGCACGGTTGGCTGGTTCACCACCACCTACCCGGTGCGCCTGGACCTGTCCGGTATCGACATCGACGACGTGTTCGCCACCGGTGCTGCCGCGGGGGCGGTCGTCAAGTCGGTCAAGGAACAACTGCGCCAGGTCCCCGGTCGCGGAATCGGCTACGGGCTGCTGCGTTACCTCAATGCCGATACCGCCCCCATCCTGGGCGGGCTACCCGACCCGCAGGTCAGCTTCAACTATCTCGGTCGTTTCGACACCATTCCTGCGGAATTGCGCGAGATCGGATGGATGCCCGCCGGTGGCGACGCTGGCGGCGGCGGCATCCAGAATCCCGATGCGGCCGCGGCGTCCGTGCTCGGCATCAACGCGGCCACCACCGACACCCCCGACGGCCCTGCCCTGACCGCCTCCTGGGACTACCCGACCGGACTGCTCACCAGCGGCGAGGTCACCGAGATCGCCGAACTGTGGCGCGACGCCGTGACAGCGCTGGCCACCCACGCGTCCCGACCCGGTGTTGGCGGGCTGACACCCTCGGATCTCGGCCTCGTCGACCTCGACCAGCCCGCGATCGACCGACTCGAGGTTCGGTATCCGGCGCTGGACGATATCTGGCCGCTGACGCCGCTGCAGGCTGGGCTGCTGTTCCACGCCCAACTCGCCACCGACGCCATCGACGCCTACATCGTGCAACTCAGTGTCGAACTCGGCGGAGTCGTCGACGCGGACCGGCTGCACCGGGCCGCCCAAACCCTGCTGCGGCGGCACCCCAACCTGCGGACCGCGTTCGTGCGCGACGGCGCCCGCGAACCCGTCCAGGTGGTGCCCCACACCGTCGAGGTGCCGTTCACCGAGATCGACCTCACCGAACACGACGACCCCGCGGCCGCACTCGAACAAGTCACGACCACCGACCGCCGATTCGACATGACCGCCGCACCGCTGCTGCGACTGACGCTGATCGGCATCGCTCCCCAGCAATACCGGCTGCTGTTGAGCATGCACCACATCCTGATCGACGGCTGGTCCACACCACTGCTGGTCCGAGAGCTACTGGTGCTCTACGCCACCGACGGCGACGCGAGCGCGCTGCCCTCGGTACGTCCCTACCGCGACTACCTGACCTGGCTGAACAGCCAGGACCAGGCCGCGGCGGAGACCGCGTGGACGCGGGCACTCGAGGGCATCAGCCAGCCGACGCTGCTGGCACCCGCCGACCGCGCCCGCCGCAACACCACCGCCCCGCGCGAGGTCCAGGTGCAGCTGAGCGAAAGCCACACCGCGGCGCTGGTCACGGCGGCCCAGCGGCAGGAGACCACCCTCAACACCGTCGTCCAGGCGGCGTGGGCACTCGTGCTCGCCAATGCGACCGCCCGCGAAGACGTGGTCTTCGGCACGACGGTCTCCGGGCGTCCCGCACATATCTCCGGTATCGAGTCGATGGTCGGACTGTTCGTCAACACCGTGCCGGTACGGGTCCGGCTCGATCACCGCGAAAGCCTGGCCGAACTGCTGCGGCGGATCCAATCCGAACAGGTTGCCCTGCTCGACCATCACCACTTCGGACTCGCCCAAATCCAACAGCTGGCCGGTCCCGGCGCGATGTTCGACACCGTGACCGTCTTCGAGTCCTACCCGGTCGACTCGGCCGGACTGTCCGAAGACACCGACATCGCCGGAATGCGGGTCCTCGACGTCCAGGGACGAGACGCCGCGCACTATCCGCTCGGCCTGATCGTCCACCACGACACGCATTTGAAGTTGACCTTCAAATACCTGCCGGAGCTATTCGGCCAACACCAGATCGACGACTTCGCCGACCGGGTGCTGCGGGTGCTCGACACCATCGCCGCGCATATCGATCTCCCCCTCACCCAACTGGAACTGCTGTCGCCGGTCGAGCGAGCCACGCTGGTGCCCGTCCGCGGTCGCCCCGGCGCGGAGAAGTCGGTGTTGCCGGAGGTGTTTGCGACCGCGGCTGCGACAACGCCGGACGCAGCAGCGCTGGTCTGTTCGGGGACGACGCTGTCCTACCGCGAGCTCGACGAAACCTCGAACCGGTGGGCGCGGGTGCTGATCACCGCGGGAGTAGGACCGGAATCGGTGGTGGCCGTGGCCCTACCGCGCTCCATCGACGCCATGATCGCTGTATGGGCGGTCGCCAAGACCGGCGCCGCGTTCGTGCAAGTCGATCTCATCCATCCGCACGACCGGATCACCGGCATTCTCGCCGATTCCGGCGCCGCCCTAGGGCTGACCTACGGAACCTACCGAGACCAGCTACCGAGCGAGATCAGCTGGCTCGACCTCGACGATCCCACCTTCGCCGCGACGACGGAGGCGGCGACGCCGCGCCCGATCGACGACTACGAGCGCACCACCACACTGCGGCCCGAGCATCCGGCCTACCTGATCTACACCTCAGGCTCCACCGGGACCCCCAAGGGAGTCGTGGTCACCCACGCCGGCATAGCGAACCTGGCCGCCGAAACGCGGGAACGGTTCGGTGTCACACCGATGAGCCGCATACTTGCTGCCGCTTCGCCGAGCTTCGACGTCTCGATCCTCGAATGGCTCACGGCCGCAGCGGCCGGTGCAACGCTGGTCCTCGCCGCGACACCGGTGGCCGCAGGCGCCGAACTGGCCGAGGTGATCGACGCCGAACGCGTCACCCATGCCGCGCTCACCCCGACTGTGCTCGGATCGCTGCCCACCGATGGGCTCGACACCCTCCGGACGCTGATCCTCGGCGGCGAGACCTGCCCGCCCGACCTCGCCGCTCGATGGGCACCGGGCCACACGGTGATCAACACCTATGGCGCCACTGAGAACACGATCATGAGCTGCGCCGATGCTCCGCTGACCGCGCATGCGGACGGTCCGATGACAATTGGTGGTCCGGTACGCGGCTTCACCGCCGTGGTACTCGACCGCAGACTGCGCCCAGTCCCACCCGGCGTCCCCGGCGAGCTGTACCTGTCCGGACCGGGCCTCGCCCGCGGTTACCACCGGCAACCCGCGACCACCGCGGCCCGATTCGTCCCCGACCCCTACGGGCCGCCCGGGACACGCATGTATCGCACCGGCGACCTCGTCGCCTGGACCGCCGACCGCGCGCTGCGGTTCATCGGCCGCAGCGACCTGCAGTTGACGATGCACGGACATCGAATCGAACCCGGCGAAATCGAAACGGCGCTACGTAGCCAGCGCGATATAGCTAATGCAGCGGTCACCGTGCACACCAGACCCAACGGCGCCCGCCAGCTCGTCGGCTATGTCGTACCCGCCCCCGACGCCACACCAGATATCACCACATTGACCACTGAACTCGCGACCAGTCTGCCCACCCATATGATTCCTACCGCCATCATCACCCTCGACCGGATGCCGCGCACCGCAACCGGCAAGCTCGACTACAAGGCGCTGCCGAGTCCCGACCTGCGTCACTCCCCGTACCGGCCGCCGTCGACCGAACTCGAGGCCACGGTATGCGACGCCTTCGCCGAGACCCTCGACATCGAGCGAGTCGGCGTCGACGACGGCTTCTTCTCCATCGGCGGCAACTCGCTGGCCGCCGCCCGATTGGTGGCGCGGCTGGTGGAGTCGACCGGTGCGACCGTGCCGATTCAGTGGATCTTCACCGATCCGACTCCGGCGACGCTCGCTGGCCGCATCGACGCCCGACTGCGCGGCCTCGACGAACCGGACACCGGCGACGTACTCGCCGTCGTGCTCCCGCTGCGCGCCGCGGGTGCCGAGGCGCCGCTGTTCTGCGTCCATCCGGCCGTCGGATTGGCTTGGGGTTTCAGCGGACTCGTGCAGCACCTCGATCCCGACCGCCCGGTGTACGGGCTGCA
>NZ_JBEXUI010000089.1:0-4957 GCF_040614395.1 Nocardia sp. NPDC005998 | reverse complement strand
TGCAGCCCGTACACCGGGCGGTCGGGATCGAGGTGCTGCACGAGTCCGCTGAAACCCCAAGCCAATCCGACGGCCGGATGGACGCAGAACAGCGGTGGTTCGGCACCGGCGGCGCGCAGGGGGAGAATGACGGACAGCGCTTCGCTGAGGTCCTGCTCGTCGAGCCCATCGCGGCCGGTGTCGATACGGTGGGCCAGCGACTCGGGTGTCGGATCGGTGAAGATCCACTGAACCGGCACGTTGACACCGGTCGACTCGGCCAGCCGCGCCACCAGCGTGGCCGCGGCGAGCGAGTTGCCGCCGAGGGTGAAGAAGCCGTCGTCGACGCCGACTCGCTCGATGTCGAGGGTTTGGGCGAAGGCGTCGCAGACGGTGGCCTCGAGTGCGGTCGACGGCGGACGGAACCGGGCAGGTCGCCACTGTGGTGTGGGTAGGGCTTTGTAATCCACTTTGCCGGTGGGGGTGAGGGGTATCCGGTCGACGGTGAGGATGGCCGTCGGGATCATGTGCGTGGGCAGTCGCGTTGTGAGGTGGGCGGTCAGTGCCGTGGTGTCGGGCGTGATGCCGGAGGCGGGCACGACGTAGCCGACGAGTTGATCGCTGCCATTCGGGCGGGTGTGGATCGTGACGGCGGCTTGGTCGGTATCGGGGTGGTCGCGCAGCGCGGCTTCGATGTCGCCGGGTTCGATGCGATGGCCGTTGATTTTGAGCTGCAGGTCGCTGCGGCCGATGAACCGCAGCGCGCGGTCGGCGGTCCAGGCGACGAGATCGCCGGTGCGATACATGCGTGTCCCGGGCGGCCCGTAGGGGGCGGGGACGAATCGGGCCGCGGTGGTCGCGGGCTGCCGGTGGTAACCGCGGGCGAGACCTGGTCCGGAGACGTACAGTTCGCCGACCACTCCGACTGGGACGGGGCGCAGTCTGCGGTCGAGTACGACGGCGGTGAATCCGAGCACCGGCCCGCCGATCGTCATCGGGCCGCCCGTAGTCGTGGTCAAAGGAGCATGGCCGCAGCTGACGACGGTCGTTTCGGTGGCCCCGTAGCTGTTGAGCACCGTGCGCCCCGGCGTCCATTGCGCGGCGAGGTCGGGTGGGCAGGTCTCGCCGCCGAGGATCAGGGTTTCGAGGGTGTCGACGGGGTCGGGGTGCAGTGATGCGAGCACGGTAGGCGTGATGGCGGCATGGGTGACGTGTTCGGCATCGATCAACTCGGCCAGTTCGGTGCCAGCGGCCACCGACGCGGGTGCGAGGACCAGGGTGGCGCCAGCGGCGGTCGCGCTGAGCCATTCGAGGATCGAGACGTCGAAGGTCGGCGAGGCGACGGCCAGCATCCGCGAAGCCGGGGTGAGGCCGTACCGCTCCCGTGTCTCGGCGGCCAGGTTCGCTATCCCGGTATGGGTGACCACCACTCCCTTGGGGGTCCCGGTGGAGCCGGAGGTGTAGATCAGGTAGGCCGGATGCTCCGGCCGTAGTGGGGTTGTGCGTTCGGCGTCATCGATCGCTGTCGGGGCAGCCGCCGCCGTCTTCGCGAGAAAGACGGGATCGTCGAGGGCGAGCCAGTCCAGCGCTTCCGGTAACCGGTCTCGGTAGGTATCGAGGGTCAGCCCGACGGCGGCACCGGAATCGGTGAGAATGCGCGTGACCCGGTCGCGCGGATGGGTGGGGTCGACCTGGACGAACGCGCCGCCGGTCTTGGCGACCGCCCATACGGCGATCATCGCGTCGATGCAGCGCGGCAGCGCCACAGCAACGATCACTTCCGGACCTATCCCCATATCAATGAATATCTGTGCCCACCGGTTGGAAGTTTCATCGAGTTCGCGGTACGACAGCCGCACGTCGTCGCAGACCAGCGCTTCCGTGCCGGGCGTCGTCGTGGCCGCGTCCCGTAACACCTGCGGCAACGGCGCAGGCACCGTGCCGGGCCGACCACGGACGGGCACCAGCGTGGCCTGCTCGACGGGCGAGAGCAGCTGCAGTTCGGTGAGCGGGAGGTCGATATGCGTGGCGATGGTGTCGAGCACCCGCAGCACCCGGTCGGCGAGGGCGTCGATCTGCTGTCGAGTGAACAGTTCGGGCAGGTATTCGAAGGTCAGGTGTAGCCGGGAGTCGTGGTGAGCGATCAGGCCGAGTGGATAGTGCGCGGCGTCTCGTCCCTGGACGTCGAGGACGTGCATTCCGGCGATGTCGGTGTCTTCGGACAGTCCGGTTCGGTCGACCGGGTACGACTCGAAGACGGTCACCGTGTCGAACATCGCGCCGGGACCGGCCAGCTGTTGGATCCGGGCGAGTCCGAGGTGCTGATGGTCGAGCAGGGCAGCCTGTTCGGATTGGATTCGCCGCAATAGCTGGGCGAGGGTTTCGCGGTGGTCGAGCCGGACCCGGACGGGCACGGTGTTGACGAACAGTCCGATCATCGATTCGATGCCCGGAAGCTGTGGCGGGCGCCCGGAGGCGGTGGTCCCGAAGACCACGTCTTCGCGGGCGGTCGCATTGGCGAGCACGAGTGCCCACGCCGCCTGGACGATGGTATTGAGGGTGGTCTCTTGGAGGTGGGCCACCGTCACCAGGGCCGCGGTGCGGTCCTCGTCGAGCTGCACGCGCACTTCGCCCGCTGCGGCGGTGGGTCGGCGGGCGCGGTCGGCGGGGGTCAGCAGAGTCGGCTCGGTGACACCCTCGAGTGCGTGTGTCCACGCGGTCTCCGCCGCGGCCTGGTCCTGGCTGTTCAGCCAGGTCAGGTAGTCGCGGTAGGGGCGTTCCGGGGGTAGGGCTGCGCTGTCGGTGGCGTAGAGGATCAGCAGTTCTCGGATGAGTAGTGGTGTGGACCAGCCGTCGATCAGGATGTGGTGCATGCTCAGCAGCAGCCGGTATTGCCCGGCGGCGGTGTTGATCAGGGTCAGTCGCAGCAGTGGTGCGGCGGTCATGTCGAATCGGCGGTCGGTGGTCGTGACTTGTTCGAGTGCGGCCGCGGGGTCGTCGTGTTCGGTGAGGTCGATTTCGGTGAACGGGACCTCGACGGTGTGGGGCACCACCTGGACGGGTTCGTGGGTGCCGTCGCGCACGAACGCGGTCCGTAGGTTGGGGTGTCGCCGCAGGAGGGTTTGTGCGGCGCGGTGCAGCCGGTTCGCGTCGACGAGGCCGGCGAGTTCGACACTGAGTTGCACGATGTAGGCGTCGGTGGCGTCGGTGGCGAGTTGGGCGTGGAACAGCAGTCCGGCCTGTAGTGGGGTCAGCGGCCAGATGTCGTCCAGGCCCGGGTATCGGGTTTCGAGTCGGTCGATGGTGGGTTGGTCGAGGTCGAGGAGGTCGAGGTCCGACGGAGTGAGTCCGCCGGCGTCGGGTCGGGAGGCGTGGGTGGCCAGCGCTATCACCGCGTCGGCCCATAGTCGGGCGATGTCGGTGACCTCGGTTCTGGTGAGTAGGTCGGTGGGGTAGTCCCAGGAGGCGGTCAGGGTGGGTCCGTCGGGGGTGTCGGTAGTGGCCGCGTTGATGGCGAGCACGGCTGCGGCGGTGGCGTCGGGGTTTTGGATGCCGCCGCCGTCGGTGTCGCCACCGGCGGGCATCCAGCCGATCTCGCGCAGTCCGGTGGGGATGGTGTCGAAGCGGCCGAGGTAGTTGAAGCTGACCTGCGGGTCGGGTAGTGCGGCCAGGATGGGGGTGGTGTCGGGGTTGAGGTAGCGCAGCAGTCCGTAGCCGATTCCGCGGGCGGGGACCGCGCGGAGTTGTTCCTTGACCGTTTTGGTGATCGTTGCGGCGGCGGGACCGGCGGTGAACGCGTCGTCGATGTCGATGCCGGACAGGTCCAGCCGCACCGGGTAGGTGGTGGTGAACCAGCCAACCGTGCGGGTGAGGTCGGCGCCGGGCAGTGGTGTGTCGTGGCGGCCGTGGCTTTCGAGGGTGAGCAGTGTTTCGGTGGTGGTGTGGCCGTGGTGGTGTCGCCATCGGGTCAAGGCCAGGGCGAGTGCGGCGATCAGGGCGTCGTCGACGTTGCCGTGGAACGCTTGGGGCAGGGTGGTCAGCACCGCGCGGGTGACCGCGGTCGGCAGCGTCACCTCGACGGTGGCGACGCTGGCCTGGACGTCTCGGGTCGGGTCGAGCGGGCGGGGACCGATCGCCGGGTCGGTGGTGTCGAGGGTGGCGCGCCACCAGTCGAGTTCGTCGAGGTGTTCGGCGGTGGTGTTCAGGGCGTGGGCCCAGCGTCGCATCGAGGTGCCCACGGGCGCGAGCTGCGGTGGTTGCCCCGCACTGATCTGGGCCCACGCCGTGGCGAGGTCGGGGATCAGGATCCGCCACGACACCCCATCAACGACCAGGTGATGGGCCAGCACCAGCAGCCGACCCGGCCGTTCGCCGCGGTCGAACCAGACCAGTTGCAGCATGACGCCCGCGGCGGGATCGAGGCGCTCGGCAGCCGCGTTCGCCTCCGCCTCCACGATCGCGGCGAAGGCGGCACTATCCGGCTCCGCCCGCACCGGCACCCGCCGTATCAACCCGGCCGCGCTCACCCCGGCTGCGGTTGGCTCGGCCGCGGTTGGCTCGGCCGCGGTTGGCTCGGCCGCGGTTGGCTCGGGAGTGCTCGCCTCGGTCGAGGTCACCTCGGCGGCGGTCACTCCGGTCGTGATTGCCTCGGCGGTCACCTCGGTCGCGGTCACCCCGGTCGTGCTGGCCTTGGTTGTGGTTGGTTCGGTGGTGCTGGCCTCGGCTGTGGTCATCCCGGCGGTGCTCGTCCCGGGGGCGGTCACCCCGGTCGTGGTCACCTCGGTGGCGGTGATCCCGGTCGGGGGCACCTGTAGCGTCCATCCGGTGGGGTGGGTGGGGTCGGGGTGGAGTTGGGCGCGCAGCATGTCGTGGTGGTCGATCACTGCTTGCGTGGTGGTTTCGATTCCGGTTCGGTCGATGCCGTTGGGCAGGGTGAGCATCGTCCATTGGCTGAACCGGTCGAATCCGCCGCGTTCGA
>NZ_JBEXUI010000088.1:0-5039 GCF_040614395.1 Nocardia sp. NPDC005998 | reverse complement strand
CAGTTCTGGCCTATCAACCCCATGGTCTGTGGGGGGCCTTAACCACTCAAAGGTGGTGAGAAACCTCATCTTGGAACAGGCTTCCCGCTTAGATGCTTTCAGCGGTTATCCCTTCCGAACGTAGCTAACCAGCGGTGCCCTTGGCAGGACAACTGGCACACCAGAGGTTCGTCCGTCCCGGTCCTCTCGTACTAGGGACAGCCTTCCTCAAGTTTCTGACGCGCGCGGCGGATAGAGACCGAACTGTCTCACGACGTTCTAAACCCAGCTCGCGTGCCGCTTTAATGGGCGAACAGCCCAACCCTTGGGACCTACTCCAGCCCCAGGATGCGACGAGCCGACATCGAGGTGCCAAACCATCCCGTCGATATGGACTCTTGGGGAAGATCAGCCTGTTATCCCCGGGGTACCTTTTATCCGTTGAGCGACACCGCTTCCACTTGCCGGTGCCGGATCACTAGTCCCGACTTTCGTCCCTGCTCGAGCTGTCACTCTCACAGTCAAGCTCCCTTGTGCACTTGCACTCGACACCTGATTGCCAACCAGGCTGAGGGAACCTTTGGGCGCCTCCGTTACATTTTAGGAGGCAACCGCCCCAGTTAAACTACCCACCAGGCACTGTCCCTGAACCAGATCATGGTCCGAGGTTAGAAGTCCAATACGACCAGAGTGGTATTTCAACGACGACTCCACAAACACTGGCGTGCCTGCTTCACAGTCTCCCACCTATCCTACACAAACCGTACCGAACACCAATACCAAGCTATAGTGAAGGTCCCGGGGTCTTTTCGTCCTGCCGCGCGTAACGAGCATCTTTACTCGTAATGCAATTTCGCCGAGTCTGTGGTTGAGACAGCAGAGAAGTCGTTACGCCATTCGTGCAGGTCGGAACTTACCCGACAAGGAATTTCGCTACCTTAGGATGGTTATAGTTACCACCGCCGTTTACCGGGGCTTAAATTCTCAGCTTCGCGCCGAAGCGCTAACCGGTCCTCTTAACCTTCCGGCACCGGGCAGGCGTCAGTCCGTATACATCGTCTTACGACTTCGCACGGACCTGTGTTTTTAGTAAACAGTCGCTTCTCTCTGGTCTCTGCGACCCAACCCAGCTCCGAGAGTAAATCTCATCACCAGACCGGGTCCCCCTTCTCCCGAAGTTACGGGGGCATTTTGCCGAGTTCCTTAACCACAGTTCTCTCGATCGCCTTAGTATTCTCTACCTGACCACCTGTGTCGGTTTGGGGTACGGGCCATGTATCAACTCACTAGAGGCTTTTCTCGGCAGCATAGGATCACTGAATTCACCTCAATCGGCTACGCATCACCTCTCAGGCACATGTTGTGCGGATTTGCCTACACAACGCCCTACAGGCTTACACCAGTACAACCACTGACTGGCCCAGCTACCTTCCTGCGTCACCCCATCGCTTGACTACTACAGCCAGGGTCGTATGCAGCCACATCCGGCCACCCGAAGGTGGTCCATCCGCTTTTGGATACTTAGCACAACTGATTCGCCATTGGGCGCGGATACACGGGTACGGGAATATCAACCCGTTGTCCATCGACTACGCCTGTCGGCCTCGCCTTAGGTCCCGACTCACCCTGGGCGGATTAACCTGGCCCAGGAACCCTTGGTCATTCGGCGGACGAGTTTCTCACTCGTCTTTCGCTACTCATGCCTGCATTCTCACTCCCACAGCCTCCACAACTAGCTCACGCTGCTGCTTCCAAGGCTGTAGGACGCTCCCCTACCCATCCACACCACTGCACACACCCCCGTAGGAATGTGCGGATGTATTGTGTGAATGCCGCGGCTTCGGCGGTGTACTTGAGCCCCGCTACATTGTCGGCGCAGAATCACTTGACCAGTGAGCTATTACGCACTCTTTCAAGGGTGGCTGCTTCTAAGCCAACCTCCTGGTTGTCTTCGCGACTCCACATCCTTTTCCACTTAGTACACGCTTAGGGGCCTTAGCCGGCGATCTGGGCTGTTTCCCTCTCGACTACGAAGCTTATCCCCCGCAGTCTCACTGCCACGCTCTCACACACCGGCATTCGGAGTTTGGCTGATTTCGGTAAGCTTGTAGGCCCCCTAGACCATCCAGTAGCTCTACCTCCGGTGTGAAACACGTGACGCTGCACCTAAATGCATTTCGGGGAGAACCAGCTATCACGGAGTTTGATTGGCCTTTCACCCCTACCCACAGCTCATCCCCTCAGTTTTCAACCTAAGTGGGTTCGGGCCTCCACGACGTCTTACCGTCGCTTCACCCTGGCCATGGGTAGATCACTCCGCTTCGGGTCTAGAACACGCGACTAGAAACGCCCTATTCGGACTCGCTTTCGCTACGGCTACCCCACACGGGTTAACCTCGCCACATGCCACTAACTCGCAGGCTCATTCTTCAAAAGGCACGCCATCACCCACCACAACAAGTTGTGCGTAGGCCCTGACGGATTGTAAGCGCACGGTTTCAGGTACTATTTCACTCCCCTCCCGGGGTACTTTTCACCTTTCCCTCACGGTACTAGTCCGCTATCGGTCACCAGGGAGTATTCAGGCTTACCGGGTGGTCCCGGCAGATTCACAGCAGATTTCACGGGCCCGCTGCTACTCGGGCATCATCCACAACAGCCGTTGAATTTTCACTTACCGGGCTATCACCGTCTACGGCAGGCCGTTCCAGACCACTTCAACTAACCCAACGGTTTCTGACTGTCGCTCAGACCGGCAGATCTGAGAAGAATGACCCCACTACCCCGTCCAGACAACCCCTGCCGGGTATCACATCTGAACGGTTTAGCCTCATCCGCTTTCGCTCGCCACTACTCACGGAATCACAATTGTTTTCTCTTCCTGTGGGTACTGAGATGTTTCACTTCCCCACGTTCCCTCCACACACCCTATATATTCAGATGCGGGTAACACGACATAACTCGTGCTGGGTTTCCCCATTCGGAAATCCTCGGATCTCAGCTCGGTTGACAGCTCCCCGAGGCTTATCGCAGCCTCCTACGTCCTTCATCGGCTCCTGGTGCCAAGGCATCCACCGTACGCTCTTAAACACTTACTAACAAAGATGCTCGCGTCCACTGTGCAGTTCTCAAACAACACACAAAACCGATCCCCAACTCAGCACCAGCCCGAGCGAACCCGGCGGTATGACTGAAGAATCAGCCTCGTCGTTATCTTGCCTGGAAAGAACGTCTGTTCTCTCAGGACCCAACAGTGTGTCGACTACATCCGGACACAAGCCCGGCACATATCAGCGTTCCACCCATGAGCTTCCACCGGAAGACATTCGCTTCCGAAATGGTCTCTGCCAGAACAAGAACCAACCTGTGTTGGCCTGCCTGGAGAAGTGCTCCTTAGAAAGGAGGTGATCCAGCCGCACCTTCCGGTACGGCTACCTTGTTACGACTTCGTCCCAATCGCCAATCCCACCTTCGACGGCTCCCTCCACAAGGGTTAGGCCACCGGCTTCGGGTGTTACCGACTTTCATGACGTGACGGGCGGTGTGTACAAGGCCCGGGAACGTATTCACCGCAGCGTTGCTGATCTGCGATTACTAGCGACTCCAACTTCACGGGGTCGAGTTGCAGACCCCGATCCGAACTGAGACCGGCTTTAAGGGATTCGCTCCACCTCACGGTATCGCAGCCCTCTGTACCGGCCATTGTAGCATGTGTGAAGCCCTGGACATAAGGGGCATGATGACTTGACGTCGTCCCCACCTTCCTCCGAGTTGACCCCGGCAGTCTCTCACGAGTCCCCGCCATTACGCGCTGGCAACATAAGATAAGGGTTGCGCTCGTTGCGGGACTTAACCCAACATCTCACGACACGAGCTGACGACAGCCATGCACCACCTGTACACCGACCACAAGGGGGCCTACATCTCTGCAGGTTTCCGGTGTATGTCAAACCCAGGTAAGGTTCTTCGCGTTGCATCGAATTAATCCACATGCTCCGCCGCTTGTGCGGGCCCCCGTCAATTCCTTTGAGTTTTAGCCTTGCGGCCGTACTCCCCAGGCGGGGTACTTAATGCGTTAGCTACGGCACGGATCCCGTGGAAGGAAACCCACACCTAGTACCCACCGTTTACGGCGTGGACTACCAGGGTATCTAATCCTGTTCGCTACCCACGCTTTCGCTTCTCAGCGTCAGTTACTTCCCAGAGACCCGCCTTCGCCACCGGTGTTCCTCCTGATATCTGCGCATTTCACCGCTACACCAGGAATTCCAGTCTCCCCTGAAGTACTCTAGTCCGCCCGTATCGACCGCAAGCCCACCGTTGAGCGGTAGGTTTTCACGATCGACGCGACGAACCGCCTACAAGCTCTTTACGCCCAGTAATTCCGGACAACGCTCGCACCCTACGTATTACCGCGGCTGCTGGCACGTAGTTGGCCGGTGCTTCTTCTACAGGTACCGTCACTTACGCTTCGTCCCTGTCGAAAGAGGTTTACAACCCGAAGGCCGTCATCCCTCACGCGGCGTCGCTGCATCAGGCTTCCGCCCATTGTGCAATATTCCCCACTGCTGCCTCCCGTAGGAGTCTGGGCCGTGTCTCAGTCCCAGTGTGGCCGGTCACCCTCTCAGGTCGGCTACCCGTCGTCGCCTTGGTAGGCCATTACCCCACCAACAAGCTGATAGGCCGCGGGCCCATCCTGTACCGATAAATCTTTCCACCACAAGACATGCATCCCATGGTCATATCCGGTATTAGACCCAGTTTCCCAGGCTTATCCCGAAGTACAGGGCAGATCACCCACGTGTTACTCACCCGTTCGCCGCTCGTGTACCCCGAAGGGCCTTACCGCTCGACTTGCATGTGTTAAGCACGCCGCCAGCGTTCGTCCTGAGCCAGGATCAAACTCTCCGTTGAAGACTCTTGAAACAACCCCCGAAGGAGTGAATCAGAAGAATTAACCAGAGTCCGAAAACCATGGCAAAATCAAACGCCAGCAAAAGTATTTGCTGACTAAAATGTCCAGCCCCACCACACGGGGGTATGAGGAGCCGGAACCAAAA
>NZ_JBEXUI010000087.1:0-5051 GCF_040614395.1 Nocardia sp. NPDC005998 | reverse complement strand
GCCCTGGACAAACGATCACCATGCGCTGATGCAGGAAACGCCCCGAGGGCACTCCTGCATCAGCGCATTGTCGGTGGGTGGGTGGTTTGGTGGGGCGCTCGGCGGGGCGGGGGGTTTGTGGGGAATCTCGGTTGGTTCGGGGGAATGGGGGGACTTGGCCAGGTGAGGCCATAATTTTTGGGTCGGAAGTGAACGCGGGTTCTTGTTGCGGGTACCGTATGGGGGAAGAATGGGTCGGTGTGGACCGGCCGGGTGGTCATTAGGAGGTTGGTGTGGAGCGCACACTGTTCGAACCCGAGCATGAGCTGTTCCGGGAGTCGTTCCGCAAGTTTCTCGATCAGCACGTCGCGCCGAATCACGCGAAGTGGGAAGAGCAGGGGATTGTCGACCGGCAGGTCTGGCTGGAGGCCGGTAAACAGGGATTCCTCGGGATGGCCATGCCGGAGGAGTACGGCGGCGGTGGGGTGCAGGACTTCCGCTATAACGCGATCGTGGCCGAGGAGTCCGTCCGCGGCCAGTACTCCGGTCTCGGCTTCGCTCTCCACAACGATGTGATCGCCCCATATCTGCTCGAGCTCGCCAATGACGAGCAGAAGCAGCGCTGGCTGCCGGGCTTCTGTTCCGGCGAGATCATTACCGCCATCGCCATGACCGAACCCGGCACCGGCTCCGACCTCCAGGGCATCAAGACCCGCGCGGTGAAGGACGGCGACGACTGGATCCTCAACGGCGCCAAGACCTTCATCACCAACGGCATCAACTCCGATATCGTCATCGTCGTCGCGCAGACCGATCCAGCCAAGGGCGCGATGGGCTTCAGCCTGCTCGTCGTGGAGCGCGGTATGCCCGGCTTCGAACGCGGTCGCAACCTCGACAAGCTCGGCCTCAAGGCGCAGGACACCGCCGAGTTGAGCTTCACCGACGTCCGCGTCCCCGGTAAGAACCTGCTCGGCACCGAGGGCATGGGCTTCATCCACCTGATGCACAATCTGCCGCAGGAGCGCCTGTCCATCGCCGTCATGGCGGCCGCGGCCATGGAGTCCTGCCTGGAGATGACCATCCAGTATGTCCGCGACCGCAAGGCGTTCGGCAAGCCCATCGGCGCACTGCAGAACACTCGATTCGTGCTCGCTGAACTGGCAACGAAGACCACCGCGGTTCGCGTCTTGGTCGACCGCTTCATCGAAGACCTCAATGCGGGCAAGCTCTCGGTCGAGGATGCCGCGATGGCCAAGTGGTGGAGCACCGAGGAACAGCTCGACCTCATCGACCGCTGCCTGCAACTGCACGGCGGCTACGGCTATATGAAGGAATACCCGATCGCGAAGGCCTATATGGACGCTCGCGTCCAGACCATCTACGGCGGCACCACCGAGATCATGAAGGAGATCATCGGGCGTTCGCTGAAACTGGCCTGACCGCAGTCGGTTTCGACTCCAGTCGGCGGCGCTGGCCCCGTCACCGGCTGGAGTTCCCCGTCCAGACCCGCCCGATAGCGGATCGGTTTGCGCAATCGGCCGAAGTTGTCTAGTCCTGTAAGCGGGCCATCGCGGCTCGAGCGGCACGCACAGCGAGCTCCGCGGACATCGACGGAAGACGGGTTGGGCACAGTGATCGAGCGGGTCGCCGGACAGGGGCGCCAAGCGGGACACACCTTCGGAACAAGCGCATTCGCGACGACAACCGATGGCCGTCGGCTGCACTATATGGTGCGTGGATCGGGTGGGCCGACCGTCGTATTCGAATCCGGCATGGGATTCTCGCGGTCGATCTGGGGCCTGGTCCAGCCGGTGGTCGCCGAGCGTGTGCGTGCCGTGGTCTACGACCGGGCCGGGACCGGGCGCAGCGATGACGATCCACAACCGCGCACGCTCGACCGAATGGCCGACGATCTCGCCGCCGTGCTGGGGGAACTGGGGGATGGTCCCTTCATTCTCGTCGGGCACAGCTGGGGTGGTCCGGTCGTGCGTGTCGCCGCGCGGGCGAATCCGGCGGATATTCGGGGAATCGTGCTCGTCGATCAGAGCGATGAGAACTGCGAGCTGTATTTCCTGCCCTCAGCGGAGAAGCGGTATGCGATGACCCGGGTGCTGCTGCCCGTGCTCGCCAGGTCCGGCCTCTACCGGCTGCTCGGCAGCCGGATGGGCGGTAAGCAACCCGCCGATATCGCCGCCGACCATCGCGCCGAGGACTTCACAATGCGGGCCGCACGCATCATGATCGCCGAACAGGACCAATTCAGTACGGGTTTGGGAAAGCTGCGCGAGCAGCCACATGGACTCGGTGCCCTCGACGTCAGCGTCATCACCGGGACGAAATTGTCACGGCTGGACAAGAAGACCCGGATGGCGCTGACCGCCGCCCATCGCCGCACCGCCGCCGCCTTCCCCAACGGTCGGCTGGTCGAGGCGCAACGCTCCGGTCATCTGATCATGTTCACCGAGCCCGAGCTGATCGTCGACGAAATTCTGCGAATCGCGGGCAGCGCCGCCGACTAGGCTTCTTCGGCTCGGGGCCCACCGGCGCGATCAGCCGTGTACGGCCCTTCGGCCGTCCAGCGCCAGCATCGCCTGTTCGAGCGACGCCTCAGTTGTCGAAGAGCCGCCGCGGACCCGAACCTTCTTTGCCCAGTTCGTCGTTCGGGTTGACGAGCGCGCATTGCTGGAACGACAGGCAGCCGCAGCCGATGCATTCGGCGAACCGATCGCGCATCCGCTCCAACCGCGCGATTCTGGAGTTGATGTCCTCGGTCCAGCAATCGGACGCCCTGGCCCAGAACTCCTGGCCCGGTACTTCACCGGGTGGCAGCAGTGCCAGGACGTTGCCGATCACCGACAGCGGAATGCCCAGATGGTGTGAGGCGCGGATGAAGGCAACCTGCCGCAACGTCGCACGGGTATAGCGACGCTGATTCCCGGTGGTGCGACGACTGTGGATGAGCCCCTGCCGCTCGTAGAAACGCAGCGCCGAGGCCGGAACACCACTGCGTTCGGACAGTTCGCCGATCGTCACTTCGGCGACTTCAGGATGCGGCGGTGTCACGCGGCCCACACTACCTTGACTTGAACTCGTGTTTAAGTTCGAGGCTTTACCTATGACCGCATCCGAAAGTCCACTGACCCTCGCCGTGATCATCGGCAGCACCCGCACGGGCCGATTCGGCCCGACAGTCGCCAACTGGTTCGTCGAACACGCGAAGCAGCGTGCGGGAATCACCGTCGATGTCATCGACCTCGCGGAATCGCCTCTGCCCGAACGGCTGTCGACCGACCTCGGGGCACAGGAGGTCGCGGCACTGGCGGCTGTCAGTCCGCGCCTCGCGGCGGCCGAGGCATTCGTCGTGGTGACACCGGAGTACAACCACAGCTATCCCGCGTCGCTGAAGAACGCCATCGACTGGCATTACACCCAGTGGCAAGCCAAGCCGATCGGATTCGTCTCCTACGGAGGCATGGCAGGTGGACTTCGCGCAGTCGAGCACCTTCGGCAGGTCTTCACCGAACTGCACGCGGTGACTGTTCGCGAAACCGTGAGCTTCCACAACGCCATGAGCGCATCGGGCGAGCTGACATCCACGGCGGCCAGTGACGCCGCCGCCGCGAAGTTGATCGATCAACTCCTCTGGTTCGGCCGAGCCCTGGAAGTCGCTCGATCCGAGCACCCCTACGCCGCCTGAACCGCCCCCAACCAACGATGACCGGAGAGCGAATCATGATTGCCCGTAATGCATTGCCCGACATCGCACATCCCGACGTAGACACCGTCCTGATCATGAGGTCGGCGGCGGCGGAGGTCTTCGCCGATCTGGAACGCGGCTCCTGGCCGAAGGAACTCATCTCCTGCACCGCATTCGTGAGCACCGACGGCGAGAAGAACGTCACCTACACCCAGTGGCGAAACGGCGAAGCGGGCCGCGAATACCTGACCGGATTCGCCGACATCGAAGTGGTCGAGTATCGGCTGTATCGCAGCAGCGTTGGGGTGAATCCACCGGTTCCGGGATGCATCGTCATCCTCGACGTCGAGTTCGACGGACCGGATCACGATCGGCAACGACGCTGGGTCGATACGGTTTTCGACGCGATGGCCGGCGAAACCGACCCACACCCCGGCGGCATCTCCGGCCACTTCCACGTCAGCACCGACGGCACCCGAGTGCTCCCCTATGCCGAATGGACAACTGCGGACGCCCACCGCGACGCGATCGAACGGTCCGGCCAAGGCATGATCGGATCAGGCAGCGGCTGGCAGCGAGTGAAAGAATTCCCTGGGGTCATCGACAGCGGATTCACGCGATACCACCTGCTGCACAGCCTATCCGAGAGTTCGGCGCCCGAACCCGACGACGTCCACGACAGCCCGACAGACTGGGTGGCAGACCACATCCGAGACTACGTCGAGACCGACGGGCAGAGTGGCCACCTCTACCAAGGCTGGCCCTCGCTGCTGCTCACCACACGCGGAAGGAAATCAGGAAAGTTCCGGCGCACCGCGTTGATCTACGGACAGGACGACGACCGCTACGTCCTGGTGGCCTCGAACGCCGGATCCCCCACCCACCCCGCGTGGTACCTCAACCTGATCGCGGACCCCGACGTCACAATCCAAGTCGGAGCGGAGAAATTCACCGGGCGTGCGCGACCCGCGACCGCGGAAGAGAAACCACCGCTGTGGCACCTCATGACCGCGATCTTTCCGCTCTACGACACCTACCAGGCGAAATCCCACCGCGAAATCCCGCTCGTGGTCATCGAACGCCGCACGGTAGAGGCCTGATTCAGCCGGAACCTGCACTGTCTGGGTTCGAGACTTTGCAGCGGTGATCGGGCCGGCGCAATGATAATGGTCGCCGGTCCGGCCGCCGGTGAGTCCGCCACCGTGCTGCTGTTCGCCCCGCGACGATAACGCCGTCCCGGCCTTGGAAATACGCCGATTACGCGAGCGCCCCCATGACGAGGTGTAGTGCCAGGGCGCGGTGATGGTGAGGATCGGGTGGCGTTCGAAAGTGCCGGTGCAGATGAGAGTTTCGTAGCGGCCGGGGCCAAAGGTGA
>NZ_JBEXUI010000086.1:0-5900 GCF_040614395.1 Nocardia sp. NPDC005998 | reverse complement strand
AAGAACTCGAACTCACGTGGCCCCAAGCCCTTACCGCGTCGATCCCGACCGCCCGCCGCTGAGCCAATCAATCCACAACTCTTGACAATTGCTCCCGCCGACGGAGATGCACGTGGCGTAGACGTGAGGTGTCGAGCCAGGAGCGGGACGCGGGCGAATCTGCATTGACGCGTCAGTGACATCAGCCCGTGCATTAGAGGTGGTGAGGGCGGGCGGGTGCCCGCCCTCACCCGTGTCGGAGGAATTGGTTGACGGCGGCGATATGGAGAACGGCTTGGTAGCGGACGGCGAGTTTCGACGCCAAGGCGGCTGACCGGTGATGCCCTCGCATGATGTGAACGAATTAAGTTGGCGCAGTGCAGCATCCCCAGATCACAGAAAGTGCTGCAAACCTCTGCTCGCTGTGCCGTCGCGCTGGGCGGTTCGGCGAGCAATCTATTTGCCCCTCGGCGCGAATCGTGCAATGGCCTGACGGACATTCTCGGCCAGTGAGGTCGGGTTCAGGTCTTCTCGAAGGTGATAGAGGTAGCTCACCGGCGACTCGGCCAATGTGGTGCGATGCTGCCGCGATGCCTGTTGTGCGGACTTCCACACTCCTATTGCGAGTCCGCCGAGACCGATTGCAGCGGCTCCAGGGGCCGCTGGGTGGAGTGCGAGGAGAGCCAGCGAACTCGATAGGGCCGCGGGTGCTGCGGCTTGGATATTCATTACGCCGAGTACCGTGTCCATACGCTGGCCGCGCATCGCGCGATCGAGGCTGTCCAGCGCCGGGGCGACTCGGTTTTCGTATCGCGCCCGCAGATGATCGAGCAGCGCTTCGCGGTTTCTCACACCCTCGAGCTGGGTGGACTCGATGACCAGGCCGTTGAGGGCGTGCTTGAACATTGCCCGCTCTCCCCGGTAGCGGTTTCGAAAGTCGATGATCTTGTCCACGGGGTACTCATCGATATCGCGTGGCAGCACTGTTGTGATCGCCATATTGACCAGATACGCCCGCTGTTCGTCGGAGGTCATCAATGGCGCTGGCTCACTTGACATTCCAGCGATCAGGCGTTTGGCACTCAGGCCGGCTGTGGACTGGTAGAAACTGTCGTCGGCGAGCGGTGCCGCACCGAGTTCGTCGGCAACACCGCCGGCGAGGAAGAGCAAGTATGCCTGTGCGAGCACTTCATGCATCAACAGGCGGTCGCCGCCAGCATCGGTTGCCCACCCCATTTCACGCAGCAGCGCGACCAAAGGTGGAGAGACTTTCCAACTGGCCAGCGACTCCTCGAACTCCCAGGAGGAGATACCGGGCGCGACACCCGGTCGGTATCTCGCGATATCGAGAGCCGACGTGGCGGCGATGAATTGCTCCGCCGCACGTTCGATGCTCGCCGTACTGGGTGTTATCGGTCGAACAAAGCCAGCCGAAGATAGTGCCAATTCTGTTGGGCTGATTCTGGGAAGCGAGGTTTGGGTCTCGTCGTTGTATAGGTGATATATCTGATCCCAGTAAAGGGCAATGACCTTCAGCCAACGATCTCGGCGGAAGTGCACATGCTGGAAATACAGGCCAAACCAGTCGTCCATGTTCGCTCCTGGTTCAAGGGTGCGGTGATGTCGCCCGGAACATCTCAACACAGCCCCGCGAGTTTGTAGAGCACCAGCGACCCCGCGACCGCGACATTGAGGCTGTTGCCGGTGCCGACCATGGGGATCTCGACGGCGTGTCGAGGACGCGGGAATATCCTTCCCCGAGGACATCCGAGAGCGCGTGAAGCAGGGGTAGTCCGCCACCGAACCTGCCTGAGCGATCGTGTACGGGAATGCAAGTCGATGCCCCACCATGATTACCGCTGTCATCGCGTGCGGGTAATCAAGCCGATAGCCCCCGGTTCGTCATTCCGGGGGCCGTCGGCGTCGTTCGTCGAGTGCTGCCCCGATCAGCTTTCGCGCAGCATCGCCGGTAACAGACTGTCCGGCAAGGGTTTTGAATGCGCGGCCGTAGGTCGCTATCTCGCGTGGCTGAGTGATGGTCAGCTCCGCGGCTGTTCCTTCCACCATAACCAGCCGGTTGTCGAACATGGCGAAGTTGGTGGACACCACAAGGGCCTCGGCCGTGGCCGGAACGATGCCGATAGTGACCCTGGGCATTCCGAGGATTGAGCCCAGCCGGTCAAGCTGGCCGATCATGACGGCATCGGTGCCAACGGTGGTGTAGAGCGCTTGCTCAGCAATCAGGAAGTGGAACAGGTGGTCACGCTGATACAGGATGCGTTGCCGTTCCATCCGCTTCGACACGGCTTCGTCTACATCGTCGGGTACCTGATGGAACTGGATACCCCGGCGTAGCTTGGCCTCGGCGTACTCAGCCGTCTGCAACAGGCCGGGAATGATCTGCGGCTGATAGTCACGGATGTGGGTTGCTTCCGCTTCGAGCTTCAGCGACTTCTGTTGCCGACGCTTCAGCCCGGTTCCGAGGATCTTCCGCCATTCGAGGTAGGCAACCTCGATGTGGTGGAGGGTAGCCAACAGGTCTGGGAGTTGGTCACTGGCGTTTGCATGTTCGCAGTACGCCCGGATGTCGTCATCGGACGGTTTGATCCGTCCGAATTCGATCTTGGACACCTTCGACTCATGCCAGCCTGAGAGTTGGGCCAGCTTGCGGTTGGTCAGCCCGGCCGTACGGCGAAGCTCCCGGAGACGCACCCCGAGAGCTTCCCGCGCATCGTGGACACTGCTCACTGGCTGACGTACTCCGCGTACGGGGTAGCCAGCTCCCACAGTCGTGCTTTCACACTCCGGGAGTAGCCGACGATTCCCGGGTCAGCGGTCACAGCCAGACCCGATGGCTTTCCTTGCTCGTTCACAAGGTTGTAGACAACGCGCTCGTTGTCGATGAGCCACCAGTCATCCGGGGGTACTTCCCCGGCGAGATGCCGGGGCACGTACCGGATGTCCTCACCTGCCGCTGTGTTCGTATCGGTCACCGACAGCAACCAACGGTGATAGTCGGTGTGCGGAACCGTGACCACACGTACCCGGCTGACAGTCACACCCCGTCCGGTCGTCTCCCGGATGAGATCGTTCCAACGGTTCTTGTGCTCGTCCGGCAACGCGGGCTCTCCGGCGAGGAACCGGCGAAACCGGTCCGACTCAGTTGGTACAGCGTAGGCGTCCCGAACTTCAAGGTGGAACGCTTCGGCCTTGCAATCGCGGAACAAGGCGAACCAGTCCGGTGGCTCATGCTGAAGGTAGAGCACCGTAGAACGTCCTCCTGATCTTCGGAACTTCAATCGCTGTCTCGTTGGACGCAAGGTCGAGCTGAGCCAGGGTCTCAGGCGCGGCGACTGGTCGGCCGGACAGAGTGAACGTGCCCCGGCCGGTGTCGGTCATAGCCGACCCGATGAACGTATCCGGTTCGGCGAATCCCGTTAGCAGGTGCGGGATTTCGATGGTTTCCGGGGTAGCTGTCTCCCATCCCTGGACGAGATAAGAGTTTTGGTCGGTGGCGTACAGCGTCGGGCACCCTCCAACGTCCGAACCACCTTTACCGAGGAACTGTAGGCGCATCGTTCTGCCCCCTGTCTTTTTCTGAGCACGAGTTTTCCCGCGCTACAGACATGATCCCCCGGTTTAGCCGACTTTGTGGACTGATAGGCGAATCTGAGCACAGTTGTGCACACTCCTGGCTGCTCTCCGCTGCGGCTCCTTAGCGTCGGAGCTGGCCCCCGTGACATGTGACGCCAACCGGTCACGGGGCGCCTACCAGCACCGGACTACAGGAGTCGAGATGGATAGGCGCACAAGACTGTTCGTGTTTCCAGGTGGGTTGTTGGAGGTCACCGACTACGGCGACGAGGACAACGACGAGGGGCCGGGGTTCTATCTGGAGTTGGGCCTTCAAGGGAGTCTCCCTCGCAGGGTTCCGGGTGCTGCCGTCGTGAATCACGATCTCAGCCCTGTCGAGCCCGCAGCCGCCGAGACATGCGCAAAGGTGCTGCGACTGCTCCGAGACTTGCCGTGATCATGCTCGGGTGGATCGTGTGCTTCGGCCTACCGCTTGCGGTGATGGTCGGAGTGATCGTGTGGCCGGAACAGATTCCGCAGGACCGCACCATCTGGGGCATCCGCGAACGGATCGAACGCGAGGACACGGGCGGGATTGAGCCCGACCCGTCACGGGAGTACTGATCGGCTCCCGGCCGGTCAGGCACAAGGAATGAGGAAATCCCTTGCGGTACAACATTTCGCGACTCGCCTTTATCGTTGCAGTCGCGACTGCCGTGCTGGTGCTGGTGACCTCCCCAGCATCGGCAATCACGATCGAAATGTGCGAGCAGTCGGGCGGGATAGTGGTCCGCTGCGCCGAGCAACCAGTGACGAGAGAGGACAAGGTGATGTGTCCGGCACCGGGGAAGACCATCAGGATTTGGTGTGTCGGAGGCCGCGAATACAACGGGTGGGAAATCTTCGAGTCCAGCGGCAATAGCCGCTACGGCCGATAAGGTGTCGGCCATGGCCGAACACCAGTCGGTAACCACGATCACTGGGGCAAACGCCAGCGTCATCGCTGCGTTGCGCCGCGCCGCCGAGATAGCCGCAGAGCAAGGGCACGGGGACGTGATCTGCTGGGAGGATCTGTTGCTCGCACTGCTCGATACGGCCGACAGTCCACCCTCACCGCTCGAATACCATTGGAAACAACGAGGTTTCGACGCACTGACGCTTGACGGACTTCGAGAGCTGGCAAGGTCCATCGTCCCAGCTGGCCCGGAGTCTGATGGTGACGCGGCGGAACCGGCAACGGTCACGTTTGAGGTCACAGGGCCGTACGCCGAGGAGTTTCGGGTGGTGGCCGAGCGCCGTCCGTGAACTGGCTGGAGCCCACTGGAAACTTTGAGGGCTCCGGCAAAGTTAATGCCCACTCGACTGGCGAGCTTGGTGCTAGATATGCCCCTCGGGTGCGTCCGGCACGGTCCGTTCGAGGATCTTCGCTGCCTTGTCCGTGACCCGTCCACCTGCGCGACCGGGAACCGACGTCAACCTGCCCTCTTTCCGAGCCCGCTCGAGGTGCTGGAGAACCGCACCCGACGACCGGCCGGGCACGTCCCCTAGCATGCCCGAGACGTTCCGCACCCCAGACGCCACAAAATAGACATACGTATCGCTCAGGTGCGCCAGGTACAGGAGTGGCAGCCTAGGGCACGTGAGCTGATGGATCGGGTTCTCGAAAAGTACGACGCGACTCCGCTACCGCCCCCGGGCGAGTGACCCCGGAGGGGAGCAACGACCCGTCAGCGAGCCGTGTGCTGAACCAACGCGGATCAACAGAGTCCCGCGAGTTTGTAGAGCACCAGCGAGCCCGCGACCGCGACATTGAGGCTGTGGCCGGTGCCGACCATGGGGATTTCGACGGCGGTGTCGAGGAGTTCCAGGGCTTCGGGTGGGATGCCGGTGGATTCGTGGCCGAGAACGATGATGGTGCGTTTGCGAGCGACGGGGAGGTCGGCGAGGCGGATGGATTCATCGGTCAGTTCCACCCCGACGATTGCCGAACCGCCGGTGCGCTGTCGGGCCAGCCAGCGGTCGACGCGGCCGTCGATCCAGTGCACACATTGCCGGTGCCGCAGCGTATTTCCGTGGTTCAGTGCGTCCGGCACCCACGGTCGGCGGGGCACCGCCAGGCAGGCGCCGACCGCATCACAGGTACGCAGCAGAGTGCCGAGATTGACGCCGTGTTTGGGCCACAGCGGTGCGGCGAGCAGATGGTTCCAGCAGCCGTGCGCCCGCGGACGCCGCTGGCGCCGGAGTTCGGGGCGGGTGCGCACCCGCGCGGCCGTCACCGACGCGCGGGAATACCCTTCCCGAGGGAGCGAAAGACTTGGCAGATAACGATTCTCATCGCGGTGATGCTT
>NZ_JBEXUI010000085.1:0-6662 GCF_040614395.1 Nocardia sp. NPDC005998 | reverse complement strand
CCGCACGATGGCGGTGCGCGGACCCACTACAGCACAGTCGATCAGCCGCGAATCATATTGCGCAGCACGTACTGCAGGATGCCACCGTTGCGGTAATAGTCGGCCTCACCGGGGGTGTCGATCCGAACCACCGCGTCGAAGGTGACCACATCACCGTTCTCCTTGGTGGCGGTGACCTTCATGGTCTTCGGAGTCACACCCTCGTTCAGCTTGGTGATGCCTTCGATATCGAAGGTCTCGGTGCCGTCCAGCTTCAGCGACGCGGCCGACTCACCGGCCGGGAACTGCAGCGGGATGACGCCCATACCGATGAGGTTCGAGCGGTGGATGCGCTCGAAGGACTCGGTGATGACGGCCTTCACGCCGAGCAGCGAGGTGCCCTTGGCGGCCCAGTCACGCGAGGAACCCGAGCCGTACTCCTTGCCGCCCAGCACGACCAGCGGGATGCCCGCGGCCTGGTAGTTCTGCGAGGCGTCGTAGATGAACGCCTGCGGGCCACCGTCCTGGGTGAAGTCGCGGGTGTAACCGCCCGAGACATCGTCGAGCAGCTGGTTGCGCAGCCGGATGTTGGCGAAGGTGCCGCGGATCATCACCTCGTGGTTACCGCGACGCGAGCCGTAGGAGTTGTAGTCCTTGCGCTCGACGCCGTTGGCTTCCAGGTACTGCGCGGCCGGGGTGCCCGGCTTGATGTTGCCCGCGGGGGAGATGTGGTCGGTGGTGACCGAATCGCCCAGCAGCGCGAGCACACGCGCGCTCTTGATATCGGTGACCGGCTCCGGCGTCTGCGGCATGCCCTCGAAGTACGGAGGCTTGCGGACGTAGGTCGACTCCTCGGCCCACTCGAAGGTCTTGCCCTCCGGGGTCGGCAGCGAACGCCAGCGCTCGTCACCCTTGAAGACGTCCTTGTAGTCCTCGAGGAACATATCGCGGGAGATGACCCGGTCGATGGTGTCCTGGATTTCCTGCGGCGAGGGCCAGATGTCCTTCAGGAACACCTCGTTGCCGTTGGTGTCCGTGCCGAGCGCGTCGTTCTCGAAGTCGAAGTCCATGGTGCCCGCGAGCGCGTAGGCGATGACCAGCGGCGGGGAAGCAAGGTAGTTCATCTTCACGTCGGGGGAGATGCGGCCCTCGAAGTTGCGGTTGCCGGAAAGCACCGCGGTGACGCTCAGGTCGTTGTCGTTGACCGCCTTGGAGATCTCCTCCGGCAGCGGACCGGTGTTGCCGATGCAGGTGGCGCAACCGAACGCGACCAGGTTGAAGCCCAGCTTGTCCAGGTACGGCCACAGGCCGGCCTTTTCGTAGTAGCCGTTGACGACCTGCGAGCCCGGGGCCATCGAGGTCTTCACCCACGGCTTGCGGGTCAGGCCCTTCTCCACCGCGTTGCGGGCCAGCAGGGCCGCGCCCAGCATGACCGACGGGTTGGAGGTGTTGGTGCAGGAGGTGATCGAGGCGACCACGACCGCGCCGTGGTCCAGCACGAAGTCGCCGTACTCCTCGGTGGAGACCTTGACCGGCTTGGACGGGCGGCCAACCGCGCCGTTCGCGGCCGAGGGCAGCACGGCGTCGTCTTCGGCGAAGGAGAGCACCGCCGGATCGCTGGCCGGGAAGGACTCCTCGATGGCCTCGTCCAGGTGGGTGTGCGGCGTCGCGGCAGCCGGACCGCTCTCCGCGTCATTGGTGTAATTGTGGATGTCCTTGCGGAAGGCGGTCTTGCTCTCCGACAACAGGATTCGGTCCTGCGGACGCTTCGGACCGGCGATGGACGGCACCACGGTGCTCAGGTCCAGCTCCAGGTACTCCGAGTAGGCGGGCTCGTTATCGGCGTCGTGCCAGAGGCCCTGCTCCTTGGCGTAGGCCTCGACCAGCGCGACCTGCTCATCGGAGCGGCCGGTCAGCTTCAGGTAGTCGACGGTCACCTCGTCGATCGGGAAGATCGCTGCGGTGGAACCGAATTCGGGGCTCATATTGCCCAGGGTGGCGCGGTTGGCCAGCGGCACCTCGGAGACGCCCTTGCCGTAGAACTCGACGAACTTGCCGACCACACCGTGCTTGCGCAGCATATCGGTGACGGTGAGCACGACGTCGGTGGCGGTCACACCCGGCTTGATCTCACCGGTCAGCTTGAAGCCGACGACGCGTGGGATGAGCATGGAGACCGGCTGGCCCAGCATGGCCGCCTCGGCCTCGATACCGCCGACGCCCCAGCCCAATACGCCGAGGCCGTTGACCATGGTGGTGTGCGAGTCGGTGCCGACACAGGTGTCCGGGTAGGCCTGGCCGTTGCGGACCATGACGACGCGGGCCAGGTGCTCGATGTTGACCTGGTGCACGATGCCGGTGCTCGGCGGAACGACCTTGAAATCGTCGAAAGCCGTTTGGCCCCAACGCAGGAACTGGTAGCGCTCACCGTTGCGCTGGTATTCGATGTCGACATTGCGCTCGAAGGCGTCCGCACGGCCGAATACGTCGATGATGACGGAGTGGTCGATGACCATTTCGGCGGGGGCAAGCGGGTTGACCTTGTCCGGGTCGCCGCCGAGGGTGGCGACGGCCTCACGCATGGTGGCCAGGTCGACGATGCAGGGCACACCGGTGAAGTCCTGCATGATCACCCGCGCCGGGGTGAACTGGATCTCGGTGTTCGGCTGAGCCGACGGATCCCAGCTCGCGATGGCACGGATGTGATCGGCGGTGATGTTGGCGCCGTCCTCGGTGCGGAGCAGATTCTCCGCGAGGACCTTCAGTGCGTAGGGGAGTTTCTCGGTGCCCGGCACGGCCGAGAGACGGAAGATCTCGTAGGAGTTGCTTCCGACCTCGAGGGTGCCCTTGGCGCCGAAAGTATCGATACTTGTCGTCACGTCAGCTCCACTCGTCTGTGAGGGTGGCCATCGGCGGGGCTGTGCCGATGGCCGGTCTTTCCGAGCGACCCGAAAGCGGTCGCTACGGTTACGTCTTTGGAGGGCTCCAGCGCTGGAAGGTACTGGCTCCTCGCGCCTTCGAGCCTAACAGTACGCTTGTCCTGTGAAACGCGCGGGTGCCGTTCGGCGCGCCGTCCGAAGGTGCTGCGACACTCCGTCGCGTACTGTGCTTGCGAGTTGGTCGGGACGACCGGTGGGCAGGCACCGGTTGATCCCGCAGTGTTGTATGCCCGTCGCCTCGCGTCCCGATGCGGCTCGACAGACCGGATGGAAGATGACCGTCTCGTACACCTCGGTTCTTACCCCCATGCGCGCCGAATTGCCGCCTGGTATCGACGACAAGACCTTGGTTCAGATCAAAGAGGATGTGGTCGACAACCACATCGCCACCCCGAAGGGTAAGGATCAGGACGCACTCGAGGCGGTTGTTGCCGACGCTCGGGCCCATGGCATCGAGCTCAGCATCGTGGTGATTCCCGGCAATCCCGGCCACGACTCCAATCTACGTGACCTCGCCACCGAGATCGGCAAGTCCGAGCACGGGACCGTGGTGGTGTTCAGCGACGATTGGGTCGGCACCTATAGCGATTCGATCAGCCGGGTGAAGCTGGAACGGGCCGAGGACTTTTCCAAGAGCACGCAGGGGCAATCGGCGCAGGCGGCGCAGCTTTTCGTCGATCAGCTGGAGCGGCCGGAGACGTTCTCCTGGACCGCGATCACCAGTGTGTTGCTCGTCGGTACGGCAGTCTTGGTCGGCGGACTCTATTGGATCAAGTCTCGCCGGCCTGCTGGGGAGTCTGTGCCGGTAGGGGTCTTGGGGCGCGACGACGACCTGGGCTCCACTTCATAGCGGGTTTCCGTTCAGCAACTTTTCCTGACAGTCGGTGCGTTTTTCCCGACCAAATCCTCATGCCCGTCTGGCTATTTTGCGGCAATGGGTAAATTTCGCGGCTGTATTTCTGTTGCTGGAGTTACATTGGTGAAGGATGTGTCGTACGGTTCGAATGATCCTGATGGGGAAAGAGTGTTGAGAGAGCTATCTGTCAACCACTGAGCGGGATGGTTCGCAGGGGGCTCGTGAGGTTAAGCCGAATCGGGTCCTTTGGGAGGTGCGATGCGCAACGTCGGCGTAGCCGGTTCTCAGCGTCCACTGTGGGTCGCTCTGGGGTTGCTGGTCACCGCGGCGCTATTCGTCACGGCCGGACCCGTTGCCGCGGTGCCGCCTGCCCCACCCAACCCGAGCGACAGCCAGATCGCCGATGCCGGAGCGCAGGTCGATGCCGGAGTGAGCGAGGTCGGCGCGCTGATCAACCAGGTTGCCGCCGCGGATCAGAAGCTGCAGGAACTAGACGCTGTGGTCGCCCAGAGGCGCGAAGCGGTCAATAAAGCCCTCGTCGATCTGCAGGACGCGCGCGATGCCGCCGATGTGGCCGCCGCCGCGGTCGTGGACACCCAGCGCGAACTCGTCGATGCCGGAGCCCAGGTCGAACAGGCCCGCCGCAACTTCGACCAATTCGCGGTGCAGGCCTACAGCCGGCCCGCGGCGACCTCGGTGGTCACCTATCTGTCTTCGGCGAATCCGGACCTCGCACTCGACCGCGCTCAGATATTCACCCTGGTGTCGAAGAACCAGCAGTCGGTACTGGACTCGTTGCGCCGCGCTCAGATCGATCAGGGCAATAGGAACTCCATTGCGCGGCAAGCTAAGTCGGTCGCCGATGCGGCCGCCGCAGCGGCCGAGCAGAAGAAGGCCGACGCCGAGCATGCGGTCGCCGCGGTGCAGGCCGAACAGAATCAGCAGGCCGGACAGCGAGAGGGCCTACTACGCGAGCGCACATCGGCACAGGGACGTTTGGATGTCGCGCGTGCGAATGTGGCCGGGTTGCAAGGACAACGCGAGGCCTATCTGGCCTGGGACGAGCAGCGCAAGGCCGAGGAGGCCGCCGTGCGCGCGGCCGCCGCGGCGGCCGCCGCGCGGGCCGCGCAGGATCAGGCCGCGAAGGAGCGCGCAGCGCATGCGGGTGAGGGTAGGCGTCCACACGTCCAGCTGGACGATTCGCCGCCACCGCGCAAGACCCGGCCGCGGGCGACCGGGCCGAACATGCCATCCATCGGCGGCTCCGCGGCCGTCGAAACCGTTGTCGATCGCGCCATATCGCAGCTCGGTGTCGACTACGCCTGGGGCGGCGGCGATGAGGACGGGCCGACCCTCGGGATCCACGACGGCGGCGTTGCCGACAGCTACGGCGATTACGACAAGGTCGGCTTCGACTGCTCGGGTCTGATGATCTACGCCTTCGCCGGAATCGGCGTGTCATTGCCGCACTACAGCGGCTATCAGTACAACGCGGGCACCCGGGTGCCCGTCGGTCAGCGCACCCGCGGCGACATGCTGTTCTGGGGGCCGAACGGCAGCGAACACGTCGCGCTCTACCTCGGCAACGGCAAGATGGTCGAGGCGCCGCAATCCGGCGAGGTCGTGCGGGTGTCTCCGGTGCGTGAGGGCGGCATCATGCCGTACGCGGTGCGGATCGTCAGCTGACCCTAGGCTGGGGCCGTACGCCGCGAACCCGACGCGCGAATCTGTTGATTTGCCGTGATCTCGGGTCCGGTTGCGGCGTATGCGGCCATCACCTGGAATAGTTGTGGCAGCACGCACAGGACCAAAGCGAAAGCGGGGATGTTGGTGACTTCGACGGACGGTGTGAGCGGGGCAAATTTGGTGAAAGCGGCCGCTGCTCCCGCATCCAGCACCCTGGAGCGTGACGTCCAGACCCTGGAGAAGGCGATATACGAGGTCAAGCGCGTAATCGTGGGTCAGGATCGGCTCGTCGAACGGCTGCTCGTCGGGGTGCTGGCGCGTGGCCACGTACTGCTCGAGGGTGTGCCGGGTATCGCCAAAACCCTTGCGGTGGAGACCTTCGCCAGGGTGGTCGGCGGTTCGTTCTCCCGCGTCCAGTTCACCCCCGACCTGGTCCCGACCGACCTCATCGGTACCCGGATCTACCGCCAGGGCCGCGAGGAATTCGATACCGAACTCGGTCCGGTCGTGGCGAACTTCGTCCTCGCCGACGAGATCAACCGCGCGCCCGCGAAGGTGCAGTCCGCGCTGCTGGAAGTGATGGCCGAGCGGCATGTGTCGATCGGCGGCAAGACCTACCCGATGCCCGATCCGTTCCTCGTCATGGCGACGCAGAATCCGATCGAGAGCGAGGGCGTGTACCCGCTGCCCGAGGCGCAGCGCGACCGCTTCCTGTTCAAGGTCGTCGTCGACTACCCGTCGGTGGAGGAAGAGCGCGAGATCATCTACCGGATGGGTGTCACCCCGCCGGAGGCCAAGCCGATCCTGGAACCCGTCGAGCTGATCCGGCTGCAGCAGGTGGCCGCGAATACCTTCGTGCACCACGCGCTGGTCGACTACGTGGTCCGGGTGATCGCGGCGACCCGCAAGCCCGCCGACTTCGGCATGCAGGATGTGGCGAACTGGATCGCCTACGGCGCCTCGCCGCGCGCCAGCCTCGGCATCATCGCCGCCGCCCGCGCCGTCGCGCTGATCCGCGGCCGCGACTATGTGGTGCCGCAGGATGTCGTCGAGGTGATTCCGGATGTGCTGCGCCACCGTCTGGTGCTGTCCTATGACGCACTCGCCGACGAGATCAGCCCGGACGATGTGATCAAGCGGGTGCTGCAGACGGTCGGCCTGCCGCAGGTCGCGCCGCAGGCGGTCGCGCCGGGCGCCGCGGC
>NZ_JBEXUI010000084.1:0-7743 GCF_040614395.1 Nocardia sp. NPDC005998 | reverse complement strand
GATACGACAAACTCGCCGTCCGCTTCCTGGCTACCGTCCACATCGCCGCCATCGACCTGTGGCTACGGTGACCCGACTTTCGAAACACGGCCTAGCTCTGAGGTTCAGCGGACACGCTCGCTACGGCTCAGTCCTGGGCCGCCGAATCCTGCCCGGGAACGCAGCCATCGCCGTCCGCGCGCCCGGGTACGGCCACCGAGAGCATGGAGAACGATGTACCGGAAGTGTGTTCTGATCGCCGCCCTGACAATGGTGGGCTGCGCGGTCACCACCGCCCCGTTCGCGCACGCCGCGGCCGCCCATGAGAAGACCTACTCCGTCTCCGGCACAATGCAATTCACCGTCGGCCAGCGCGACATCGATGCCCATCCACTCACCGCGCTCAACGGCATGCCGACCAACCGGGAAGTGTTGCTGGACACCGACTTCTACGGCCGGATCTCGGGTTCCGATTCCGGCACACTGACATCCGGGTACTACGTAGCATGCGCGGTGGACCTCGACCCCAAGGCCGAGCTCCAAACCAAACTCCAGGCCGATGCCAATCTGGACCTCGGACTCGACATCTCACCAGGTTCGCTGACGCCGAGCATCGATATCAATGTCATCCCCGACCTCAGCGGTGGGCTCGGCGCCGATCTGAGCATGTCCCCGGGCAAAATCGCCGATATCACGGTCGGCACCAAGAAACTCCAATCGGACACCCTCGGCACCATGGTCAGCCGAGACTTCCACATCCAGGTATCCGGCTGCGGTGGCGCGCTGACCATCCGCGCGTACGCCAGGGTCACCGCCGAATCGGCGGCGGTGGATGCCAGCGGCGCCAGCTACGGCGACCCCATCGTGCTGTGAATCCTCAGTCCTGCACCTTCAGCGCCTGCCGAATCGTCAGGCGCCCTTGGGCTTGCATCAGCGAGCGACGGTAGATCTTCTCCTCGACGACGCCCATGTCGAACAGGAAGGACGCCATACACAGCAGGAAGGCGAAAACGAACGAGACAGCCCGCGCCAAGCCGGGATCCACCGCGGATGGTTCGAGCAGCTCGTAGGCGACCACTCTGCCCTGGCTCAGCGCCGCCAGCGAGCTGCCCGCGGCGGCGGCATTGCGCTGCACCGTGATCTGGCGCACCGCGGCCGTCACATCGGTGGCGGCGTTATCGTCGCGTCCGGCCCCTTGCCGACCAGCCGCCACCGGCCGCTCATACCAGCCCCACATCAACTGCGCGGTCGCGCACCTGGTGTTCGACTGCGGCCCGCATCGGCGTGCGGGCCCGCGGTGAAAGTGACCCTCTTATCGGCACTTTCGACGAGGCTGTTCGCGGTCGCGACGATCTGCCCGGCACCAGGTCGCGCGGATCAGTGCGGCTCGGGTAGCCCGAGCGCCGGGGCGAGCACGCGCCAGGCACGCGGGAGTTGCGCCTCGAAATCGGGCCAGGTGTGCATGCCCGCCGGGGCGTAGTCGACGGTGGCGGGAATCTTCAGCTCGGCGAGCCGGGCGGCGAAGCGTTCGGTGCACAGCCGCGCACCGGCCTCGAGCGCGAGTCCCCCACCCGCCGTCCGCAGGGCTTCGACGAGGTTCGGCGCATGCGATACGGCGACGAGATCGGCGTCGGTCGGCAGGCCGGTCGCCGCGGAGAGATAGATCGACGTACCCCGCAGATCGGCCGCCCGGAGCACACTGTCGTGCGCACCCCACTCCGGCGAATCGGGTGGGCCCCAGAGGTTTTCGACATTGCCGCCACGCGAGGCGACCGTGATGGTGGTGACGGCGCGGCCGAGTTCGTCCGCGGTGGAATAGCATCCGCTCAGCCCCGCGACCGCGCGGTATCGTCCCGGATACCGCTGGGCCAGCATCATGGCCGCCTGCGCGCCCATCGATACGCCCGCGATCGCGCGCCGCCCATCGGTTCTCAGATACGACTCGACAATCGGCGGCAGTTCCGCGGTGAGAAACGTTTCCCACCGATTGAGTCCGAGATTCGCGTCGCGGCGCATCCAGTCGCTGTACATGCTCCCGGTGCCGCCGCTGGTCAAGACCACATCGACGGGCTTATCGGCGAAGTACTCCGCCGCTCGACCTTTGCTGAGCCACCCCGAGATCTGCTCGCCGTCAACGCCGTCCAGCAGATACAACAGCGGATGCGGCCCGGAACCGCTGCCGCGCAGCACATCCACCGTAATAACCCGGCGCATGGCGGCAGAGGCGATCGAAAAGCGTTCGTGGCGTGGGCCGACAGTCTCGATAGCGATGGTGCCGGTCCGGGTCATGGCGGGATCCACCGGCGGCGGTGCTACGGGTAGATCCGCGAGCGCGGGCGCAGCCCCCACCACGGCGATGAGGGCCATCGCCGCCGCGGTGATCGGTGCTCGAAGACTCATGGCGCGACGGCGGCTCGCTCGGCCTGTCCGGCTGCGGCGCGGTCGCGCTGCTCCTCGAAACACGTTGCCCTGAGCGCCAACTCGTCGAAGTAGGCCGCGATTTCATCGCGGGCGCGTTTGCCGTCGTCGGATAGGTCGGTGCGCTCGAAGACATTCCAGGCGCGCAGCACCGGGCGCAGCACACCGTCGAGATGCTGACGCAGATCGCAGATGCCGTATTCGGCCAGTACCACAGCATTTCGCCGGAAGTTCGGCTGGGTGAGTCCGGACATCTGGAACCGGGTGACGATATCGGTGAACGCGCGCAGGGTCTGGTTCGGCGTCAGGTCGAGGGTGGCGGCACTGAGGTTGCGAGAGAAGATCATCTACAGCTTTTCGTCGGCGGCAATTCGTTGCAGCATACGCTCGGCGATGGGCTCATTACAGGCCGCGCCGGTATTTCTGTGACTTAACCTCGTCGCCAGTTCCTGTTGCGTCACATATGCGCCAGATCGCAGGAACTGCTGTCCCTTCACAGATTTCGCGACACCCGTCGTCATATGCGCCATTCTGGCCTGCTCCAGGGGTCACCGGGTCGCCCGCGCGAGTGACCAGATAGTCGCACATGACAATCGCATGACGATTCTCCGCTGCGGTCCAGCACCCCGCCCAGGTGCCCCAGACCCGCCCAAGGACAACGACTCCGAGATCTCCCGGTGATAGGAGGGCAGATTGTCCTCGGTGCGCAAGTTGGTGACCATCGCGGTGCGGGCGACCTCGGCCAGCTCGGATTGTCCCGGCTCCCAATCGACACCGCCCATAGCCGCGAAATTCCGACCGTCGTCCCACGGCACATAATCCTGCGGATGCCAGGCCTTGCGTAGATGCTGTTCGAGATGGCGTTCGGCGACGGGCTCGAGTTTGCGCACAGTATCGAGATCGGTCAGTGTGGTCGGCACACGTACTCCTTTTCGTTCACACCCCAGAACCGCAGATCAAGGGTGTTCGGTCAGGCCGAACGGGTGATTCGGTGATCATTGGGCGAGGTGACGACCGGGCGGCGGGCCTGCTGGAGCCCGTCATAATCGGGCAGATCGGCCAGTCGGTAGAGCCCCGGCGGTCGGCCATCGGCCTGCAGTCGGACCAGCAACTTCTGGACCAGCCCGGCCAGTTCGGGAATCCGGCTGGCATCGCCAGAGGTCACCACCGCGGTCAGCGGAACCTCGGCGGCCTCGCCGATCAGCTCGAGCACCTCAGGGGTGAGTGCGAGCGAGGTCATGGCCGAGACCTCGTCGATCGGAATCAGGACCGTGCCGCCCTCATCGGACAGCAGCGACAGTGCCCGGGAACCCAGCGGAGTCGCCAGCGCCGCCTGAACGCGGCGCAGCTTCCGGCGCGCCGCTGACGGCGCGCCCATGCCAGGTCTTCGCTCATCCGGATGCGCGGGAATCGCGAGGGCCACGACCTGGTACGACGCGGCCACACTGATTCCGGCCCGGCGCGCCAGGTGCGCGACGCCGTGCCCGCTGAGCAGCGCCGATACCAGCATCTGCGCCGCGGTCTGCTGCTCGCGCGCGACCTGGCGATGTTCATCCAGATAGGCCGTCAGCGTCGCCGTCGTCACGGTTTCCAGCACCCGCACGATCAGCCCGGCCGCCGCCGCCACCGCATCGGCGTCTTCCCCTGCGGCCTGCTCGGTCAGGAATTCCAAACCGATACGGACCCCGTCGTGATACGCGTCGAGCACGGTTTCCAGCGCTATCCCCTCACGCGCCCAGCGCGCCGCCGATCCGGCAATCGCCGCTGGCTGTGCCACCGGAATCAACCGCGCCTCCAGCATCCGCGCAGCCTCCACCAAACAGGCGCGCGTGATAGTACCGAGATCTTCGCGACGTGCGCGCCGAGCCTGAAAAGTCAAATGCTCGACCAGTTTTGCTTCCAAGGTCTTGGTGCCCGAACTGGCCTGTTTGCCCACCATGAATATGAAAGGCTAGCCGGGTTCGCACCGAAATCGCATATCCAGCCCGATAATTGGGAAAGTCATCACTTGGCACCGGCCGCCTTGGGTGAAATCACAAGCAGCGGGCGGATTCTCGGTTGCAATATTCCGCTCATCCGGACGATCAGATTGCGACAGCGGGATCCGCGCACCGCCGGTCCGCTGGCGCACGGGTGGCGCGCCGCGACCACCGCTGTAACGCCCGGCGGCGATCTACCGACGGCATCGGCATGGCAGCGCGCAGTACCCGGACACCGATGGTTCAAACCAGGGCACACCGACGGAACCTGTGAGCTCTCCCATGACTAAAGTGGATCCCTGTGCTACGGGTCATATGCCCGATAGCATCGACCGCCTTGCCTCAGTTCGGTGAACCCGGGCGGTGCAACTGGCGACGAGTTCGAAGGATGGCCTAACCCCATATGAGCGGTACGCGAGAAAAGCTGGAGGAACTCCGCGACGTCCTGGAGCTCGCCGAGGAGCCCGCAGGCGAGACCGGCATCGCGAAGCGCAAGAAGAAGGGCATACCCAGCGCCCGCGAGCGCGTGCGGATGCTGCTCGACAAGGGCTCCTTCGTGGAAATGGGCGCGCTGATGCGCCAGCCCGGCAGCACCGACGGCATGTACGGCGACGGCGTGGTCACCGGCCGCGGCTATATCGACGGCAGGCCGGTCGTCGTCATCGCCCACGATCAGACGGTGCACGGCGGTTCGGTCGGCGAGATGTTCGGCCGAAAGGTCGCCGCCGCAATGGAGTTCGCGCAGGAGAACGCCTGCCCGGTGGTCTCGATCAACGATTCCGGCGGCGCCCGCATCCAAGAGGCGGTGACCTCGCTGGCCTGGTACGCGCTGATGTGCCGACGCCAGGAGGATCTGTCCGGTTTCGTGCCGATGGTCGCGGTCATGCTCGGCAAATGCGCGGCCGGTTCGGTGTACGGCCCGGTCAATATGGATGTGCTGGTCGCGACCGAGAAGTCCTATATGTTCGTCACCGGTCCGGAGGTGATCAAGGGCGTCACCGGCGAGGTGGTCAGCGCCGACGATCTCGGCGGCGCCGCCGCCCTGCAGGCCAATGGCACGGTGCACCACGTCGCCGCCGATGAGCAGGCGGCCTTCGACTGGGTTCGCACCTATCTGAGCTACCTGCCGTCGAGCTGCCTCGAGCAGGCTCCGGTGGTGAATCCGGGCCTGGAGCCGGAGCTCACCAGCCACGATCTGGAACTGAACTCGATCATCCCGGATTCGGCCCGGTCCGGCTACGACATGCACGAGGTGCTGCTGCGCATCTTCGACGACGGCGACTTCCACGAGATCAGCGCGGGTACCGCCCAGAATCTGATCACCGGCTTCGCCCGGGTCGACGGCCGCAGCGTCGGTGTGGTCGCCAATCAGCCGCAGGTGCTCGGCGGCGCGCTGGACGGACTGTGCTCGGACAAGGCGGCGTATTTCATCCGCCTGTGCGACGCCTTCGGCCTGCCGGTCATCTTCGTCGTCGACACCCCCGGCGTGCTGCCCGGGCTCGAGGAGGAACGCAACGGCGTGATCAAGCGCGGTGGCCGATTCTTCCGCTCGGTGATCGAGGCCACGGTGCCGATCGTGTCGATCGTGACGCGCAAGGCCTACGGCGGCGGCTACGCGGTAATGGGCTGCAAGCCGCTCGGCGCCGACCTCGCCCTGGCCTGGCCGACCGCACAGATCGCGGTAATGGGCGCGGAGAGCATGGTGGGCATCATCGGTCGCAGACAGCTCGAGGCGACTCCGGCCGACCAGCGCGCCACGGTGCGTCAGCAGATGATCGACTTCTACAACGCCACCGTGGCCACCCCGTGGACCGCGGCCGAACGCGGCTATATCGACGCCGTCATCGAGCCGTCCCAGACCCGCCTGGAGATCCGCAAGGCGCTGCGCCTGCTGCGCGAGAAGGGTTCGGTCAAGAAGCACAACCCACGCAAGCACAGCCTCTTCCCGGTCTAGGATCTCGCCCGTTTGTGTTGCATCACAACATGAACGGGCACCGGTCGTGCGATCTCCGATGTTGGGCCGCTCGCTGAGCGGCCCAATATGACTGTGCCCTAACGTCATCCATGCCCGGCCCGTGTTCGCCGCACGGCGGCCCGGCACGCGGCGTGCCCACCCACTGTGTCCCTATCCACTCTGGGTGGGCACGCCGCATTCGTGCGAGTCGACCTGGGTGTGTCCCCATTGAGTACCTCGACCATGCGGCAGCAAGCCGGGCTCCGGTCCACAGACGGTCATTTCGGTGGAGGCTGCCACGCGCTCGGGTGCACCACACACGTAGTCTGGCATCGGAGGGGGGACAATGCTGATCGACTTCGTTCCCGACGGGAATCTGTATCCTTTCGAGTCGCGCTGGTTCGACTCGTCCGTCGGCCGAGTTCATTACATCGACGAGGGGGCCGGACCACCGATCCTGTTCTGTCATGGCGCTCCGGCGTGGAGTTTCCTCTACCGCCACATCGTGAAGGACCTGCGCGACCGGTACCGGTGTGTCGCCGTCGACTACCTGGGTTTCGGATTGTCCGAACGTCCTGCGGGTTTCGGCTACACCATCGCCGAACACACCGCGGTCCTCGGCGAGCTGATCGATCACCTGCAGCTCGACGGCTTCGTTCTGATGGGACACGATTGGGGCGGCCCCATCGGTCTGGGTGCGGTCGCCACGCGCGCGGACCGGGTGCGGGGGATCGTGCTGGGCAATACCGTGTTCTGGCCGATCGAAGCGATGGCTAATCGGGCGTTCAGCATGATCATGAGCAGCAGTCCGATGCAGCGGCGGATAATCGAACAGAATTTCCTAGTCGAGCGCGTCCTGCTCGCAGAGCTGGGGCGCACGCTCACCGCGGCCGAGGCCGACCACTACCGCGCGGTGCAGCCCACTGCGGAAGCCCGGCGCGGACTCGCCATGATGCCCAAAGAAATTCGTGCCGCGCGCCCGCTGCTGGACGGACTCGCCCGAGACGTGCCCGTCCTGCTCGGCGACAAGCCGACCCTGTTGCTGTGGGGAATGCGGGACATGGTGTTCCGTCCGAACGCCGGTATCCCGCGAATGCGTGCCGCCTTCACCGATCTCGATGTAGTCGAGCTGCCACACGCGCGGCATTTCATTCAGGAACACGCACCGGACGCGATCACGATGGCGATCGCACAGCGATTCCCGTAAGTGCGATGGACGAACGCACCACTGAGGCGGTGAAGCTCGACTCGCCCTGACGAATTAACGGGCGCACCACTAGTTTCCTTCCAGGACGGCCGCGGCTTCCTTTTGGAGGTTGTTGAAGGATTGCTTGCCGATGTCGATGGTGACGTTGTGGATGGTTCCTCCGGTGAAGGTGGCGGGGCTCTGGTATTGCGGGGAGAGGGTGTCGC
>NZ_JBEXUI010000083.1:0-10862 GCF_040614395.1 Nocardia sp. NPDC005998 | reverse complement strand
GTCTGTGTCCGGAGGGGGACTTGAACCCCCACGCCCGATAAAGGGCACTAGCACCTCAAGCTAGCGCGTCTGCCATTCCGCCACCCGGACCGGTGTTGCTGAGCAAGGGTAACGGATGAGTGGGGAAGTATTGAAATCGGTTGTGACGGCGCGTGGGTTCAGTGTGTGGTGGCTACCCATTCGATGACCGGGCGCCACGATTCCAGCGGGGCGACTTCGTGGCCGACGATCTTGCCCGCATCGTCGGCGCGGCGCAGGGCGATGGCGGCGGTGAAGTCGGGATCGGCTCGGAATTCGGCGATTTCGGCTGGGGTCATCGGGCCGCCCTGGGCGATCAGGGTGCGCTGGCTGGCGGGGGAAAGCGTGTGGGTGGTATCGGTTGCGGCGAGATAGCGTTTGGCGATGACGTGCAGTTCGATCAGTCGGGCAACGCGGTCGCCGAGTAGCGAGCGGATCGCATCGGCTCCGTGTTCGCCGTGGTGTGCGTCGTCGCCGGGGACGAGTTTGTGGCCGATGTCGTGCAGCAGTCCGGCCAGTTGCAGTTCCTCGTCATCGGGATGGGATAGGCGCAGCAGTTGGGCGCATTGCAGGTCGTGATCGAGGATGTCGACGGGGTCGCCGCTGCGGTCGGGCATATCCCAGACATCGGCGCAGTCGGTCAGCAGGTTGATCAATTCGTCCACGGTGGATACCGACACCTCAGCCCCGATCTCGTGATGCGCTCGCTCACTGCTCAGCGCGTCCGACGCAGTGAGCAAAATGGTCTGGACCAGTCTGCCGTCGATCGTCGGCCGGTGGGGTTGCGGGTGAATGGCGTTTCGGTGAACGCTGGCGGGCCGGGCACCCGGAATGGGGCCCATGCGCGCTCCGCCTGATCGCCACCCCACCTGATTCCGAGGCTGATATGGCAGGCTGACCGCATGCGTGTTGCCGTTGTTGCCGGGCCGGATCCGGGCCATGCGTTTCCGGCGCTGGCGCTGTGCGAGCGCTTCCTGGCCGCCGGTGACGAACCGGTGTTGTTCACCGGACCGCGCTGGTTCGACGCCGCCAAGGAGGCGGGCATTGCGGTACGCAGACTCAAGGGTCTCGCCCCGCGCGCCGTCGACGATGACCGCGATGCCGGTCAGCGCATTCATGAACGTGCGGCGCATATTTCGACCGAGATCCTGCCCGATCTGAGCGCGATGCTGCCGGAACTCGTGGTGTCGGATGTGCTCACCGCGGGCGGCGGGCTGGCCGCCGAGCGACTCGGGGTGCCATGGGTCGAGCTGTCGCCGCATCCGCTGTATCTTCCGTCGAAAGCGTTGCCGCCCATCGGCAGTGGCCTCGCGCCAGGGCAGGGTCTGCGCGGGCGACTCCGCGACGGCATGCTGCGCACCATGAGCGCTCGCGCCATCCGCAACGGTCTGCGGCAACGGGAGCATGCCCGTGAAAGTGTCGGCTTGTCCGCCACCGATCCGGGTCCGGCGGCCCGCCTGGTCGCCACCCTGCCCGCCCTCGAAGTGCCGCGCCCCGACTGGCCCGAGCACACCCATGTCATCGGCCCACTGCTGTGGGAACCGACCCGGAAAACTCTTGACCTGCCGCCCGGTGATGAGCCGCTGGTCATGGTCGCGCCGTCGACGGCACACACCGGCGTCGCGGGCATGGTCGACGCCGTGTTGGCCGCCCTGGACGGGGCGGGGGTGCGGGTCGCCATCTCCATGCTCGACACCCCGCCGACCGACCTCCCGCCCTGGGCGACCGCTGGACTCGGCCGTCAAGACGAACTACTCACCCACGCCTCGCTCGTCGTGGGCGGTGGCGGGCACGGCCTGCTGGCGAAATCCCTGCTCGCGGGTGTCCCGATCGTCACCGTCCCCGGCGGCGGCGACCAATGGGAACTGGCAAATCGTGCCGCCCGCCAGGGCAGCTCGATTCTGGTTCGGCCGCTGACCGTGGACGCCGTTCGCGCGGCGGTCCGAGAGCTCCTCCACACCCCCTCCTACACGACCGCGGCACAGGAGGCGGCCTCCGGCGTCGCGGACGTCGCCGATGCCATCGCTATCTGCCACGACGTTCTCAGCGTTCGAGCTTGATTCCAGGGGCGCCCTGTGCAAATTCGAGAATGGGCAACGCCACCGCATACCGGTATCTGGAAGTGAGCGCGGCGACGCGAGTATCTTGAACACGGTGCGGTTGACCGAGTTCCAGGAGCTGTTGCACACCGAGTTCGGTGTGGCCCGTGGCGATAGCCTGCTCAAAGATCACACCATCCCGGCGTTGGGCGGGCGGACGGGTGCCGCTGCCATCGAGGCGGGTGTCGATCCACGGGATGTGTGGCGTGCACTCTGTGCGGATTTCGATGTACCTAGATCACGCTGGTGACCGATGGTGGATACCGCTTCGACGGGCGGCTGCGCATGATCGCTACCGATCATGAACAGCTGGCTGCGCGGGTAGCGGCCGCCCGGCCGGTCGATTTCGCCGAATTCCGCAAGACCGGTATCGACCTGCTACTACTCGGCCGCTATGACGAGGCCCTGGATCACCTCGATCGCGCCCTCGAACTCGCGGACAGCGATCGCCGCCGGATTTCGGTCTGGATCAACCTCGGCGATGTCCACCGGTATCGCGGCGATGTTGTCACCGCCGAAACGCTGTATCGCCGGACCGTCGACCGGGCTCGGGACTGCGCGCCGGAGGTGTTGTCCTTCGCGCTGCAGCACCTGGGCAAGGCGCTCGCCGAACAAGGTCGGCTGCCGGAGGCCAAGGCATTGCTGAGTGAGGCGCTGAAGTTGCGAGTCGCCGAGGGGGATGCCGAGTTGATCGAATCCACGCGCACGTCCTTGGACGCCCTCGACGAACTGCCCGCGACCTTGCCGCCGAAGGTGGTCGCGCTGCTCGGCGAGGAACCCACGTGGTCGGATGATCACGAAGGGATGAGCGGTGGTGTCGCGCACGTCAACGGCACGTACTGGGTGAAGCGTGGGCCGAAGGCCGTCGCCGAGTACGAGCGCTTGAACTGGTTGCGGGGCAGGGGGATTCGGCTACCGGATATCGCCGTGTTCGAGGACGATGTCCTGGTGCTGGCGGATGCGGGCGTGTCGAGCCTGGCTGCACTCGACGATCCGGCGGTATCGGTGGGCGCGGTCATGGGTGCCGTGCTACGCCGCCTGCACGACATCCCGGTCGCGGAGTGCCCGTTCGACGGTGGACTGGATGTCGTGCTCGCCCAAGCGCGGCGCAATGTGCTCGAGGGTCTAGTCGACACCGAGGACTTCGACGAGGACAACCGAGGGCTGACGCCCGAACAGATACTCGACAGGCTGCTCGCCGAACGCCCGACGGATGCGGATCTCGTTGTCGCGCATGGTGATTTCACTCCGTCCAATGTCCTGAACGGCGGCCTGCTGATCGACGTCGGCGGTCTGGGCGTGGCGGATCGGTACCGCGATCTGGCCCTGGTCGCGCGGGATCTGCCCATTGACTTCGATGACGACGAACTGCACGCGTTCTATACCGCCTACGGTCTCACCGAGCCGGATCGGCGACGGCTGGACTACTACCGGCTGCTGGACGAACTCTTCTGAGCTCAAACCCTTTTCGCATAGTGGCGCGCGGCCTTGGTGCGGTTGCCGCAGGTCGCCATCGAATGCCATCGGCGGGTGCCGTTCTTCGAGGTGTCGTAGAAGAACAGCACGCAATCGGGATGTGCGCACTGGCGGATCCGGTCCGGTGCCTCGGCGAGTAGCCGCAACAGGTTGTCGGCGGCCAGCCAGCCGGGGAGCCAGGTCGCTTCGGGCACGTCGACGATATCGGCTGGGCCGGTATCGGTCAGGGTGCGCCGGATCCGGCCGAGGTCGAGCACCTCATTGAGTGCGGTGTGAGAGGTGTGCTTCAGCACGTCATAGATGGCGGTGCGCGCGGTGAGCACCGCCTGCCGGGTCGGTTCGTCGGCTTTCGCGCGCTCGGCCAGCCCGGCCGAGGTCAGCCAGATGCCGAGACCCGCCACATCGGTGAGCAGATCCTGCGGCCCGTTCTCGATCCATCGGGTGTTCAGCAGGTCGAGTGCCAGCGGCTCACCGAGGTGGGGTCGTGGATCGGGCATACCTGAGGGTAGCGATCCGCCTTGTGTCGTCAGGTCGACCACCGCCGTTCTAACTAGTCAAATTTATTTTAAAGGTTGACGCCCATGCTGCCGCTCGTTATGTTCTAACCAGTCAAACAATCTATGACGGTTATTGATTTCGAGGAGGATTCACATGACGACAGCCATCGCGCCACCGTTGGTCACCGGACATATCGGCCTGAACGTCTCCGATCTGGACCGCTCGGTGGACTTCTATCGGCGCGCATTCGGTTTCGAACAGCTCGCGACCAGCACCGATGACGGCAAACGCTGGGCGTTCCTTGGCGTCAACGGCAAGCTCATGGTCACCCTCTGGCAGCAGTCCGACGGCACGTTCTCCACTGATACTCCCGGCCTGCATCACCTTTCGTTCCAGGTCGACACCGTCGAACAGGTGCGCGCGATCGAGGCGCTGCTGCGCGAACTCACGGTGGATTTCGTGCACGATGGTGTCGTCGCGCACGGTGAGGGCGTGGCCTCCGGTGGCATCTTCTTCACCGACCCCGACGGCATCCGGCTCGAGGTCTACGCGCCCACTGGCGCCGAATCCGCTCCCGCGCCGAGTGGTGCTGCTCCGACCTGTGGATTCTTCTGAGCCGATGACGCACTTCCACTCCGGTGAGGTCGCCGTACAACAGCGAATGGGTCAGCAGCACATAGCGGACCGCGTCGGCCGGATGATTCGCGGCGATATCCCGGATGTCGCGGCGTCCTTCCTGGCCGAACAGCCGATGGTCGTGCTCGCGGCGGCAGACAATGCGGGCCATGTGTGGGCCAGTGAGTTGGTTGGGCCGTTGGGATTCGTGCATGCTCTCGATGCCGAGACGATCGCGGTCGATGCATTTCCGGCGGTCGGCGATCCGCTGCATCGCACACTGACCCGCCCCGCCCGGATCGGCATGATCGCGCTGCAGCCGCAGCGGCGCAGGCGGATGCGAGTCAATGGTTTCGCGGTGCCGACGCAGTGGCGTGACGGGTTGCGGATCGCTGTCGACCAGGTGTATTCGAACTGCCCGAAATACATCTCACGCCGGACGATCGATTCCTACCGACCCGGTGTCGATATTCCGGCGCCGCAATGCGGTACCGAACTCGACGCGCGCCAGCGAGAGCTGATTACCGCGGCCGACACGTTCTTCGTCGCGACCACGGATGTCGACGGCAATGCCGATGCCTCCCATCGCGGCGGCAATCCCGGTTTTCTGCAGGTGCTTTCGTCCACGCGGCTGCGATGGCCGGATTACCAGGGCAACTCGATGTTCATGACGCTAGGGAATATCGCGGTGAATCCGCGCTGCGGCATTCTGATCCCGGACTGGCGCACCGGCGGAACGCTGCAGCTCACCGGAACCGCCGAATTGATCTGGGATGCTGCGACATTCACCGCCGGATCTCAGTGCACGATCGACTTCACCATTACCGATGTAGTGGAAGTTCGCGGTTCGGGCCCGCTGCGCTGGGGTCCTGCCGAACTCTCCCCGGTCAATCCCTGACCGGATCCACGCCTCTGCGACATCCACGCAGGGTGCGGCCGAATCCGATACCGAAGAAGGAGCTTGTTATGCGACCCCCATTGCCGCCGTTCGACCTGGAATCCGCGAAGGTGAAGGTGCTTGCCGCCGAAAATGCCTGGAACACCAGGGATCCCGAGCGTGTCGCCGCGGCGTACACCGAGGATTCGGTCTGGCGCAATCGCGACGAGTTCCTCACCGGCCGCGACGCCATTGTCGAGTTCCTCACCCGAAAGTGGTCCATCGAGAACGGGTACGCGCTGCGCAAGGACCTCTGGGCCTTCGAAGGCAATCGCATTGCGGTCCGCTTCCAATACGAATGGCATGACGAATCCGGCCAGTGGTGGCGCAGCTACGGCAATGAGCAGTGGGAGTTCACCCCGGAAGGTCTGATGTCGCGGCGCGAGGCCAGCATCAACGATGTCCGCATCGAGGAATCCGACCGCCGCATTTTCGGCCCGCGTCAGGAAGGGGACGAATCCGTGCTGCCGCAGCGGTAGTGCGGGGGCATTGCTGGTTCGACGATCCGCGCGCGGTTGGTGCCGGAACCCCTGCGCTGCGGGGATTCCGGCACACGTCTGCGCTGCGGGTTTACCTATGCGGCAACAACTTCCCGCTCCGCTGGACCATCCGCGACCACCTCGTGCTGACGATGGAACAGCCCGAATGCGATCACCCCGAACACGATCCCGACCCCGGCCGCCACGGCGAACGCCGCGTCCAGCCCATCGACGAACCGCGACAATGTCATCGGCTGATCGGCATCGGCGACCTCGCGGAATACCGTGCCCAGCACCGCGACTCCGAGCGCGAGTCCGAGCTGGCGCGCGGTATTCACCGCGCCAGCGGCGATTCCGCCCTGTCGCGGCGGCACCGCCGCCATTCCCACCGCCACGAGCGCGGGTGAGTTGATGCCGATGCCGGCACCGATCACCGCGAATCCGGGAACCAATGCGACCCACGATGATCCGGCGTCGATGATGGTGAGCAATCCGGTTCCGATGCCGACCAGCACCAGGCCCGCCCCGATCGTCCATTTCGGCGAAACATCGTGCAGCAGCTTGCCGAACGCACCGGCCACCACGAATGCGGTCGCCGCCATCGGCAGCATCGCGAGTCCCGCGTGCAGCGGCGTCATATGCAGCTGCTGCTGCAGCCACAGCGATACCAGGGGAGTGGCAGCGAAGGCCGCGAACGTCTGTCCGGAAGCCGAGACCAGCGTGGCGCCGAAGTTGCGGTTGCCGAGCAGTGAGAGCGGGAGCATCGGTGCCGCACTGCGGTATTCGATGAATGCGAAGGCCAGCGATGCGACCACGCCGAGCGTCAGCGCGAGCAATGTCGCGTCATCGGACCAGCCGTGTTCGCCGCCTCGGATGACACCATAGGTGACCGCTGTCGCGGCGGTCGCGAACGCGAGCATGCCGGGAAGGTCCACGGCCCGATCCGCCTGCCGCGGTGACGGCTGGAACACGATGGCGGTCAACACGATCGCCAAGACTGCGATCGGCAGATTGACGAAGAAGATCCACCGCCACGACAGCGCCTCGGTGAGCACACCGCCCAGCACCACGCCGATTCCGGCCGCCGCACCCGCGACCGCACCCCAGACGCCGAAGGCGACACCGCGGTCCCGACCGGTGTAGGTGGAGTTCAGCAGTGACAGTGTGGTCGCGAACATCGCGGCGCCGCCGACACCCTGAAGTGCCCGCGCCGCGATGAGACTCGGCGAGGTGTCGGCGATCCCGCAGATCAGCGATGCGATCGCGAAGACGATGAGCCCGGCCAGATAGGCGCGCTTCGCGCCGACCCGATCGGCCAGCGAGCCGAGTACGAGCAGCAGTGCGGCCAGTGCCAGCGCGTATCCGTCCACCACCCACTGCAGTCCGGAGAGTCCGGTGCCGAGATCGGCGGCGATATCGGGGAGCGCGACATTGACGATGGTGACGTCGATGAGCAGCATCAGCGTGCCGAGGCACGCCGCGAATAGGGGGAGCCATTTCTTCACTGGAGCCTCCGGGGGCGAATGAACGATTTCGACACCCAGCGTGAGCCTTACGGTGATGTCCACATAGCTGTGCGCCTGTTGGCGATATATTCCTCCTATGCAGTCTCTGGAAGAGTCGGAATCCTCCGTTCTGGATGTGCTCGACAAGCAGATCGTGCACGCGCTCGTCAGCGATGCCCGCATTGCGTTCGCCAAGCTGGGCGCCATCCTCGGGGTTTCGGAGCAGACGGTGGCGCGCCGCTACCGGTCGCTGCGGCAGCGCGGCATTTTGCATGTGGCGGGGCAGGTGAACGCGGTGCCGCTCGGGCATGCGCGCTGGGCGATCCGGCTGCGCACGACGCCGGATAAGGCGGTGCGGTTGGCCGAATCGCTGGCTCGGTTTCCGGATCTGAGTTGGGTCACCCTGCTGTCCACCGGATCCGAGGTGACCTGTGTGAGCCGCCCGCGCTCGGTCGAACGCCGCGACAAACTGCTGCTGCAGACATTGCCGCAGGCCAGCCAGGTGATCGGCTTGACGGCGCACGAGGTGATCCATCGGTTTCCGCTCGACGAGGAGTGGCCGCATTTCAGTCACCTGTTCACCGCGGAGCAGTTGCGCGAACTCGGGTCCCAGGCGACGCGGGCCGATATGGGACCGGAAGCGCCGGTGCGGCTTTCGGCCGAAGACGAAGCGATACTGGCGATCCTCGGTCGCGACGGCCGTGCGCCCTATGCCCAGATCGCCGCCGAAATCGGTTGGACCCCAACGAGAGTGGCGCGTCGCATGGCCGAACTGGTCGAATCCCGGGTGCTCTACTTCGATCTCGATTTCGCGATCGAGCGAATGGGGTATGCCGTGCGCGCGGCGCTGTGGCTGCGCACCCGCCCGGCCGACCTCGCGGCGGTGGGCACCGCGATCGCGACACATCCCGAGACCGTATTCGTCGCCGCGACCACGGGGTCGGTCAATCTGATGGCGTCGATCATGTGCCGGGATACCGCCCACCTCTACCGCTATGTCACCCAGCGGCTCGGTGCCCTCGATGGGATCACCGATGTCGAGGTGACACCGGCCCTGCGGGTCTTCAAGCAGGCGCAGACGCTGCTGGACAGCGATCGGATATCGCTGGTGCGGTGAACGGGCGGTGGTGCGGAATCGGCCGTAGCGCGGCGGTTGCCCGGTGCGCCGAAGTCGGCTCGCGTGTTGTCGGGCGCGTCGCTTGACTCGAACATCTGTTCGTCTAGGCTTGTCGCCAGAACTTGTCGGTGCCGCCCTCTAATGTGGGCGCCAACCAAGAACGAGACTTACCCGTCGAAAAGGGGATGAGGATATGGCACCACAGGCGTACGACCGCGATAAGGCGCTCGAGCTGGCGCTGGCGCAGGTCGAGAAGAGCTTCGGTAAGGGCGCGGTCATGCGTCTCGGCGAGGAGGCCCGCCAGCCCATCTCGGTGATCCCGACCGGATCCATCGCGCTGGACGTGGCGCTCGGCATCGGCGGTTTGCCGCGCGGCCGCATTGTCGAGGTCTACGGTCCGGAATCCTCGGGTAAGACGACCGTCGCCCTGCACGCGGTGGCCAATGCACAGGCCGCGGGCGGTGTCGCCGCCTTCATCGACGCCGAGCACGCGCTCGATCCCGACTATGCCCGCAAGCTCGGCGTCGATACCGACGCGCTGCTCGTCTCCCAGCCCGATACCGGTGAGCAGGCCCTCGAAATCGCCGACATGCTGGTGCGTTCCGGTGCGATCGACATCATTGTCATCGACTCGGTGGCCGCGCTGGTGCCGCGGGCCGAGATCGAGGGGGAGATGGGCGATAGCCACGTCGGTCTGCAGGCTCGACTGATGAGCCAGGCGCTGCGCAAGATGACCGGTGCGCTGAACAGCTCCGGCACCACCGCCATCTTCATCAACCAGCTGCGCGAGAAGATCGGCGTGATGTTCGGCTCGCCCGAAACCACGACCGGTGGTAAGGCGCTGAAGTTCTACGCCTCGGTGCGCCTGGATGTGCGCCGCATCGAAACCCTCAAGGACGGCAGCGACGCGGTCGGCAACCGCACCCGCGTAAAGGTCGTGAAGAACAAGGTTTCGCCGCCGTTCAAGCAGGCGGAATTCGACATTCTCTACGGTCAGGGCATTTCCAAGGAAGGCTCGCTCATCGATATGGGTGTCGAGCAGGGCTTCATTCGCAAGTCCGGCTCCTGGTACACCTACGAGGGCGACCAGCTCGGCCAGGGCAAGGAGAACGCCCGCAAGTTCCTGCTGGAGAACACCGATGTCCGCGACGAGATCGAGAAAAAGATCAAGGAAAAGCTCGGCATCGGCGCCGATGTAACCGCGGAAGCGGCCGCAGAGGTTCCCGCCGATTTCTGATCCGATGAACTCTCGGCGCCCAGCATCACGTCGTGGTCGGTCCGCGTCCGATGAGGCGCGGCCCGATCCGGTGGAAGAGGTTCGGCGTCAGCTGAATGAGCTGCTCTCCGCTTCGGGGCGGCCTGCTCTCCCGGAGGAGACTGGATCACATTCGGGTGCACCTGGATCGGTACGGGCACGGAAGTCCGAGATGGACTTGGAGGCTTCGGGTTTCGGGGCGGGTGAGTCGGGGTTGGGGCGGGGTCGGCGGTCCCGGGGCGATTCGGAGGCTGCCGGATTCCGGTCGGGCGAGGCGGGGCGAGCCCGGTGGTCCGAGGGTGACCCAGAGACTGGGCTCCGTTCGGGCGAGTCCGCGGGGCGAGTGCAGTGGTCGGAGATGGATTCGGAAGCCGACTCTTTCCGCTCGGTTGAGTCCGAGTTGGGGCGAGTCCGGTGGTCCGAGGTCGGCTCAGAGGCCGACGGGTTCCGGTCGGGCGGATCCGGATTGGGACAGGGCCGGTGGTCCGAGGTCGACTCGGTGCGCGGCGGTTCTCGATCGGGTGAGTCCGGGGTGGGGCGAGGTCGTCGGCCCGCCGATCTGGAGGCGGATGGTTTCCGGTCGGGTGCGCCCGAGTCGGGGCGGGGCCGGTGGCCTGACGTTGATTCGGAGGCCGATGGTTTCGGCTCGGGTTCGTCCAGGTTGGGACGGGGGCGGCGGTCGGAAATTGACTCGGAGGCTATCGGTTTCGGATCCGGTGCGTCCGAGTCGGGGCGGGGGCCGTGGTCTGAAGGCGATTCGGAGGCCTCGGGTTTTCAGTGGGAAGAGCGGGGGGATGGACGGGTCCGGTTGGCCGAAGGTGGTTCGGCCGATTCGGACATCATGGGAACTCGGTCGAGCGCGC
>NZ_JBEXUI010000082.1:0-11064 GCF_040614395.1 Nocardia sp. NPDC005998 | reverse complement strand
GGATGCCGACGAAGTTGAGTATCGGATTGGCACTGTCGACATCACCGGCGTGACCGATGGATCCGGCGCACTCCCAGTGCGAAGGCCGACAAGGTGTGCGAGAGATCGGCGCGCGAGCGGGTAGCGCTCCCGGGCGGGTTACCCAGGCTGGTCGCCATTGGCGGTTAGAGTCGGCCAGGTGCGCGCATACCGGAATCTCCTCGTCCTGTTCGCGGCCCCCGTCCTGGCCTTGACCTGCTGTAGCTCCAGACCGGACCAGCCCGACACCGTCGCCGGGCAGTTCGCCGACGCGCTCAACCGCGACGACGTCGCCGCTGCCGCCGCACTCACCGACGATCCGACGAAGGCCTCCGACGCACTGGGCAAGCTCTACGACGGGCTCGGCAAGGAGGTGAAATTCGAGGTCCGCAGCGCGGATAAGAACTCCTTCACCCTCGCCGCTACCTGGAAACTCGGCAAAGACGGCACGAACGAGTGGAGCTACACCACCAATGGCACCGCAAGCGATTCCGGCGACGGCTGGAAGGTCAAATGGGATCCCGACGCCATCGCGCCCGGCCTCGCCAAGGGACCGCTGACCTACAGCACCGCCTACCCGAAGCCCGCCCGCATCCTCGAGTCATCGGGCGGTGAGCTGATGACCGAGCAGGTGGTGACCCTGGTGAACGTCGCCCCCGGCGCGGACACCGCGGCACTGGCTGGTGTACTGGGCCCGGCCGCAGCGGGCATCACCGCCCAGTCGCTGCAATCGGATCTGGCTGCGGCACAGGGCAAGCCGATCACCGCGATCACCCTGCGCGATGCCGATATCGCCCCGATCCAGACCGCGCTGGCCGCGATTCCCGGCGTCACCCTCGCGCCCCAGACCCGCCTACTCGCCACCGACAAATCCCTCGCCTCACCCGTACTGTCCGGCCTCGCCGACCTGTGGCAGAGCGCGGCCGACACGGACGCTGGCTGGGCGATCCGGGCGCAGACCGCCGACGGCACCGAACGCGTCGCCGGCCAGGATCCCAAACCCACCGCGGACATCGTGACCACCCTCGACACCGATCTGCTGCGCGCCGCGGAGGACGCGCTGACGCCGGTCACCCAGCCCGCCGCGATCGTCGCATTGCAGCCCTCCACCGGAAAGGTGCTCGCCATCGCGCAGAGCGCGGCCGCTGACGCACAGGGCCCGATCGCGCTCACCGGCCTGTACCCGCCCGGTTCGACCTTCAAGACCGTCACCGTCTCCGCCGCACTGCAATCCGGTGCAGTGACCCCGGACACTGTTCTGCCGTGTCCGGCCACCGCGAATATCGAGGGCCGCCGCATCCCCAACGACAACGACTTCGATCTGGGCAATGTGCCGCTGCACACCGCCTTCGCCCAGTCCTGCAACACCACCATGGGCCAGCTTGCGGCGAATCTCCCACCCGACGGCCTGACCGATGCCGCGGCACAACTCGGCCTCGGCATCGACTTCGTCACACCCGGTCTGACCACCGTCACCGGCAAGGTGCCGACCGCCGACACCCCGGCGCTGCGGGTGGAGTCCGGCATCGGCCAGGGCAAGGTGACCGCCTCGCCGTTCGGCATGGCACTGGTCGCCGCCTCCATCGCGCGCGGATCGATGCCGCTGCCGATGGTGGTCGACGGACAGCCCGGCGCCGCCGACCGCATCCCGGCACCATTGCCACCGACGATCGATGAGCAGCTGAAAACGATGATGCGCGAGACCATCACCGGCGGCACCGCGACCGCGCTGCGGGATATCCCCGGGCTGATCGGCAAGACCGGTACCGCCGAGTACATCGATGACAAACATGCGCACGGCTGGTTTGTCGGAATCGACGGTGACCTGGCCTTCGCCGTATTCGTCAGCGATGCGAACAGCTCGGCTCCGGCCGTTGCGGCCGCCGGTCGTATGCTTCGGGCGCGGCGGTGAATTAGCATGGCAGCCGCGCACGGCGCGATGTGGGCGGCGAATATACCCCCGCAGCCGCATGCCGAGGAATGCGCCCCGCTACACTCGTCGACGCAACGCGTTGATGGTCAATGCGCGTGATGTCACGATTTCGAGAAGGTTCGGAGTAGGCGCCATCGATACCGGTCAATTGATCGCGGAGCACTACCGCCTGGTCGAGCGGATTGGTAGCGGCGGCACAGGTGTGGTTTGGCGTGCCATCGACGAACGCCTGCAGCGCTCGGTCGCGGTGAAGCAGATCCACATCAAGCCCAGCCTGCCCGAGGCCGAGCGCGATGTGGTGCGTCAGCGCGCGTTCCGTGAGGCTCGCAATGCGGCACGCTTCCAGCATCCGAATGCGATCGTGGTCTTCGATATCACCGAGCACAACGGTGACCCGTGCCTGGTGATGGAGTATCTGAAGTCGAAGAGTCTGGCCGGGGTGATCTCGGAGCAGGGCATGCTGCCGCTGACCCAGGTCGCGCGGATCGGCGAGCAGGTCGCCTCGGCATTGATCGCCGCGCACCACGCCGGGATCGTGCATCGCGACGTCAAACCGGGCAATATCCTGCTCGATGACACCGGCACCGTGAAGATCACCGATTTCGGCATCTCCCGCGCCACCGGTGACGTCACCCTCACCGAAACCGGTCTGATCTGCGGTACCGCCGCCTACCTCGCGCCGGAGGTCGCACGCGGCGCCGACCCGACGCCCGCTGCCGACGTATTCGCCTTGGGGGCCACGCTTTTCCACGCACTGGAGGGCGAACCGCCGTACGGTTCCAGCGCCAACCCGCTGGCCGTGCTCTACGCCGCGGCGAACGGCCAGGTCAGCGAACCACGGCACGCGGGCCCCGCCACCGACTTCCTGCTGGATCTGCTCAGCCCCGACCCCAGTGCCCGGCCGACCATGCGTGCGGCCCGTGAACACCTGTCCGCGCTCGCCGACTCCGGTTCGGCACCGGTGCACGCCGGATTCGTTCCCGCCAGTGAGGCTTTCGCCCGCCACGGCGAATCCGCCACCCGCGCCCTGCGGCCGCCCGCGAATCCGACGCCGGAGCATCAGCCGACCGCGCGGCAGCCACGTCCGGCGCCGCCGCCGCGAAATTCCGCTCGCTCCAACAACTCCGGTGGTGCGTCGCATCCGAGAACGGCGTCGCATCCGAGAACCGCAGCGCATCCGCAGACGGCGACACAGCCACGTCCGACACCGGGCAAGTCCGGTGGCAAGCGCAAGGCCGTCCTGGTCGGCGGGAGCGTCGGTGCGGTGGTGGCCGTCGTGGCCATTCTCATCGGCGCGCTGAACCAGTCGGGCAGCAATACGCCATCGGTGCAGGCGAGTCCGCCGTCGTCGTCCGCCTCGAAGGGCACCACTTCCACGGCTGCCGCTGGCACGCCGGGGCAGACGAAGAGCGTCGGCCCGGCAGACTCGCGGCAATCCATCGATCAAGTGGTGGACTTCTACAACAACCTCACCTATATGAGCTTCCCGGCTGCATGGAAACAGTTGACCCCCGCTGCTCAGCGGGTCTACGGCAGTGAGTCGGCCTTCCAGGAATACTGGACGCAGAATCGGGTCACGGGCTTCAACACTGTTGATGCGGCCGGTAGTGGTACAGGAACCAACCCAGACGGTTCAGTGGATATCAATGTGGCCAGCGTGACCTATGCGGGCCGGAACAGGTCCGTGACGCTGCGGTTGATCAACCCTGGCAGCGGCGCCCCGCTCATCGACAGCGATACGCGCAGCGGCGACACCCGCTAGTCATTGCCTAACGGGAACCGGATCGCACCGTCGATTGCGCCCAACTCGCCAGCAGCGCAAGGGCGGTCGCGCTCGGCGAATCCGGTTCGGTGGTGTGCATGATCAGCGCCTGATCCGGATCGTCGGGCAGGCGCAGGGTTTCGTAACCCAGATCGAGCCTGCCGACCACCGGATGCAGGTACACATACCGCCCATGCGTCTTGTCCTTGAGCTCGTGCCGCTCCCAGGTATCGCGGAAGTCGGCGGAGTTCGCGCTCAACTCCTCGATGAGCGAAGCGATTCCGGCATCGCCTGGGTTGCGGGCCATGTCCAGACGCAGGTACGCCACGACATCGGCGGCCTTGGCCGGCCAATCCTCGTAGAGCTCGCGCATGCCCTCGTCGAGAAAGACCAGCCTGGCCAGATTGCGTTCGCGGGGCGGTAGCGCGCCGAAGTCGGTGATGAGCGCGGCGGCCAGCGGATTCCACGCGAGCACATTGGTACCTCGGCCCACGATGTAGGCGGGCACATCGGCGGCGGCGTCCAGTAGTCGGCGCAGTCCGGGGCGAACCTGCTGTTCGGACTGCGGCTCAGCGCCGGACCAGGGCCGGGCCAGTCGATACAGATGTTCGCGCTCCACCTCGTTCAGCCGCAGTGCCTGCGCGACAGCATCCAGCACCGACTCCGAAAAGTGCAGCGTGCGGCCCTGTTCCAGGCGTACATAGTGGTCCACGCTGACTCCGGCCAGCATGGCCAGTTCTTCGCGGCGCAGGCCGGGAACCCGGCGGCGGCTGCCGTAATCGGGCAGGCCGACTTGCTCGGGGCTCAGCCGCGCCCGTCGGGAACGCAGGAATTCGCCGAGTTCAGCACGTCGATCCAGACTCACACCATCAAGTATCCCGGTGGTTGCCGCCGCGCATCCTGGTCATCTCGTGCCCAGGCTCGTGCGGCGCTGTTTACCGCTCGCGTACCCGCCGAAAGTGGTGATCACGCCGGAACGGATCCGGCAGAAGTACGGAGTACCCAATGAGCAACACCCGCCCCTTCGGCGACACCGGCATGAACATCACCCCACTCGGCTTCGGCACCTGGGTGATCGCCGGACCCGGCTGGCAGTACTCCTGGGGCGCCACCGATGACGCCGATTCGATCGCCGCCATCCGGCACGCCATCGATTCCGGACTCAACTGGCTCGACACCGCGCCCGCCTACGGTCTGGGCCATGCCGAGGAACTGGTCGGCCGGGCGCTGGCCGGGCTGCCCGAATCCGAGCGGCCGTACCTGTTCACCAAGACCGGCCTGGTCTGGAACGAGGGCGACGACCGCACCGGACCGCCACGACGGATCGTGCGCCCCGACGTCGTGCGCCGTGAACTCGAGCAATCGCTGCGCCGCCTGCGCGTCGACCACATCGACCTCTACCAGGTGCACTGGCCCGACACCGGCGAGATCTTCGTCTACGGCGCCGACGGCGTCGCCTCGGGCGCGGCCACGCCGCTGGAGGAGTACTGGCAGGTGATGGCGGATCTGAAGAAGGAGGGCAAGGTGCGCGCCATCGGCCTGTCCAATCACGATGTCGCCCAGCTCACCGTCGCCGAGCAGGTCGCACACGTCGATGCCATCCAGCCGCCGTTCTCCGCGATCAACCGCGCCGCGGCCCCGGAGATCGCCTGGGCCAAGGCCAACGGCACGGGCGTCATCGCCTACTCGCCGCTGCAGTCCGGACTGCTGACCGGCGCATTCACCGCCGACCGCGAGCTCAGCGCCGATGACTGGCGCTCCGGCCACCCGGACTTCACCACCAACCTGTCCGCCAATCTGGCCCTGGTCGACGCACTGCGCCCGATCGCGACCCGCCACGGCGTGACCGTCGCCGAGGTCGCCCTGGCCTGGGCAACCGCATGGCCCGGCGTAACCGGCGCGATCGTCGGCGCCCGCACCGTGGCGCAGATCGACGGCTGGATCGGCGCCAGCGCCCTGCGGCTGACCGCCGCCGACCTCGCCGAGATCACCACCGCCATCACCGAAACCGGCGCGGGCACCGGCCCGGCCCACGCCTGATCCCCATCACCCGGCCCCGCGCCGAAAACCCTTGAGAGGACACCGAAATGACACTGCACGTGGTCGCCGAATTCCGAGCCGCCAACGGACAGGAAGATCGTCTCCGCACCGCGCTCGAAGCGATGATCGAACCCACCCTTGCCGAGCCCGGCTGTCTCACCTACCAGCCCTACACCGACCCAAACGACCCGTCCCGCATGGTCCTGGTCGAGGAGTGGACCGGCCCCGATGCCCTCGACGAACACTTCACGACCCCGCACTTCTTCCACGTCCGCGATGTGCTCACCCGAATCCTCGCCGAGCCGATGGTGATCAAACGCCTCATCCCGGCCTGACCAGCGCGCCTGCCCCGATCACTCGGGGCAGGCGAAGGTCTGCCCGAACTCGGCCGCCGCACCTGACTCGGCGATCAGTATTCGAGTTCGGTCCAGGGGATTTGAATCGGGAAGGGGAAGTCGATCTCGATGTCGTCGGTGTTGTTAGGGGTCCATTCGCCTGCAAGCAGGTAGTTGGCCGAATGCAGCGCGTGAACTCCGTCCGGCAGCTCGCCAGGTCTGGTTTGCAGGGCGTAGGCGCGCACGATAGCGATCGCACTCGCCTCACGAGCCAGATGTACTTCCCAGTACCAGGGAATTCCGGCGCTCGCGTAGCGGCCCTTCTTTGCCTCCATGTCGGTCTGCGTGTTGGAGGGCGACAAGACCTCGCCGACGAGCAGCACATCGCCGCCGCGGACATCCTGATACGGCGATTCGAGGCAGCGGTATACGAGGAAGTCGGGAGTCAGAAAGTCGGACTTTCCACTGCGTCCGAGGAAGACGTTGGTCTCGTCACCGACGCGCCAACAATGCTCCGGATCTTCCGACATTGTCTTCCTGGCGCATCGCTCGATTGCATTTGTCAGTCGACGGGTGAAGGTCTGGTGCTCAGAAGGCCCACGCCGAAGCCACACCACCCGTCCATCCCATAGCTCGATCTGCTCAGCGATCTCCTCAGGAAGTCGCTCCAACTCCTCCCAGGTCATGTATTCGGGGAGGTCGGGCCGCTGAACATGCGGAATGGACATGCCGCCATCGTAGTCAGGCTCGTCGCCGTACAACGATATTTCCAAATCCGGCGTCGCGACGACCGCAGCGGATAACCGGTGGCATGCGACCGATAGGCTGGTAGCTGGAGCGGAGCGGAGGAAACCGACCGTTCGGCGTCGGGGACCGACGTCCAAGGATCAGGACAGACAGGATCGCAGACCTCATGACATCCCGCATCGAGCTCGCCCGCGTTGATCTACGCGGCCGTACTCCCTCCGCTGCCGAGCTGCGCACCGCGCTGCCGCGCGGGGGAGTCGACGTGGACTCGGTGCTGCATCAGGTGCGGCCGGTGGTGGAGGCGATCCGGGATCGCGGGGTCGCGGCGGCGCTCGAATTCGGTGAGAAGTTCGACGGGGTGATTCCGCCGAGCGTCCGGGTGCCCGCAGCCGAGCTGGACGCCGCGTTGGAGAAGTTGGATCCGGCCGTGCACACCGCGCTGGAGGTCGCGATCGAGCGGACCCGCAAGGTGCACGCCGATCAGCGGCGTACCGACACCACCACCGAGGTGGTACCCGGCGGTACGGTCACCGAGCGCTGGGTACCGGTCGAGCGGGTCGGTCTCTATGTGCCGGGCGGCAATGCCGTGTACCCATCGAGTGTCGTGATGAATGTGGTGCCCGCGCAGGCGGCGGGCGTCGACTCGCTGGTGGTGGCCTCGCCGCCGCAGGCACAGTTCGGCGGACTACCGCATCCGACCATCCTGGCCGCCGCGAAGCTGCTCGGCGTCGAGGAGGTGTGGGCCGTCGGCGGTGCGCAGGCGATCGCGCTGCTCTCCTACGGTGGCACCGATACCGATGGCGCCCAGCTCGAGCCGGTCGACCTGATCACCGGTCCCGGCAATATCTACGTCACCGCCGCCAAGCGCCTGTGCCGCGGCCTGGTCGGCATCGACGCCGAAGCGGGCCCTACCGAAATCGCCATCCTGGCCGATGCCACCGCCGATCCGGTACACGTGGCCGCCGATCTGATCAGTCAGGCCGAACACGATGTGCTCGCGGCCAGCGTGCTGGTCACCGACAGCGTCGACCTGGCCGATGCGGTAGATGCCGCGCTCACCACCCAGATGACCGTGGTCAAACACGCGCACCGGGTGCGAGAGGCGTTGTCCGGCAAGCAGTCCGGCATCGTCCTGGTCGACGATATCGAGCAGGGCCTGCGCGTCGTCAACGCCTACGCCGCCGAACACCTGGAGATCCAGACCGCCGAAGCCCCGGCCGTCGCGGCCCGCGTGCGCAGCGCCGGAGCCATTTTCGTCGGCGCGTACGCCCCGGTCAGCCTGGGCGACTACTGCGCGGGCTCCAATCATGTACTGCCGACCGCAGGTTGTGCGCGCCACTCTTCGGGCCTTAGCGTGCAGACCTTCCTGCGCGGCATCCACGTCGTCGAATACACCGAGGCCGCACTCAAAGATGTCGCCGGTCATGTTGTCGCCCTGGCCAATGCCGAGGACCTGCCCGCCCACGGCCAGGCCGTGCAGGCGCGATTCGAGGCGCTGGCATGACCCCCGAGATCACCGTGCCCGGTGCCGACGTCAGCCTGGATCAGCTACCGCTGCGCGATAACCTGCGCGGCAAAAAGCCTTACGGCGCACCACAATTGACGGTTCCGGTGCAGCTGAACACCAATGAGAACCCGCACCCGCCCAGTAAGGCCCTCATCGACGACGTCGCCGAATCCATCCGCGCCGCCGCCACCGATCTGCACCGCTACCCGGACCGCGATGCCGTCGCCCTGCGCACCGATCTGGCCGAATACCTGACCCGTCAGACCGGCGTCGCGGTGAGCACCGCCAATGTGTGGGCGGCCAATGGCTCCAACGAGATCCTGCAGCAGTTGCTGCAGGCCTTCGGCGGCCCCGGCCGCAGTGCATTGGGTTTCGTCCCGTCCTACTCGATGCACCCGATCATCTCCGAGGGCATCGATACCGAATGGGTCGAGGCCAAGCGCAATGCCGACTTCTCCCTCGATATCGACTACGCGCTCACCACCATCGCCGAGCGCCGCCCCGACGTCGTCTTCGTGACCCGACCGAACAATCCCACCGGACACAGCATCCCGCAGGCCGATCTGGCCCGGATCCTGGCCGCCGCGCCGGGCATTGTGGTCGTCGACGAGGCCTACGGCGAGTTCTCCGCCGAGCCGAGCGCGATCGCACTGATCGATCGGTATCCGACGAAACTCGTGGTCACCCGCACCATGAGCAAGGCATTCGCCTTCGCAGGCGGCCGCCTCGGCTACCTGGTCGCGGCCCCCGCGGTGATCGACGCCATGCTGCTGGTGCGGCTGCCGTACCACCTGTCGGTGGTCACCCAGGCCGCCGCCCGCGCGGCCCTGCGGCACGCCGACGAAACCCTCGCCAGCGTTGCGGAATTGGCATCCCAGCGCGACCGCGTCGCGGAAGCGTTGCGTGCCATGGGGTTCGACGTTCTCCCCAGCGATGCGAACTTCCTGCTCTTCGGCCGCTTCGCCGACGCACCCCGTGCCTGGCAGCACTATCTGGACCGCGGCGTGTTGATCCGCGATGTCGGCATCCCCGGATATCTGCGCGCCACCATCGGTCTCGCTGCCGAGAACGACGAATTCCTGCGTGTCAGCGGCACACTCGCCGAGACCGACCTCACCATTCGATGAATCCGCCTGTGGAGGAACCAGCAATGAATCGCACCGCGCGGGTGGAGCGCGTCACCAAGGAATCCAATATCGTCGTCGAACTGGATCTGGACGGCACCGGTAAGACCGACATCTCCACCGGCGTCCCGTTCTACGACCACATGCTTACCGCGCTCGGCGCGCATGCCAGCTTCGATCTGACGGTGCGCGCCGAGGGCGATATCGAGATCGAGGCGCACCACACCGTCGAGGACACTGCCATCGTGTTCGGTCAGGCGCTGGGCCAGGCGCTGGGCGATAAGTCCGGCATTCGCCGCTTCGGCGACGCGTTCATTCCGATGGACGAGACCATGGCGCACGCCGCGGTGGACGTCTCCGGCCGCCCGTACTGCGTGCACACCGGCGAACCCGACCACCTGCTGCATGCGGTGATTCCGGGTTCCGGACCGGGTGCGCCGTATTCCACCGTCCTCAACCGCCACGTTTTCGAATCGATCGCGCTCAATGCCCGCATCGCCCTGCACGTGCGCGTTCTCTACGGCCGTGACCAGCACCACATCACCGAGGCCGAATTCAAGGCGGTGGCACGGGCTTTGCGCGCCGCCGTCGAACTGGACCCGCGGGTGAGCGGTGTGCCTTCGACGAAGGGGACGCTGTGAGCACCAAATCTGTCGCGCTGCTGGACTACGGCTCGGGCAACCTGCACTCGGCGCAGCGCGCGCTGATCCGCGCGGGTGCGAATGTCGAGGTGACCGCCGACGCCGATATCGCACTCGCCGCCGATGGATTGGTCGTCCCCGGCGTCGGCGCATTCGCTGCGTGCATGGCCGGACTGCGTGCGGTAAAGGGCGAGCGCATCATCGGCCAGCGGCTGGCCGGTGCCCGGCCGGTGCTCGGTATCTGCGTCGGTATGCAGATCCTGTTCGAGCGCGGTGTCGAGTTCGGCGTCGAAACCGATGGATGTGCGGAATGGCCCGGTGTGGTCGAGCGCCTTTCTGCTCCCGTACTGCCACACATGGGCTGGAACACGGTGTCGGCTCCATCCGACAGCGTCTTGTTCGCAGGGATGGATAGGGATACGCGTTTCTATTTCGTGCACTCCTATGCCGCGCAGACTTGGGACCTGCCACCGAACGAGCACTTCGCCGCGCCGAAGCTCACTTGGGCAGAACACGGTGTCCCATTCCTGGCGGCCGTCGAGAACGGACCGCTGTCGGCGACGCAGTTTCATCCCGAAAAGTCAGGCGATGCGGGCGCGCAGTTGCTCCGCAATTGGGTGAACTCGCTGTAAACACCCGCTGGCCAGGCGATTTGACATCGTGCACGCCGGTAAGTAACTTTATTCAAGTCAGAGCGACACGGACACCGACCCGGAGCCGAAAGGCCTGGGAAACGAGGTAGGACGAGGAGCGCCTGACTATCACACTGGCTCGGAAGAGGCCCGATTTTGTATCGGGGATCGGCTGAGCTAAGCTTCAACAAGTTGCCTCACGGAAGCGCCGGATTTACTCCGGAGTGAAAGTGTGTGCGTGTGTTCTTTGAGAACTCAATAGTGTGTCGATGAATGTCAGTGCCAAATATATTTTGGTTCCGGCTCCTCATACCCCCGTGTGGTG
>NZ_JBEXUI010000081.1:0-11807 GCF_040614395.1 Nocardia sp. NPDC005998 | reverse complement strand
GATTTCCGGACCGAGATCCTGGGTCTGGTGAAGGCGCAGGCGGTGAAGAACGCGGTCATCGTCCCGGTCGGCGCCAAGGGCGGGTTCGTGGTCAAGCGGGCGCCGGTGACCACCGGTGACGCGAGCGCGGACCGGCAGGCGCTGCTGACCGAAGGTATTGCCTGCTATCGGACCTTTATCTCGGGTCTGCTCGATGTGACCGATAACGTCGATCATGCCTCGGGTGAGGTGTTGCCACCGGAGCGTGTGGTGCGTCGCGACAGCGACGACACCTACCTCGTGGTCGCCGCGGACAAGGGCACCGCCACCTTCTCCGATATCGCCAATGATGTTGCGCGCCAGTATGGTTTCTGGCTCGGCGACGCCTTCGCCTCGGGTGGTTCGGTGGGGTACGACCACAAGGCGATGGGCATTACCGCCAAGGGCGCGTGGGAAAGCGTCAAGCGGCACTTCGCCGAAATGGATATCGACACGCAGACAACGGATTTCACCGTCGCCGGGGTCGGCGATATGAGTGGCGACGTTTTCGGCAACGGCATGCTGCTCTCGGAGCACATTCGGCTGGTGGCCGCCTTCGATCACCGGCACATCTTCCTCGACCCGAATCCCGATGCGGCGATCTCGTTCCGGGAGCGGCAGCGGATGTTCGCGCTGCCGCGCTCATCCTGGGCCGACTACGACAAGGCGCTGATCAGCAAGGGCGGCGGCGTCTTCGACCGGTCCGCCAAGGCGGTGCCGGTCAGTCCGCAGGTGCGCGCGGCCCTGGATCTGGATCCCAGTGTGACCACCCTGTCCCCGCCGGAGATGATCCGCGCGATCCTGCTCGCCCCGGTGGATCTGTTCTGGAACGGCGGCATCGGCACCTATATCAAGGCCTCCACCGAGACCAATGCCGATGCCGGTGACAAGTCCAACGATGCCGTGCGTGTCGATGCGAACCAGTTGCGCGCCAAGGTGATCGGTGAGGGCGGCAACCTCGGTGCCACCGCGCTCGGCCGCATCGAATACTGCGCGAACGGTGGCCGGATGAATACCGACGCGCTCGATAATTCGGCGGGCGTCGACTGCTCCGACCACGAGGTCAATATCAAGGTGCTGCTCGATGCGGTCATCTCCGGCGGTGAGCTCGCCACTGCCGATCGCACCGAACTGCTGGCCGCGATGACCGACGAGGTCTCCGAACTCGTACTGCGCGACAATATTTCGCAGAACTTCCGGATGGGCCTCTCGCGCGCCCAATCGGTGCCCCTGTCCGGCGTGCATCGCAGGCTGATCGCTGACCTCGAATTCCGCCGCGGCGTGGACCGGCGGCTCGAGGCACTGCCCTCGGATGCCGAGCTGAAAAAGCGGACGGCGGAAGGGCGCGGGCTCACCTCGCCGGAACTGGCGAATCTGCTCGCGCACGTGAAGCTTTCGCTCAAGGATGACTTGCTGGCCGGTGAGCTGCCGGATAACGCGGCCTTCGAGTCGGTGCTTCGGTCGTACTTCCCGAAGCCGCTGCGGGATCGGTTCGCCGACGCGATCGGCAGGCATCCGCTGCGCCGCCAGATTGTGGCCACCATGGTGGTCAACGATGTGGTAGACCACGGCGGCATCACCTACGCGTTCCGCCTGGCCGAAGAGGCGGGCGCGAGCACCGAAGACGCGGTGCGCGCCTTTACCGTCGCAACCGAGGTGTTCGATCTGCACACGCTCTGGCAGCGCATCCGGACGACTCCGATGCCGACGGCGGCGCGCGACGCCCTGGAGCGGGAGACCAGGCGCACCCTCGATCGGGTATCCCGCTGGCTGCTGACCAGCCGTCCGCAGCCGATTGCCATCGGCGCCGATATCGCCCGCTACCGCGATGGCGTGCGCAAGCTGGCGGGGCAGATGCTGCCCGCTCGGCTGCCCGCGGCTCATGCCGAGGATCTGGCGACGCATGCGCGCGCCGCAGTCGAGCAGGGTGCGCCAGCGGACTTGGCCGAGCATGTGTTCCGCCTCATCCACCTGTTCCCGCTGTTGGACATCATCGACGTGGCCGATATCGCCGACCGGGATGCGGAGGAGGTCGCGGTGCTCTACTACGCGCTCGACGAACACTTCCACATCGAGCGGCTGCTGACCGCGGTGAGCAATCTCGCGCGCGACGACAGGTGGCGCACACTGGCCCGGCTCGCGCTCCGCGACGATCTCTACGATTCGCTGCGCTCGCTGACCTTGGACGTGCTGACCGGATCCGAATCGCACGAGGATGCTGCGACGAAGATCGCCGACTGGGAGTCGGTCAACCGCTCGCGCCTGGCGCGCGCCGATGCGTCGCTCGGTGAGATCTTCGCCGCGGGCACGCACGACCTGGCCACCCTGTCGGTGGCCGCGCGACAGGTGCGCAGCATGGTCAGCAGCGGGGAATCCGCTGCAACGGCGGCCGTTTCGAGCTGACCTCGGCTCGGATGCCGGGATCCGGCCCTGTGCTGGATCCCGGCGTGGTCCCCGTCATCCCTGCGAATGTCGGGATCCGGACTCCGCAGCGGATCCCGGCATTCGCGGGGATGATGGTGCGCTCGAGGAAATCTACGCCGCGAGCACCCATGATCTGGCCACGCTGTCCGTGGCCGCCCGGCAGGTGCGCAGCAAGGTGAGCAGCGGGGAATCCGCTGCGGCGGCGAGCGTTTTGGGCTGAGCTTGCCGCAGCCATGCCGCAGCACAAAAGATCCGCCGCCTCGGCTTTTCGCCGGGGCGGCGGATCCTTTTAACGCTCGGTTCGTGCCTCGTGAAAACGCAATTGTGGGGCAGTCGGATCGGCTCGGGCGTCACGGGTCATCCGCGCCGTTCATGGTGCCTCCCCAAGGTTTGCCCCAAAGTCGGTGTTGTCGTGCTGAATCGGGGTGGATGCGTCCGGCTGCGACCAGCGCATCGAACGCGGCGTGCTTTCGAGCGCAGTCGTGCTCACAGTGCAGTTGCATCGCCACATGGGCATCGGCCAGCGTGAGTGGCTGATCGGGTGGGCCGCACGTCCACGCCTTCGGCCATTCGACCGGGCGCAGACGGCAGCGGCGTGCGGCGGGCCGGTCGCGGCGTGGCTGGTTGATCGGCCACACACACGCCACGCCGACCATCGCGAAGGCGCCGCCACCGACGACCGCGAGGATGCAGTGCACTATCTGCCACGGGCCCATGGCCGTTCACCGCTCGCCGCCGTTGCCGGGGGAGGTCGGCGGTAGTGCGAGTTGGGCGAGCCCGTCGAGCACCTGGTGCAGCGTCCGGAGTTCGGGTGTGCCCTCGGGGAGGGGCCGGTCGCTGGTGTCGATAGGGAAGTCGATCCCGCGCAGTCGGGCACGTTCGCGCGGGCTCAGCTTCGGCGGCGCGATCCGGCCGTGCCGCACGAGCGTGTAGTACGCGACTCGCTTCCACGCGCACCGCTGGATCCGGCAGGCCCGGTGTCGGCGCATCTGTGTGTGCGCCAATTCGACCTCGGCCGAGCCGCAGATATTCGGCAGGGCGAGCAAAGCATCCGTGTTCATCACGCTGCCCCCATCTCGACGCCGGGCGTGCGCTGAGCCGAGCGCACCCAAGTACCTTGTGGGCAAACGGTTTCCAGATCGAACCCCTCGTCACAGACCAACGCCGGCTGGGAATCCACGTGACCGAGATCGAACACGACGATCACTTGGACGTCGAGACCGGCCGCTATGCCGAGCGCATAAGCGATCGGGTCGTCGGCATCGGCAGGCGGCCGAACGGTGTACACGTACTGATAGCCGAGCGTGCTCGCGTGCCGCTGTACGTCGAGGGCATGGCGCGGGGCATGCAGGCCGGATACGTCATTGCGAACGAACCCAACGGCTTTCGGCTTGTCACCTGCCGTCGTCGGCAGCGACTTGATGGTTTGCGTGTGTGTCATGGTTCCCCCTGAACCTGGTCGGTGTGCTGGTTTGTGGGGCGCCCCGGTGACAGCGGTCGCAATGTTTGGAAGTTGTTCGGCTCCCAGCCTGCGGTGTCACCCGAACGCTGTGACTCAGCACACCACGAGCGATACGATGAAACGAGCCGAAATGGGACTCCCAAAAGAAGTCATCCCAAAGCCGCAGAACGTATCCCAGATCCGGCGTACTGTGCGTCCCGAACTCGAGGTCCTGACCGTTCCAGATCTGCAGGGGGTACAACAACATTGACCAGCGAAGACGATGCTTCAACCCTGCCCCGGCGACAGCTGGGGCGCTTCCTGCGCGAAGCCCGTGAGGGACAGGGACTGTCCCTCGACCAGGCTGCGAGGCTGGCAGAACTGAGCAAGAGCGGGCTACACCGCATCGAAACCGCGCAGGTGGCGAAGGTCAAGATCCGCGAGGTCAGAGCCCTGTGCGAGACCTATGGGGTGGTGGCGGACGAAACGAGCCGCGTGCTCAAACTCGCAGAAAAGGCACAGGTAAAGAGTTGGCACACAGCGTTCGACGGGCTCTACAGCGATTCCACATTCAATATGTACGTCGGGCTCGAAGCGTCTGCGCGCCAGTTGATTTCGTACCACGAGATCATCCCGGGCCTGTTGCAGACGGCCGACTACGCGCGAGCACTGATCAACTCGTTCTACACAGATAGCAGTCCGGAGGACGTCGCCCGCCGGGTGGAGCTGCGGCTGAAACGGCAAGCGATCATCACCCGCAGGTCCGAACCGGTGAAACTCCAGCTGCTGCTTCACGAATCAGCTCTACACCGCGTCGTTGGCAGCTCTCGGGTCATGGCCGCACAGCTGCGGCATTTGGCTGAGATCAGCAAACTGCCAAACGCCTCTATACATGTACATCCGTTTACGAGTGGGTGCCTGCGAGGTCTGTTGCATGGCCCGTTCGTGATCCTCGACTTCGGAACCGATACCAAGGGCAACCCAGTCGAACCGCCGCTGGTCTACTTCGAAGGTGCTGGTAAAGCGGATCTGTATCTCGAGAACGTCGACGATGTACGGCGTTATGCTGAGCTTGCTACGGCCATCCGGAGTACCTGCATGGATGAAACGAGATCGCGAGAACTGCTCAGACGGGCAGCAAGGAGTTATGCAGCGTGAGTATTGACCTGTCCGAGGTGAACTGGTTCAAGAGCAGCCACAGCAGCGGCCAAACCGAGTGCGTCGAAGTGGCGTGGCTCGACGGGGGCGGGGTTGGCGTCCGGGACTCCAAGAACCCGAGCGGTCCAGCGCTGGTCTTCGCCCCAGGCGAATGGGACGCATTCACCGCAGGCGTCGCAGCCGGAGAATTCGACCTCCGCCCCTGATCCTCCCGCAATACCGACCACCATAGCGGCCCCATCCCGACGACCCCAAGGTCGCGATGGGGCCGTCTGCTATCTCCCCCTCGGTCAAATCCACGCTCGCGCATAGCTTCTGGTTTTCCGACCGGCGTCTCGTGTGGAGAGCCGATGTGCGACGCCCAGTCCGGGAAAGGAAGCGCCGTGGCAGACCAGCGCCCCGGTCGCCAACGAGATCGGACCTGTTGTTCCGCACGTGGCAACGCGACCATGCTCCGATGTGAGCGATGGAGTACGACAGCTGCCGTACTGCTTACCGACACGCGTCAGAAGCAATCCTCGAAAAATCCTCTTGTACAACAGGTTCGGTGAATGGGACGCCTGCACCAAAGACCGGCCTCCTTTGCGGAGGTGCCCGTTCGGATCGGTAGGTGCAGACCTCCGATTCCGCTAACTGTCGAGCTGCGGAAACTGATTCGGTGCCGGTGGCGTGGATCCACGGTGTTTTCTGGTTGTTGGCTAGCGCGATCCCCCGATGGGGTGGTCTGGCACTGTCACTTCGCTGCCAGCACTGTCGAGGCAGAACCAATGCCAGTCACCATTCAGGTGATGGAATTTGTCTGACGTGCGAGAGGCACCGGTAAGCTGGGCAAATCCTCCGCCCCCGCTCGAGCAGTTGCCCGTCATGGGGCTGGTTCTGAAGTAGATACCCCAGGCGCTGCGGTCCGCACTGTCGATTCGGTAGAGCCCGAGACGGTGACCTTCGAACGTCCCCGGGTCGACACCGTCGCGCAACTGCTGTGCGGCTTCATCGAAGCTGTGCGCCGAGAACTGCCAGCGCACAGCGATCGGTAGGTCTACGCTCCACACCGTCACGGTGAACGCCACCACCAGCGCAGGCACAAGCAGGGGACCGAGTTCGGGAACCCGAAGCCGCCGGGTTACGACTACCCGGGTCAGGTAGCCGATGATCACGCAGAACAACCCGAACGACGCGCTGATCAAGAAGAACCACAACAGCAACGACTCGGCGCCGTCCGGGGCACTCGCCCGCAGGAGTGCGCCCACGCAAGACGCAACCGTGCAGGCGTGCAACAGGTACCAGGCGAGTTGTGACCGTAGTCGTCGCTTCTCCTGTCGACCGGGAAGGTCGTCGGACTGCGCCGTGCTCATGCCGGAAGCCTAGCCTGCAAGGCGGTTTCAATCCCCGGGCCCTGGGCGGCGAAGCCCAGCCCATACACCTCCAAAGGGATGTCGAAACTCGCCTGCACGAATCACCGTTGGAGCTGTCACGTGACGCTCAATTTCACCTGTAATCGGTGCCAGGATTCACCTGCTCAGTCAGTTCTCCGAAGGCTTCGGCTGGGGTGGGGTTGTCACCGATTCGCTTCTTGGACACCAGCTTGCCGCCTCGGTCGATGATGGCGAAAGCGACGCAAAAGGGGTCGCCGAGACCAAACCCGAACGGTCGGGCAGCAGTCCAGCGCCTGCCTATGGGAAGGCATCGATCGGCCCGGGTGGAAGTGGGCGTCCGGATCGAAACCCGATTGTTCACCGATAAGTAGCAGGTGTACTGCGGATCGGGCTGATCTTGGATCCGTCGGGGTTACCGAAGCCATCCGTCTTGACGGTGCTGTTGGAAGTACAGGTCGTCATCATCAGGTTCGTCGGGTATGAACACCTGGTCGCGGTTGGGTTTGCGGGTTCCCGGGATGACATGTCCGGCTGCGGAATCCGACGGTCCCGGCTGTGGCAGCTTGGCTGGAGCAGTCGGTGTGGGCGGTTCGGCTGCGACCGGCGGCAGGGTTTCCACTGCTGCGGGGATCGGATAGAGCGCTTTCAGATCCGGTGCTTCGGGAGCGTCCATGCTCTGATCGATATAGGGTTCGATTGCAGCAGAACGTGATTCGAACAGTTGGCGGGCGGCCCGTTGGGCGGCCTCCGTGATTGCGGCGGCCAAGCGGGCTGGAGTGCTGGAGCGGAATGCGTTCGGCGAGATATCAACGGCGGTCACGAATCCCATTGGATTTACGCTGATTCGGACGAGTCGGTCCGTCGATGCCGCGCTGACAGTCGAATCCATGGGTTGGGCGACCGCAGGCGGCCTGGATGCCCGCGCCGGGGCCAATCCTTCGGTCAATTCCCGCTGCGCGGCGCTGATCGGCGTCATAGCCTGCTGCCGGGCCCGATTTGCCTGCTCGGCAGCCCGCCGTGTGACCTCGACAACGGATCCACCAAGGTAGTGCGGACTGCTCCGGCGGAATGTTTCCGGAGCCAGATGAACCGCTTTCACGGTTCCGGTGCCGCCGACGTTGACCTCGACCAGGCCGTCGCTGGATCGCGCTGTCACCGAAATCGACGATATCTGTCGGCTCGCAGCGGCGAGCTCCGCCTCTTTCCGGTCAATGGTGGCAAGTACGGCGTCCATATTGAACTGTTCCACGAAAACTCCCAGCGCGTCGCCCGTCCGACCGATCGTAATGCAGGCCCGCGCGCGGACCACATCATCGTCGGATAGCCTGTGCCGGATCGTATTTCGACTCCGAGGGGGACCTGTGGCCGATGTGCTGGTTGTGCCGCCCAGTACCGACTTCGAGGCATACAACAAGCTGGTATCCGCCCAAACCGACCATTTCGCCGCAATGGTCACCTGGACCGGCAAGGAGTGTTCGGAGACCGACGGGCTGACCGCGCTGCTGGCGAAGTTGCAGCCCTACGTCCCGGAGGTCGCCCAGTACTTCAGCGGCAAGCTCGCACAGTGCCAGGGGGGCATGGGTGTGATCACCGACAAGGTCTCGACGGTGAACACCCAGTTGCGGACGCAAGATGAGCAGAACGCAGCAGATCTGCAGAAGATCTATCCCGATGCGCTGTCTGGGTTTCCGGATATCTCGTCGCTGCCTGGTGGAAGTCTCGTTGGCGACTTCAGCGTAGAGAACGAGGATTTCAAGCTGGTGCAACCGCCCGATCCGCCGGACAGTGGCATCATCAGCAACCTGGCAACCATCACCGGAAAATTCAACTACGCCGCCGCCGCTGAATCCGTCTACAAGGCGATCACTGGAAACGATCTCCGGGATCAGCTGCTGAAGCCGCTGTTGGGGGACTGGGATCGGCTGTTCTACCTGCACGGCGCGTATGACACATTGGGGGATGGCTGCTATGTGGTGGCGGGTACGTTGCGCAAAGGGTCGTGGAAGCTGGGCAGTGAATGGCGGGGAGCGACGGCCACCGCATTCGATTCGTACATGTTCAAATGGACGATGGGTATCGGTGGGATAGGTGACGCTGCCAAGGTTGTTTCCAAGGCGTATGAAGACGGCTATCACGCGATCATAGAACTGGCGAAGGCAGCCATTGCCGGTATCAACGCATTGTTCAATTTGGCAATAAACAAGCTGATCAAAAAGGTCGGCGAAATGCTGGCAGGCGATGCCGCCATCGAAATCGCGGGGCTGGGGCCGGAGGATCCGTTCGCCGATGCTGCCGCCGCGGCCTGGACCGCTTACAAGGGCTACGAAATATACAAGATTGTCAGAGAGATAGTGCAGGGTGTCAACGACATCATCGATATTTTCAAGAACATCGATGACGAGGTCGAAAAGACTCAGCAGACCCTGCAGCAAGTTGTCACCTCCGCGGCATCGCCGCTGGACGTCGGGAGCCTCATCGACCAGGTAGAACAGCACGGTTTCGAATTCGAGAAGGACAAGAGTTGGAACGCCGAAGCGGGTTCGGCGCGAATCGCGCTGTTGCCCTCGGTGTAAGGATTCACTGAAGGAATTGTGCAGGAGGGACGTATGCTCGACGAGCTGTCAAGTTTCACGCTATGGACGCACCTGGAGCGCGGCAAAGCAACGATATTCGGTGTGTACGAACCCTTCGGTTTCGGTAGCCTGATTCGGGGGAAGCGCCCCACACAGATCGCCTTGTTGCGCGCCGTTGCAGAGGCTGACGGTCACATTGTCTTCGAAGTGACGGTCGGTAAGAATCCGCGCATCCCCGTAGGGATTGTCTCTCGCGGCTTTGCTCAGGGCCGTGACGGGAATCGCATCGGGGAAATCCGGGATGAGCGCGCAGGGATGCGAAAGAATCGCATTTTCGATCAGTTCGGCTTGGGTGAATTGCCGGGACAACGTGTCGGTGCGGCGGGATTGCACAGCAGGAAACTCCTTCGGGGAGTCGCGCAAGAGGGCAGCCTAGAAGCTCTGTGGTGGCCATTTCAGTTGGTCGGCGACCGACTGCAGTACCGCAGCGCGGAGTCCGCCGGATTCGAAATTCGGCACCGCGGATCATTCCACTATTGCCATGTCGACATCCACGACAAACGTGTGAACCGGCTCCTAGTCCTGTCCTGCGCGGTCGACTACCTGTGGCGCGATGTGCTACCGAGCAAGGCGCTGAAGTACAAAATCGCAAAGTAAATACTCTCCGCGCATGCTACCGGTGAACGGTCACGTCAGTGCCTTGGACGAGCGATCACCATGCGCTCATGCAGGTGAACGTCGAGAGTGCATGTGCACCAGCGCATTCTCGGCTCTCTCGGCATGAGTGGTGGTGGGGTATGGATTGATTCGCTCGGTTGGCGGGTGGTCTCGTGGGTGATTGGGGGGCTCGAGGCATTTGAAGTTCGGGGTGCCCAGCGGTCTTCGGGATCGTGGCGGCGTTGATCCAAGCGGTGAACTGTGCGGTGAGATCTGCTGGGTTGGTGGGGTGGATGGTGCGGTGTTGGTCGTGGAGTTCGGTGTAGTGGTCGTCATCGGTGATGTCGTGCCATTGGACGGTCGTGATGGGTTTGTCGAGCTTGTCGACAGGGCCGGTGTAGAGCGGAGCCGCTGCCACTTGTAGCGCTTCCGAAACGGCAGCGGTGCTTCCTGGATTTTCGGTGCGTTCCCAGTGGGTTCTCCCGGGTTAGGGATGAGTACTTGTGGCCGGTAGTCGGATCGCATGCCTGACCTGCAAATGGCCATTGACACAGGAGAAGATCTTGGCGGGGCCGGTGCCTTGGTCCGCGCCAAATCTGAGCTCGCGCCTAGCGTTTGGCTTTCGGATCGGTGTGTCGCGTGGACAGTCAGTATGCGACGGCGTCGATGGTGTGCGCGAGCTCGGAAGATCTGCGTCAGCAGCTGAGGTGGGGGTGGTCGACCTCTGCGAGATCAGAGCCGAGCGTGGTCAGCTTGCGGCGGCGGTGCCGCAGTTGCCGCAGAACTTCGCTGCCGCAGTCAGATCCGCTCCGCATTCGGTGCAGCGTGGGCGGGGTGCCAGGGGGTCACCGCAGTTCATGCAGAACCGGGCGTCCGTCGGATTGCCGGTTCCGCACCCAGCGCATGCAGGCTGCGCATTAGCCGGAACCGACTGTGCGGCAGCCGGAATCGCCTGCCGCTGCCACGGGTTGCTCGGCGCCTGCTGTTGGATGGCATTCAAACCCAGTGCCGCGCCGAGGAATCCGTCGCCGCCGCCGTGGCCGTGGGCGAAGCCCTGGCCCGCGCCGAGCGCCAATTCGCCTGCCGCATAGCGCTGGAAGTCGCCGGCCAGTCGAATGTAGGTGACGTCCTTGGCGAGTCGTTTGATGCGGTCGGCATCCTCTGGTGCGAGGGTGATGTCGAAGTTGCCCAGGCGCGGGATGCGCAGGCCGTATTCGTAGAGCGTCAGATTGGTCTGGCGCACGACGGCGGCTTCGATCGGCTCCAACTGCCCGGACAGGCCGAGTACGGGCCAGTCGCCCCGGGAAATACCCTGTGTGACAGCGACTTTCATGGACTTCAGCAGCAGGTCCGAGCTCCAGGATTCCACCGTCGCTGGGACGGTCAGGTCGGTGGTGCCCGCCAAGGTGGTGACCAGTTCGGCCGGATCCCGCACCGACAGCGCGAATTCCCCGAAGACCCGCAGCGTCACGACCTGTTCGCTGACCGGATCGGCGATATCGGCCAGGCGGCCACCGAACTTGATGCCGGGAAACTCGCGGGTGGAGACGAAATACAGTTCGGCGCGGTAGAAGTTGTTGCCGGTCAGCGTATCCACGAGTGCGCCGAGGACCGGCAGCTCATCGGCATCGATCCGGTGCCGCCCAGGCCCCATCGCGGCCACGACCTGCCCGGACTTGACGAACAGTGCGATCTCGTCGGCATTGACGATGGCCCGGCTGTAGCGCCGGATGTTGACGTCCGGCCACTTGTAGACCAGTTGGTTCTTACGGTCTTCGGGGACCGCGATGAACTCCCGTTCGAACCATGCCATGTGCGCGCTCCATCAGCCGAAAACGTGTCTAGCGTACCGATATTCAGCGGCACGATCAAGCAAACGCGAGGTCAGAGCGGGTGGGAACCCGATGCTTCGTTTCCGCGCTGTTACGACTTTGCGATTCCTGTTGAACGTGCCGTTGAATAGCGTTACATTAAGCAGCGATATGATCGCCGTCACGTGAAAGGCTTCACCATGACAACCGTTCAACCCTCCGCGGAAGTGTCGGCGCCCGCGGACGCTCTGCATGCTGAGGATGCGGGCTATCACAAGGCGTTGCGCCCGCGCCAGCTGCAGATGATCGCGATCGGCGGCGCGATCGGAACCGGACTGTTCCTGGGTGCGGG
>NZ_JBEXUI010000080.1:0-12361 GCF_040614395.1 Nocardia sp. NPDC005998 | reverse complement strand
GAGCTTGGCCGCGGGTGTTCACGCCCGCGGCGAAGCTCGTCCGATATATACCCGCTGTCCCAAGGTCGCGCAGTTCCTCGATGTAATGCGCGAGGCGGGCGGTGCGGACACGTCGAGTGCTTTTTCTCGACTCCTGGCATGCAGCCGCAACCTGCTCTCCGGCGCGGCCCGGCTCGATACCTACCTCACAATGCTCGAGCGGACGTAGCGCCGGTCACCGGGGACGCGGTGCGGGCAGACGACATCTACGCCGATTGGCTGGTGATCAAGCACCACAGGTTGAGAAGGGGGTCGGCGTTGCACCACCCGCCAGCAACGGGCTCAGTCTGCGCCGGGGCAGGCGATTCGAGCGGAAGGGGGGCGGCCATGGCGGCGCCGCCGCCGGCCAGGGTCGCCGTGCCGATCAGGACACCGACGATGATTCGACGCAGTGCGAACATTGGAAACTCCTCAATACATAGGATGGTTGGGATAGAGCATTAGGGTGGTAGCGAATTAGATAGCGACGCAGGCGGATCCGAGATTGACGCCGGTGCCGACATCAACGGGCTGCCTGATCTGTGCCGACGCGTTCGGCTGGACGGCGTAGATGTAGGTGATCTTCGTCGAGGACGGACTCCATGTCGCCTTCGCGACGCCGCCGGAAGGCTTCGCCTCGGCGAATCCGCTGGGCCCCTGGCCTTCCTCGAAGAAGTAGACCGTCTGGCTGTCGTCGTCCACCGTCACGGTCACGGTGTATGAACAGGTCGTTCCGTACCGGTGCGTCCCGAGGGTGAACCCGGGCGCGATCGCGATGCTGGTGACGGTCGCCGAGGCCGACGGCGCGGTCAATGCGGTCACGCTCGCGACGACACCGAGTGCAGCCGCACCCGCGACGATGCGGTTCCGCCTGGGCGCCGAGAACTGTTGAACCTTACGAGTTTTCGAACTCATGGTCCATTCGTCGGATGATCCTCGTATGCCGTTAGCAACACTGCCTGCCCCCAAAAGTGGGGGCAGGTATCACCCTGACTCTGTGTCCGGACATGCGAAAGGGACATCCGGTCGATCCGGATGTCCCTTCGAGCTCGATTTACGGTGCGGTTACACCGAATTCGAGTAGCGCATCGGCTCAGTAGTAGATGTACAGATCCCAGCCGCTGTAGGTGTCGACGCACTCCCAGTAGTAGCCGCCGGTGGCGGGCGAGGCGCCGTCCGACGCACATGCCGCATAGGTGGCGTAGCTGCCGTAGTAGTAGCCCGTTGCGGCCGAGGCGGTGGCTGCCGTCGACACCCCGGCGACGGCGGCGGTGGCAAGAAGACCGGCCGCGATGAAGGACTTGATTCGCATTTCACTGCTCCTGAAAGCGAGGTTGATTGATTACCTCGCTAACCGTAGGTACGCCGCGCGCCCTGAACAGCCGACCCTAGGGCTCGAAGATCGCCCCCTTGGGCAACGCCACCTTCTTCACCTTGCCCTGTGCCCGAGAGGTTTTCGGCGCACCTCCCGTTGGTAGTGCAGGCACTACCAACCGACACCAGGTGGTGCTACCCGGAATTCGGGTGCGCACGGGATGGGCACGACCAGCCCGGATTTCTAGGCTCGAATCGCGAGGGAGCAAACGATGACTCCTGCGTTCGAACAGGAGGAAATCACTTGCTCATGAAGGTATTTCGGCGCCATTCCGGCAGGTGCGCATTATCGGGAATCGCGGTGGCGGCGATCCTGGCCAGCGCGGCTTGCGCGACATCCACCACCGCGACACCATCGCAGGAACTGACCGCCGCAATGGAGCAGGTGGTCAAGAGCGGCTTCCCCGGCGTGCAGGCGGTAATCGACGGTCCGGGCGGGCACCGCACGCTGACCGCGGGCGTCGGCGACCTCCGGACGGGTGCGCCATTCGCCGATAACGCGCAGGTGCGGATCGGCAGCAATACCAAAACCTTCGTGGCGACGGTGATTCTGCAATTGGCGGCCGAGGACAAGGTCGAACTCGACGCACCCGTGGAACGGTATCTCCCGGGTGTGGTGCAGGGCAGTGGGAACGACGGCAACCGGATAACCGTGCGGCAGTTGCTTCAGCACACCAGTGGCGTGCCCGACTATTTGGGACATGGCAGCGCCGAGGGCGGCATGGAAACCACCGGCAGTCAAATCGACCCCACCTCGGATGCCGCCCGCCGACGGCAGTTCGCACCCGCGGACCTGGTCCGCATGGCCATGACCATGCCGCCGAACTTCGAACCCGGCGCGAAATCGGTCTACACCAATACCAACTACATTCTGCTCGGTATGCTGATCGAACGCGTCACCGGTCAACCGCCCGCCGCGGAGATCACGCGCAGGATCATCGAACCGCTCGATTTGCGAGCGACGTACTTTCCAGCCGACGGCGACACCGGAATTCACGATCCACATCCGTCGGGCTATCACGAAATCGATGGCAAGCGAATAGATTTCACAGAACTGAATACCTCATGGGCGGGCACAGCGGGAGCGATGATCTCGACCGGATCGGATCTGAATCGATTCTTCATCGCATTGTTGAGCGGAAAGCTATTGCCCGCAGCGCAATTCGCGCAGATGCAGCAGACCGTCCCATTCGACCGCGGCCCCGGCGAGGGTTACGGATTGGGGCTGATCCACCGCCCCGTGCCGTGCGGCAAGGAAGTGTGGGGACACGGCGGCAGTATTCCCGGTTTCGAAGTCCGCACCGGCGTCGCCGCCGACGGGACCGCGGTAGTGGTGAGCACGAACCAACTGCCCGCCGGTCAAACCGCCTTCGACGCCGTCGAGAAGGTATTCGATATCGCCATCTGTAGCGGATGACCAGCGAAAACATGCGACCGAGAAACGGAGGATCGACAGTGCTACGCAATAAGGTGGCGATGGCCGTGCAGGCCGGCTTGGCCGTTCTGCTCGCGGGTACGGGACTGGCCTGCGCCAACCCTGCCGATACGGACGGTCCGGGCCTGGAGCGCTTCTATAGTCAAGCGCTGCAATGGAAATCGTGTGACAACCCGCGGCTGGACGAAGCGCACGCCCAGTGCGCCGATGTGACCGTTCCGCTGAATTACAGCGCCCCGCAGGGCGAGACGATCACCGTGGCGATCTCGCGCATGGCCGCGACCGATCCCGCGCGGCGGCACGGGGTGGTGCTGTCCAACTCCGGCGGACCCGGCGGGGAGGGGCTCGATTTCATGGTCGATGTCGGTGCGGCGATGACCCCCGATGTGCGGGCCAGCTACGACTTGATCGGCATCGATCCGCGCGGGGTCGGGCGCTCGTCACCGGTCGACTGTCACTGGCCACACGGCTACGGACTGCAGGCGGCCGGTATCGACGCGGCCAGCTTCGCCGAATCCGTAGCCGCACAGCGCGATCTGGCGAACCGCTGCGCCACCACCGAGGGCGAGCGATTGCGGCACTTCACCACGCGCAATACCGCGCGGGATATGGATGTGATCCGCGGTGCGCTCGGCGAGCAGCGGATCAGCTACTTCGGCACCTCCTATGGCACCTACCTGGGAGCGGTCTTCACCCAGATGTTTCCCGAGCGCAGCGACCGAATCGTATTGGACAGCACCGCCGATCCGGACCGGTACGGGCCCGTCGGCATGATGCAGGATATGGGTCCGGCCAATGAGGCCGCGTTGGACATGTGGGCGGACTGGACCGCCGCGCACGAGGACGAATATCACCTGGGCGCAACCCGCCAACAGGTCCGCGACAAGGTGCTGGAACTGATCCGCCGCTCGGCCGCGGACCCGATCCGGTTCGGCGACTTCACCATCGACGACCACATCGTGCCGGTACTGCTGTTCATCGAGCTGGACGCCCCGAAAAAGTATCCGACGCTGGCCGCCACTGTACGTCAGCTCGCCGACGCTGCCGACGGCAGAACAGTCGAGCTCGCGCCCGAATTGCACTCGGCGCTGGACTTCATGCTCAACGCACAGCCGCGCGACAATTCGGCACAGTTCGCCATTATGTGCGGCGATGTGGCGGTACCAACGGATCCGGCTTGGTACTGGGGCAATATCGAAGCCGCTCGCGCCAGCCAACCGGTATTCGGCGATTTCGTCAACAATCTGACACCGTGTGCGTTCTGGGCTCCGCCCGCCGAATCGCCAACACAGGTGCGCAATTCGGTGCCGACGCTGATCGTGCAGTCCACCGGTGACACCCGCACGACCCATTCGGGTGCGGTCGCCATGCACCGAGATCTGACCGCATCCCGCATGGTCACCCTGCAGGATGTCCCGATCCACTGGATCTTCGGGAATTATCCGAACAACTGCACCTACGACGTGGTGAACACCTACCTTCGCGACGGCACGCTCCCGACTGCGGACGTGACCTGTCACGCGGACTGACCGATACGCCGATCGCCCGAACCCCATTGTGGTTCGGGCGATCGGCGAATTCACGCGTTCAGATACGCGAGCACGGCGAGCACACGCCGATGACCGACCTCATCGGCCGCCAATCCGAGCTTCGCGAAAATACTCCGAATATGTTTGTGCACAGCACCTTCGGTGACCACCAACCGCTCGGCAATGGTGGTATTGCTATGCCCCTCCGCCATCAATGCGAGCACCTCCCGCTCCCGCGCGGTCAATGCGGCCAACGGATCATCCGCCTTGCGCCGCACCAACAATTGCGAGATGACCTCGGGATCCATAGCGGTACCGCCGTCGGCGACGCGGCGCAGCGAATCGAGGAATCGGTCGACCTTGCCGACCCGCTCCTTGAGCAGATAGCCGACGCCACCGGCACCGTCGCCGAGTAGTTCGGTGGCGTAGGAGTCCTCCACATACGACGACAACACGAGCACCGGCAGGCCGGGATGCAGCTCGCGGGCGCGCACCGCGGCTCGCAGGCCGTCATCGGTGAAGGTCGGCGGCAATCGAATGTCGACGACCACCGCATCCGGGCGGTCGGCGGTCACCGCGGCGAGGAAGTCGTCGGCATTGTCGAAGGCCGCGGCTACCTCGATACCCGCGGTATTCAGCAACAACACCAACCCCTCCCGGAGCAGGGCGTCATCCTCGGCGATCATGACCCGCACGGCAGCTCCACTCGCAACACAGTAGGGCCACCGACCGGACTGGTGAGCGTCATCCGCCCGTCCAGCGCCTCGGCGCGGCGGCGGATGCCAGCCAGCCCGCCGCCGTACGCCTCCCGCGCACCGCCGACACCGTCATCGGTGATCACGATCGCCAACACCTCGGCGGCACTGCCGAGCACAATCGAAATGGACTGGGCTTCAGAGTGTTTGGTGGCATTCGTCAAAGCTTCGGCGATGACGAAATAGGCCGCGGCCTCGACCGCTGCCGGGAGCCTGCCCACCCGGCTCGAATCCAGCACCACCGGAATGGGACTGCGCGCGGCGAGCGCCGACAGTGCGCTGGCCAGCCCGCGATCCGACAGCACCGGCGGATAGACACTGCGCACCACATCACGCAGCTCCGCGAGCGCGGCGGTCGCGGTGTCCTGCGCCTTGCGGGCCATGCGCTGCGCCGCTTCCGGATCCTGTTCGCGCAGTTGATCGGCCAATCCGAGCTGCATGATCACCGCGGCGATCCTGGCCTGCGCGCCATCGTGCAGATCACGCTCGATCCGCCGCAGTTCCGCGCCGTGCGCATCCAGTGCGGCCGCCCTGGTCGCGGTGAGCGCGGCCACCCGATCGGCCAGCAGGACATCCTCCGAGGGCGATAGCAGCAGGCGCGCGGCCATGGCCTGCCAGTCCGCGATCATCGGCAGTTGCAAGGCCAGCGCGGCGACCGGCACCGCGATCACCATGCTCAGCACCGCCTTCGGCCACGAGTCGACGGTGAGACCGAAGTTGGCGATCGTGCCCGCGGGCAGCAATTGCCAGTACACCGGAATCAACAGCTGATTGACCACACTGACCGGCAACGCGACCGCCAGAATCGCGACATAGATCCCGGTCACCGCATGCAGCAGCAGCCACCCGATATCGCGGCGATTGGCCGGATCGGCAAATGCCGTCCCGAGGCGCTGCCGCAGATCGCCCTCCATCGGCCGATATACCGCCTCGATCGGCGCACCGAGTCGCCACGCCGCCCTGCGCCGTTCGGCTCCGATCAGGGGCCGGATCACCCGAATCGCCTCGGGAATCGCCGGAATCCCCACCCCGATCAGACTCAGCGCCGCCACGAAGAGCAGACCGATCAGCGCGAACATGGCCAATACCGAGGTCACGCCGCCGACCGCCAGATACCCGACCGCGGACGGCAGCCGCCGCATCCCGGACCTGACATATCGCATAGTCAGCACTTCCCCAATATCGTCACGAAGCGACGGTAGTCCACGCCACCAGGGAGAGGTTTGCGGCGACCGTTCTCGAAGCGAGAGAGCACACCAGCGTCGTTTCGGAGCACGCGCGCCAACTCCCTGACCGACAGCCTGCGCCTGCAGCCGCAGCAGTTCAGCCCCTGCCGCCAACCGGTTCTGGGCGGGTCATAGGCCCCGAAGGGCCAGCGTGGTCTTGCCGGTGCGTTCGCGAAGCAGCACGCGCAGTGTGTTCGGGTGCTCGTAGCCGACTCTCCGGGCGATGGCTTCCAGCGGCAGCTCGGTGGTGCGCAGCAAGTGGGAAGCCTGCTGGATCCTGAGGTCCTGGACGAAGCGGATCGGCGAGGTTCCCATGGTGCGCCGGATGGAGCGTTGCAGCGTGCGGTTGCTGACGCCGATGGCTTTCGCGGCATCGGGGATGCTGATGGGCTCGGACAGGCGTTCGCGGACCCAGCGTTCGAAGTCCGCGACCGTGGGATCGTTCTGTGCCAGGGCGCTGGGAATGGTGTAGGTGGACTGGGACGGGCGTTCGTCGACCACCAGGTAGCGGGCCACCAGGTCGGCCAGTGCGGGGCTGCTCGCCCGGACGATCGCCAGGGCGAGGTCTACGTGTCCGAAGGCTGCACCTGCGGTAGTGACGCCGCCCGAGGCGATGACCATACGGCTCTGATCGAGCTGGACCGCCGGGTACCTCCCGCGGAAAATCGGCGCCAGCCACCAGGTTGTCGTCGCGCGCAGGCCGTCCAGGACTCCCGCCTCGGCCAACAGGAAGGTGCCGGTGCAGGCCGAGGCGATGGCGGCGCCGCGTTCCCGGGTTCGTGCGATCAGGTTCCGAACGGCAAGCGACTGGTCACCGCCGACATGGTCGAGCAGCGCCGCGGGGCGACGTTCCGCCAGAGCGGGGACGATCAGCAGATCGGCCGCATCGGCGTGCGCAAGGGGCTCGGCCGTGACCAGGTGTCCGGCTCCGGTGCGCACCTGGGGCTGGGGGCCGACCGTGGTCACGTGCCAAGACGGCGGTTCGACGATCTCCTCGCCCATCACGTCGGCCTCCTCGCCCATCGCATTGGCGCTGTCCAGTACGTCGAGGATCGCCGCGAGGCCGGAGTCGAACACCCCCTCGTAGACGAGAACCGCCACCTTCATGGCGTAAATGATATCAAAAGTGTCGTTTCTGCCACTGATGCCGTCGCTGATCAGCGACGTAGGTTTGCTATAAGCCGCAGATCCCGCGGCTTTCCGAGACAAGGAGTGACCACGATGAAGATCGGTCTGCTGGCCCGTATCGAGGCCAAACCCGAGTACGCCGACAAGGTAGCGGAGATGCTGCGAGATGCGGTGACGCTCGCCGAGCGGGAGCAGCACACGGTGACCTGGTTCTCGTTCCGCCTGGACGCCACCACCTTCGGAGTATTCGACACGTTCAACGATGAGCAGGGGCGTCAGGAGCATCTGAAGGGCGAGATCGCCGCCGCACTCATGGGCGCTGCGGAAACCATGCTCAGCGCGGCTCCGGTCATCACACCCGTGGACCTGCTCGGCGTCAAGATCTCCTGACGGGACTCGGCGGACCACATCCGAGTGAGAGACGGACAACTGAGGTGCGAGGCGGTCACCGTCCACGTCGGCCGGACCATGGCGACGGCTGAGGCACGGGTCACCAGCACCACCGACGGCAAGCTATACGCCCATGCCACGACCACTTGCGCGATCCTCACACCCTCGAGCGCGGGCCAGGACCAAACCGCCTCCTGAGCCGTTCGGCCGAGAAGACCACCGAAAGAAGGCAGACCATGAGCCGAACGACGGTCGTGAACCTCAAAGGCCATCGAGACGACCCCGACTACGCGGACGTCGTCTACGTGGGCCGGGCAATGACCAGAGGCGGCTGGCATCTGGCGGAATCCCCGATGGCCAGCCCTTTCCGCCCCGGACCTGACGGCACGCGTGCAGAAGTCCTGGCCAAGTACCGCGCCCACTTACTCGGCCGACCGGATCTCCTGGCACTCCTCCCAACTCTTCGCGGCCGCCGCCTCGGATGCTGGTGCCTCCCCCAGCCGTGCCACGCCGAAGTGATCGCTGAACTTGCCGACTCCGAAGGGGTTTCCGATCTCTAGGCAGCCGGACGCGAGGAGCCGAACGCGTCCGACCGGGACTTCGGAACCCGCTGTGTCGATGTTGTCGATCACCGCTCGGGCACCGGCTCGCAGCCAGCGGTCGGCCTCGTCCAGGTCACGAACCCGACTCTGACCACAACTCGATTCGATGGGCCCGGCGAACGCTGCTGCCCGGAACCGTGAAACGAGTTGCGCCCGGCCCCGACGACTGCCGGGACCGGGCGCGATTCACTCCGGACAGGTTCAGGCGGAACCGCCGGACCTCGGTCCGACACCGTTGGTCGAACTCACCGCATCCTCGGATAGCAGTGCCTCGCCACCGACGGTCGACAATTCGGTGCGCTCGACCACATCCGGTCCGGCACCATTGGCCGCATCACCCTTGGCCGCATCACCCTTGGCCGCCTCGATACCGCCGACCATCCGCAGCGGCACTTCCTTCCAGAACAGCACCAGGATGAGCGCGAGCAGCGCGATACCGGTCACCGAAAGGAATACCGTCGACATCGATTCGGAGAATCCGACCTTGAACGGCCGCGCCAGCTCCGGATTCAGCTGCTGCACGATCGAGCTGTCCTTCAGCACCCCACCGGCCGCCGAAGTGTCATGCGCGAGTAGACCTTTCGCGAGCGCGGCATCGGCGGGATTGCTGCTCTGGGCACCCTCGGCCACCGCGTGCTGGAACGCCGGATCGGTGGCCGCGGACTGCATCTCGGTGGAGATATTCGGCGTCAGCTGCGCGAACAGAATCGACAGGAATACCGCGACACCCAGGGTGCCGCCGATCTGCCGGAAGAAGGTCGCCGCGGCGGTGGAGACGCCCATATCCTTGGGCGGCAACGCATTCTGCAGCGCCACGGTGAGCGGCTGCATCAGATTGCCGAGCCCGAATCCGGTGCAGACCATGAAGATCATGGCGACCCACAGCGGGCTGTCGGCATTCAGGAAATGCAACAGGAACAGGCCCAGCGTCAGCATGGTCGCACCGATGACCGGGAAGATCCGGTAGCGCCCGGTCCGCGAGATCAACTGGCCGGAAACAATCGAGCCGGTCATCATGCCGACCACCATCGGCAGCATCTGCAGACCCGCCATCGTCGGGCTCGCCCCGCGCACCACCTGCAGGTACTGCGGCAGCAGCGAAATTCCGCCGAACATGGCGGCGCCGACCACGAACGAAATCAGCACGCCGAGTGCGAACGTCCCATTGGCGAACATCCGCAGCGGAATCAGTGCCTTATCCCGCATCGTCTTCTCGACCAGCACGAACCCGATGACGCCGAGCACGCCGATCACATAGCAGACAATGGATCGTTCACTGCCCCAACCCCATTCGCGGCCCTGCTCGGCGACGATGAGCAGCGGTACCATGCCGATGGCGAGCACCAGCACACCCCACCAGTCGACTCGGTCGGTGGAGTGCGGCCGCTTCGGCAGCTTGAGCACCCTGGAGACAACGCCGAGCGCGATCAGGCCGACCGGCACATTCACCAGGAAGACCCAGCGCCAGCCGCTGACCCCGAGAATGGTGTCCTGTCCGGCGAGCACACCGCCGAGCACCGGGCCGATCACGCTCGAGGTGCCGAATACCGCCAGGAAGTACCCCTGGTACTTGGCGCGTTCACGCGGGCTGAGGATATCGCCGAGGATGGTCAGCGCCAGCGACATCAAACCACCCGCACCGAGTCCCTGGAATGCGCGGAACGCCGCCAGCTGGTACATCGACTGCGCCATCGTGCACAGCAGCGAACCGATCACGAAGATCGAGATGGCCGCCATGAAGAACGGCTTGCGGCCGAACATATCGGACAACTTGCCGTACAGCGGTGTCGCGAGCGTCGCGGTGATCAGATAGGCGGTGGTCGCCCACGCCTGCATCGAATAGCCGCTGAGATCGTCGGCAATGGTGCGGATCGAGGTGGAGACGATCGTCTGGTCCAATGCCGCGAGCAGCATGCCGAGCATCAGACCACTGAGAATGGTCAGGATCTGCCGGTGGGTGAAACCCGTGGACTCCTCCACGGTGGCCGGTGCTGTCACGAGTCTTTCTCCATCTCGAATCTGTACAGGTTCTCGTCGTTGCGGATGGCCGCGAGCATGGCGGGCTTGGCCAGCTCGTAGTCGTCGACGAACTGTCGCAGCAGCCCGGCGAAGGCGACCCGGTCCCGCGGCGTCCAAGCCGCCATTACCCGCGTCAGGTTTTCGTGCCTGCGCCTGCGGATCCGCTCGGCGACCTCGCGACCGAGTTCGGTGACGACCAGCACGGTGGCGCGACCGTCATTGCGATCGGCCTGCCGTTCGACCAGTTGCCGCTCGACCAGGTGGGCGACGTGTCGACTGATCGTCGACGCATCCGAATGCACCGCGTCGGCGAGTGCGCCCGAGCGCATCGGCCCGTCACAGAGCAGCCGGAACAAGATCGCGAATGCCGCGGGATCCACGCCGTCCCTGGTCCGCAGCTGCGCCGCGGTCCGATCACGGATCCGCTGCAGGCGGGTGAGCTGAATTGCGATCGTGTCGACCGACCGCTCGTCCTCATCCACTGGACTCACCTTTACTTGCGTCAATCAATTAGTTGCGTGATACAAGTATGTAGACGACCTGGCGGCTAGGGCAAGCAATTAAACGGCCTTTACCGGCCCTTGAACTCCGGGGCGCGCTTCTCGAAGACCGACTGGATGGCCTCGGTCAGGTCCTCGGACGGCAGGAATGCGGAGTTCCACGCGGACACATAGCGCAGCCCGGCCGCCACCTGATCCTTGGTGCGCTGCTCGAGCACATCCTTCGCGCCCTGCACCACCAGCGGCGGGTTCGCGGCGATCTCGCGCGCAGTGGTGTGCGCCGCGTCCAGTACCGCGTCCTGATCGGCGAATACGTCATTGACCAGGCCGATCTTCTCGGCGCGCGACGCGTCGATGTCCTTGCCGGTGTAGGCGAGTTCGCGCAGATGCCCCTCGCTGATGATCCCGGGCAGCCGGTGCAGCGACCCGATATCGGCGACGATCGCGACCTTCGCCTCGCGCAGGCTGAACTTGGCGTCCGCGCTCGCATAGCGGATATCGGCGGCGGCGATCAGATCCAGCCCACCACCGATGCACCAGCCGGAGACCGCGACGATGACCGGCTTGCGGCAATCGGCCACCGCGGTCACCGCGGCCTGCATCCGGCGCACCTCGTAGAGGAAGTCGGTGCGCGGCGCGGCAAGTGCCCTATCCGCCAGCAGCGGACCGAACATCCCGGCCATCGCGGGCAGGTCGAGTCCATAGGAGAAGTGTTTCCCGGAACCGGTGAGCACAATGGCACGCACCTCGGGATCCGCGTCCAGGCCGCGGAAGATCTCCGGCAGCTCCCGCCAGAAGTCCGGACCCATCGCATTGCCCTTGCCGGGACCGGTCAGTGTGACCTGCGCGACATGGTCTTTGGTTGCAACGGTAAACGCCTGCCAATCAGTCATTTGTACAGCGTATCGAGACGGTCGTCTGCGGCCTCTCGCAACCACCACGGAGCGAGTTTTACGAGCCACGTTCGCGGCCCGTCTCGCATCCGAGCCGTCGAAGTACCTGTGCCGCAGCCATCGATCTCGGCCACTGGTACCGGATTGCCCGCGCCTCGCAGTCCGGTTTGCGATCAGTTCGCAGCCCGGCCGCTTCGGTACCCGCCGCGGAGCGAGTCTTACGAGCGACCGTTCCCGGCCCGTCTCGCGCCCGAGTCGTCGAAGCGCATACACCGCAGGCACTAGCCTCGACCGCCGGGCGGCACACCTCCGGCGCCGAACTACCCCACCTCAGGCGCCCCACCACGGAGCGAGTCTTACGAGCGACGTTCGCGGCCCGTCTCGCGTCCGAGTCGTCGAAGCGCATGCGACGCAGTCGCGAGTCTCGACGGCTCGGACGCGAGGCCCACCCGTCGCCCGACCACAACGGAAGAGCACACCTCTGAAATCCAA
>NZ_JBEXUI010000079.1:0-12409 GCF_040614395.1 Nocardia sp. NPDC005998 | reverse complement strand
TCGCCGGTGCGGTACATGCGTTGGCCGGGTAGCCAGGGGCAGGCCACGAATCGTTCGGCTGTCACGTCCGCTCGGTGGTGGTATCCGCGGGCGAGCAGATCACCCGCGACATACAACTCACCCGCCACACCCGCCGGAACGGGTTGCAGGCGCTGGTCGAGGATCCAGGTCGAGGCACCGCAGACCGGGTGCCCGATGCTCACCAGTTCCTCTGCCGTCATGGGGGCGCTCAGCGTCGCGGCGATAGTGGTTTCGGTCGGCCCATATTCGTTGAGCACCGTGCGGTCGCCGCCCCAGCGTTGGACCAACTCGCTGCCGTAGTCCTCGCCACCGACCATCAGATACTTCAGATCCGGTAGCGGCCAACGGGTGTGATCGATGGTGGACAACGCCGAAGGAGTGATCAGGACGTGGCTGACATGTTCGCGGTCGAGTAGTGCGGCGAGTTCGTCGCCACCGTAGACATCAGTGGGGGCGATGACCATGGCCGCGCCGCCGAGCAGCGGCAAGACCGTTTCCAGCACCGAGACATCGAAGCTGGGTGAAGCCAAATGCAGTGTGCGGGAGCTGGATTCGATGCCCATCGCATCCCGGTGTGTCGCGGCGAAATTCCCCAGACCGCGGTGGGTGACCGCCACGCCCTTGGGCAGCCCGGTCGATCCGGAGGTGTAGATGACGTAGGCGATATCGTCGATCCGCAACGGACGAACCCGATCACTGTCGGTGATCGGACTACTGTCGGTCTCGTCGTGGTTGTCCTCGGCTGAGTCGAGGTAATTCGAAATAAGCCAGTCGGTGCTGTCAGGTAGTTGCGCGCGGACGGATGTCACGGTCAGACCGGTCGTTGCATCCGCATCGGTCATCATGTGGATGATGCGTTCGGTGGGATGAGTCGGATCGACAGGCAGGAACGCCGCCCCCGTTTTGGCGACTGCCCAGACCGCGAGAACAGAATCCGCCGATCGCGGAATACCGATCGCGACAACATCCTCCGGCCCGATACCACGCCGAATCAGCAACCGCGCCAACCGATTCGAGCGCTCGTCCAACTCCCGATAACTCAACCGCTGCCCATCGAACACGATCGCAGTGCCGTCAGGATCGAACGCGACTGCTGCCGTCAGCAAATCGGGCAGCGTGGTGGGCGGTGCCGAGGGTGTGCCGGAGCGGGTCAGCAGATCGGCTCGTTCGGCAGGCTCGAGCACATCGATCGCCCCGACCGCAACAGTCGGATCGGTGACGATCGACTCGAGAATCCGAATCCACCGATGCGCAAGCGAATCGATGGTCGTGGCGTCGAACAGGTCGGTGGCGTAGGTGACCGCGACGGTCATATAGCCGCTGTCATGATCTTCCGACAGGATGAATTGCAGATCGAATCCAGGCGTTTGATCGCTAGGGTCGACCACCTGCGGCTCGAAATCGGACAGGGCCGACCCCACCGGCTCCTGATTCCGCAACGCCAACAGCACCTGAAACAGCGGATGTCTGGACTGGGACCGCTGTGGCACCAGCTGGTCCACCACCTGCTCGAACGGAACGTCGGCGTGCTCAAAGGCGTCCGCATCGACTTGTTCGATCCGACCGAGTAGTTCGGTGAACGATTCAGCGGGATCGATCTCGGTGCGCAACACCACGCGCGCCGCGGCACCGTCCCCGGCAATCGGTGTGCCGATCGGAATGTCAGTGGTGCCGCTCAACCGGGCGAGCAGTACCGCCAACGCGCCATGGATGGCGGTGAACAGCGACGAACTGTGCTGCTGGGCAAACCCTTCCACCGTCCGAACCAACTCGGCAGGCAGCGCGTAGTTCGCCGTGGCCGCTCGATTCGACGACACCACCGGCCGCGGCCGGTCGAACGGCAGCGGAAGGTTCTCGGGCAGATCCGCGAGTGTTTCCCGCCAGAACGCCAGATTCTCCCGGCGGCGGCGGATCCGAGCGCCCTCGCCAACGCTTTCGGGGTGAACCTGCTCGAGCGCAGTGTCCGGCGCGGCGGCGAACGCGTCGAGAAACTCTTCGAACCTCGTGCAATGCGCCGAGAGTTCGGAGTCGGTATAGAGGTTGGGATTGGCCAGCAAGTGCAAGATCGTCCGCGGCGGCTCCCCGGTTTGATACAGGTCGACCAGCAGATCGTCGACCGGCCCCGAACTGAGGATATGGAACTCCCCAGGCACCGATCCGAACCGGATCTCCTGGTAGAAGAACATCACATTCACCACCGGACCCGCGAAACGCCGCAGTCCGCCCTGGTATCCGACGGCAGCACGAATATCGGTCAGGCCGCACCGCTGGTGCCGCAACGCCCCCACCAGATCGGACTGCACCCGCCGCGTCACCGTCGTCACGGTGTCGCCCGAATCGAGGGTGAGCGGAAGCGGAGCGACATTGACGAACATCCCGCCGGACCGCCGCAGCACGGCGTTCGTGCGACCCGATACGGGAATATTGACCATGACGTCGTCGCGACCGGTCATCCGCGCCAGATAGCAGCCGAACGCGGCGATCACCACCGCGGCCGGGCTCGCGTCCAACGCTTTCGCGGCATGCTCGATCCGCTGCACCGTCGTCGGCGACAGTTCGGCCTTCGCGACTGTACTGTTCGCGCAGGCGGGTGCCTGCCCGGCGACCAGACTGGACTCGTCCCCGACGTCGGCGAGTCTGTTCACCCAATATTCCTGATCGTCGGTGAACCGCTTCGACTCCCGGTAGCTGCGGTCGGCGTCGTAGAGGGCGCGCACATCCGCGGCCCGGTTCGGCTCCGCCGTCCGGCCCTCCAGCGCCGCCCCGTACAGTTCGGCGATCCGGTTGATGATCATCATTCCGGCGTAACCGTCCAGCGCGACGTGGTGGATTCTGCTGTACAGCAGGTAATGCTGCTCCCCGACCTGCACGATCGCCGTTCCCACCAAGCGGTCTCTGGTCATGTCGAGCGGAGTGGTGTACTCCCGATGCATCCACTCCAACCCCGCCGCGACGGGATCCGGTTCACCGCGCATATCGATCACCGGCGCCGGCGACTCGAGCGACGGGTCGAACACCTGGTACGGCTCGCCGTCGACCTCAACCAGCCGCAGATATCCCGACTGGAACTCGTGGCCGGCCCGCATCGCTGCTTCGCGCAGCAGATCGACGTCGAGATCGCCACGCAACTCGACGTACTGTGCCTCTGATATCGGCACATCCGGACTCAATTTCTGCGCCAGCCACAACGCCCGCTGCCCGGCAGACAGCGGCACTTGCTCTATTACCGACACGTCCGGCTCGGTGTCTGCGCTCGATCCCCGCTCGGGATGAAACTGTGGTCGCAAAACGGTCATTTGGCCTCCTCCAGCGCCGACCACGGCCGGTCCAAGTCGAATGGGCGGCGTGCGTGTACCCGGCGTTCGGAATTCGACGGCGAAATAATCACCGAATTGAGCAAGGCAGTTGGCGGCATACTTGACTATCGCGGGATCCCGCCGCGGCGTATCAGATGTCGAATGAAAACCGGCATCACGCAGGGATCTTCGCACCTCGTTTCGCCGACTGAATACGCTCATTTTCAATGACTTTCGTCTTGTATATAGTCGACCGAATCGCGTTCGCGAATTTCACAAATCGGCATAATTCACCCAGGGCCGTTAACACATGATCTTCGCATCGCGATTCTCGAATTCTCGCCGGAATCCGGGAGCTGTTCGGCCGCGGTCCGCCATCGCGCGATCCGCTGGTGCCCCATCGCCCAGAACGTCCGTTCGCGTCGGGGCTGTACCTGGGTGGCGGCGGTATCGTGCCAGCTCAGGCCGGATATCAACCGGTCACTCGCATAACCCGGCCGGTTGCTCGGTGCGGACGTGTACAGCAGTTGGCTTCATATTCGACCGGTGGTGTGCGACCGAGCGGGTGCATGAGCCGACTGGCATTGAACCAACGGACGCATTCCGCAGTAAGGGGTCTCGACGTCGGCGAGCCGGTTGAGCGGGCCGCGCTGGAACGGTGAATCGTCACGGACCGCCTCGGTCCGGTGGAGCGCAATTGTCGTCTCTGCCAACGCATTATCGAATGCGTCACCGACCGAGCCGATCGATGGAATCATCCCGACAATACGAGTGGTTCACCGATGAACCGTCAGATCACCGCTGATTCGGGTCGCACTCCCACCAATGCCCTCAGATTCCGAAGACCGTTCCCTGAGTAAAAGATCTTGATTCTGGGTAGCATCGTTCTTCGTCATTGCGCTTACACCTGCCGCCGGCAACCTGTACTGGATTGTGTGACATACGGCTGGAAAGGCTTATCAGCCGGACGATGCGCACACGATGACAGCTCACCCGGTTTGCTAACGCCTGCTGGCGAAGGGAGCTGACTGACCAAAATGACCGCGAAATCGACCGTCCACAGCGTGACATACGATTTGTTGAGGTCGCTGGGCCTTACGACCGTATTCGGTAATCCGGGATCCACCGAGGAGACCTTCCTCAAGAACTTCCCGGATGACTTCACCTACGTGCTAGGTCTTCAGGAAGCATCCGTCATCGCCATGGCCGATGCCTTCGCCCAGACCACCCGGCGTCCGGCGCTGGTGAACCTGCACTCTTCCGCTGGGCTCGGCAACAGCATCGGCAACCTGGTCGCCGCCTACCGAGGGCACACTCCGCTCATCGTCACGGCCGGCCAGCAACACCGCGAGCTGCTGATCGGCGATCCGTACCTGACCAACCTCGATGCGGCGAACCTGCCACGGCCGTGGGTGAAGTGGTCCTACGAGCCCGCACGCGCCGAGGCCGTACCCGAAGCGATCATGCGTGCCTATGCGATGGCCGTGCAGCCGCCAGCGGGACCGGTGTTCCTGTCCATCCCGCTCGATGACTGGAACCACCCCCTGGAAGGGCCGGCCGTACTGCGTGATGTCAGCAGGACCTACGCCCCCGACCGAGAGCGCCTGCGGCGCTTCGCCGAACGCATCACCGCCAGTCAGCGGCCGGCCCTGATCTTCGGGCCCGACGTGGACCGCGCGCGCGGATGGCAGGCCGGCATCGCACTGGCCGAGAAATTGAAGGCCGCGGTCTACAGCCCGCCGCTTCCGGACCGCGCCTCGTTCCCCGAGGACCATCCCCTGTACCAGGGTTCGGTCGGCATGTCGGTCAAGGCCGTCGGCGAGCGGCTCGCCGGACACGATCTCGTCGTGGTCATCGGGGCCGAGGTCTTCCGCTACTACCCCTACGTGCCCGGCGACATCCTCCCCGCTGGGACCGAACTGTTGCAGATCACGGACGACCCAGCGACGGCCGCAGCGGCCCGTATCGGTGACAGCCTCCTCGGCGATGCCCGGCTGTCGATCGAACTCCTCACCGAGCTGGTGGGTGACGGCAGCGGCCGCGCGCAGCCCAAGCCCATGCCACGACCTCGGAGCCTGCCGGAAAACGCGAGCAGCCCGCTGACACCGGCCGAGGTCTACGCGGCTCTCAGCGAGGTCCGTCCGGAGCACGCGGTCTTCGTCAACGAGTCCACCTCGACCATGGCCCAACATGCCGAATGGCTGCCCACCGTCGAGCCCGACTCGTTCTTCGCCACTGCCAGCGGTGGTATCGGCTGGGCTGCACCGGCTGCCGTCGGTGTCGCGCTCGGCGACCGGGACCGCGGTGTCACGCGTCCGGTGATCGGCCTGATCGGGGACGGATCGTTCCAATACTCCGTGCAGGGCCTGTGGACCGCGACACAACAGAACTTGCCGATCGTGTACGTCGTGATGCGCAATCACGAGTACTCGATCCTCAAATCCTTCGCCGAACTGGAGGAGACGCCGGGTGTGCCCGGGCTCGACCTACCGGGCCTCGACATCGCCTCCGTCGCACGGGGTTTGGGCTGCCACGCCGTCGATGTCACATCCACCGGAGACCTCGAAAAGGAGTTCAGACTCGCGCTGGAATCCGGCACCACCACGGTCATCGTGGTGACCACCCAACCGGAGAAGGCCATGCTCTGAGGTTTGGGTGACCCGGGGGAATCTCACCCCTGGGTCACCCGACCTGAGGACGAGGGCCGCGCCTGCCGACTGCGGACTTGTAGTTGACTCGGCGCCGTTCCGGCTCGGCCGACAGCCGCCATCCCTCCCGCGCCCGGCGCCGGTGCCGAGCGCCGATCGACTCCCGTCGCTCCGAATTCGGTTCGCTCGCATACGCCGCCGTTCGCAATGCGGACAGGGTGAGCGCCCACACCCAGCGCTCGACAGCATCTGACCCGCTACCGCGGTGCGACGTAGCGCCCGCCGGTTCGAGCGCGGCGGTCGTGCCGCAGCCGGATCGATGACTTGCCACCGCTGATGCATCCAACTGGAGATACGCGGCAACCGTGGTGGACGCCGACGTTCACTCACCGCCGCTGTGTAGCGGTGTGCTGACGGTATGCTGGAGGACAATCAGCCCAGGGGCGTTGTAATGGGGTACGTGCAGTGGCCGCAGGGGAATTTCGGGGTCGAGGATGGCTGAATTCGGTCCACTGATGACGCAGCATGACAACCCGATGCCGACTCGGTTACGGGTGATTCTGGCCGAAGACGACGTGCTACTGCGCGAAGGTGTAGCGAGCCTGCTCATCCGCTCCGGGTTCGACGTCGAAGGACAAGCCGGCGACGCGTCCCAACTCCTGGCACTGGTCCGGGACCGAGTACCGGACCTGGCGATAATCGATGTTCGGATGCCGCCCACGCACACCACCGAGGGCCTCGATGCGGCACGGGTGATCCGCGACGAACTCCCCCAAGTCGGCATCCTCATGCTATCGGCGCATGCCGACGTCGAGCATGCGATGGAGCTGCTGGCCAGTGGTCGTGGGATCGGCTACCTACTCAAGAGTCGGGTCACCGACGTGGAGGATTTCATCGACACTCTCCGACGGATCACCAAGGGGGCCTCGGTAGTCGACCCGGCCCTCGTTCAAGAGCTCGTGTCGGCTCGGCGACGCAACGATCCTCTTGCCGTGCTCAGCGCGCGGGAGCGCGAGGTGCTCGCTTTGATGGCGGAGGGGCGTTCCAACGCCGGCATCGCCCACCGGCTATGGGTCACCGAGGGGACTGTCGAAAAGCACGTGCGCAGCATTCTCACCAAGCTGAATCTGCCGGAGACCGCCGAGGACCATCGCCGAGTCCTCGCCGTCGTCAGATTCCTCGAGGCTCGCTGACCTCCGGACAGCGACCAGTGTGACCTTCGGCCACCGCTGCTCCACCGGCACAGCGTCCCGCGATGCTCGTCGAACCGCACAACCGACGGCCGCGTCCGCTGCAACAGACCGTCAGCGATGCGCGCTGCCTGGTGAGCGTCCGAGTGGGCCCACGCCCGGCCGGAAGATACGCCCTACCGCTGGCCCGCATCCTGGGTTACCCGTTGACCGGAGGCGCGGAATTGACGGTAGCCGTAGTGACGCAGCCGCATATCCGCGCAAGTATCTGTATACAGCCGCAAATACCACAAGCAACCCAGGGGATTCCGCCGTGCGGATGCAGATAGCGCGCCGTGAATTACAACGCACGATCGAATCGGAAATCTCGGATTCCGCATTCTTCACCCGACGGCATCAATCACTCCAACGATCATAAATCTGGAAACGCTCCAGTGAATTGGCGGTTGTTCCCGTGGAACGCACCTCAGAAAGGAGCGCAATTATGACTACAGCGCGTCGAAACCATGTCAGCCGGCGTCTCGCCGACGATATCCGTAACTTCACGGCCTCAGCTGAGCTGACGGCCAGCCTTCAGCGCGTGCTGGTCGATCTCATCGAACTGCACCTGCAAGGCAAACAGGCCCATTGGAACGTGGTCGGAACCAATTTCCGCGACCTGCACCTGCAGCTCGACGAACTCGTTGACGCCGCCCGCGAAGCCAGCGACACCATCGCGGAGCGGATGCGGGCCCTCGACGCCGTACCGGACGGGCGATCCGATACCGTCGCAGTCACGACGAGCCTGCCGCCTTTTCCGGCCGATGAGCTGGATACGGGCCATGTCGTCGACTTGATCACGACACGCACCTACGCAGCGACCGACACCCTCCGCGACGTGCATGATGCGGTCGACGCCGAGGACCCCAGCACCAGCGACTTACTGCACGAGGTCATCGACTCGCTGGAGAAGCTCGCCTGGATGATCAAGTCGGAGAATCGCAAGATCTGAACGCCCGAACCTCGATCCGCCGCCGGCGCGCCCTTCGCCCGGCGGCGGATTCACGGATGTGAACCGATGCGGTCCAGCTGCCACGACCATGCTCCCTGCTGTTCGGGGAGGTCGCGGGCCCCGGTAAGAAAGGCCGGGCTGACGTCGGCGATGAGACAGCGCAACGGCGTGACCGGCGACATCATGAAGGTCATTCTGCTCGAGCACGGGGCGGCGCGCATTCCGGCTACCGGGAATACTGCTCGGCATTGTGATTGCCATGACCAAGACCTGCGCAATTCCGGCTGGCGGGAACGACTTATTGACGCCAGCCGTGGCGACAAAGTTTGCCATCCGGGCGAAAGTAGCCGATATGAAGACCACAACATTGGAAAGAAGCGGACTACGCGTCTCCCACATCGCGTCCGGTACATGGCAACTGGGCGGCGAATGGGGTTCGTTCGACGAAGACGCGCCGGTTGCCGAACCGTCCCCGGAGACGATGTGATGACCGGTTCGGTGCGCACCGTGGCGGTACTGGGCACCGGCACGATGGGCGCGCCGATCGCACGGAATCTGCTACGCGCCGGGTTCGACGTGCTGGTGTGGAATCGAACCTCGGTCGAGGCAGCGTTGGTCGCCGCTGGCGCACACCGGGTCTCCAGCATCGCCGCCTCCCCTGCCGAGGTGTTGATCACCGTGTTCGACGACGGCGCCGCCGTCGAGCAGGTGATGACCCGGCCCGGCGGTGCGCTATCGGCTCTTGCTCCTGGAGCGATCTGGATCCAAATGAGCACTGTCGAGCCCAAATACTGCGCTCGTCTCGCCGACCTCGCCATCCGGAACAACATCCTGTTCATCGACGCCCCGGTGGTCGGCGGTCCCGGACTAGCCGAGTCTGGAGAGCTGCTCATCCCCGCCTCGGGCGTACGTCCGGTCCGGCCGTTGGTCGAGCCGATCTTCCGTGCCCTCGGCCAGCGAACACTCTGGCTCGAACGTATCGGCGACGGGAGCAGCCTCGGCATCGCGCTCAACAACTCGCTGAATCTCCTGGTCGAGGGAATGGCCGAAACCCTCACTCTCAGTGCGGCCTTCAACATCGCCCCACAGCAGTTGCTGAATGCCGTCGCCGGCGGGCCGTTGGCAACGGGGTAGGCAAGGAACAAGGCAATGCGGACATCACCTCGCCGCTGATCCTCAGGTGGCTATTCGGGCCAGGGGCTGGCTTCGATGACATCGACGAAGTCGGGGCGGGTGAAACCGGGCTGGAAGTGGGCAAGGACGTCGGCGTTGACGGTTCCGAAGGTGGTCTCGGGCCGATCGCCGAAACCGTTGGTGAACGCGGCGAGGATCTGCTTCTTGAAGTCGGGGCGGGGATGAGCCGCGGTGACCGCCTGGATGTCGCCGGGGTCCAAGTCGTGGTAGCCGATACCGAGGACGTCGGTCTCGACCCCCGCGGTCACCAGTGCGATCTCGGGGGCCATGTGCTCGGGAATGCCGGGTGTGGTGTGCAGTGCGATGGCGGTCCACACCCGTTGTGCCGCGTCATCGTCGATCCCATGGGCGGTGAGGAATCGACGGGCTTCGTCGGCGCCGTCGACTTCGAAGCGTTGGGTGGTGCTGCGGTAGGTATCGGTCAGGCCCAGGTCGTGGAACATCGCGCCGACATACAGCAGCTCGGGATCGGGCTGCAGCCCGCGCCGCTGCCCTTGCAGCATCCCGAACAGATAGACGCGCCGGGAGTGGTGGAACAGCAATGGCGGAGCACTGCTGCGAACCAGTTCGGTGGCCTCCGTCACCAGTCGACGGTCGGGGATCGCGACTCCTGCGATGTGCTCGGTCATGACGATGCTCCTCGCGCTGCGCCGATCTCGCGATCCGGTAACCGGCGGGGGTTGGTTTTTCACCTACTTTGTGTGGCCAACTTTCGGTCGCTCTGCGGCGGTCGGTTCGTGTAGCGCCTGCTTGGCCCGCACTCCTTGTTCGACTCGGTCACCGAGATCCTTATCAATGTTGTGCAGGTATGCGAACGTCCTGGTGAGCACGGGTGGGCTCACGCCGTCGAGCAGGTGTCCGATGATGTTGTTGACCAGTCGTGTCCTGGCGGCGTCGTCGAGAACCGTGCGGACCATGGTGCCAGCCTGTCCCCAGTCGTCATCGTCCGCGCGCAGCGTGTAGGCGGTTCGCACCATCTCGCCGTCGGCATACCAACTCGCGGGCGGTCCCGCCACCGCGGGATCGGCGTGCGGTCCGCCCTTCGAGTTGGGCACATACACCGGATCGCCTGGGTTGTGGTGGCGCATGGCGCCGTCTTTCGCCCACGATCGGACCTCCGTGCCGTGTGGCGAATTGACCGGTAGTTCTTTGTAGTTGATACCTATCCGGTGTCGGTGCGCATCGGCATAGGAGAACCAGCGCCCGAGCAGCATCTTGTCGGGGCTTGGGCCCGTGCCGGGTACTGCGTTATTGGGCTCGAACGCCGCTTCTTCGATGTCGGTGAAGTAGTTGGCCGGGTTACGGTTCAAGGTCATCTTGCCGACCTCGATCAGCGGATAATCGCCGTGCGGCCATACCTTGGTGAGATCGAAGGGGTTGTAGCGGTAGGTCTTCGCGTCGTCGAACGGCATGATCTGCATCTTCAGGGTCCAGCTCGGGTACTCACCGCCGTCGATCGCTTTCCACAGATCACGCTGGTGGTAGTCCATGTCGATCGAGGTCATATGGGCGGCTTCGTCCTGGGTGAGGAACTTGATGCCCTGATCGGTCTTTAGGTGGTACTTGACCCAGAACCGTTCGCCGGCAGCGTTGATCCACATGTACGTGTGGCTGGAGTACCCGTTCATGTGCCGGAAGGTGGCCGGGATACCGCGATCTCCCATCAGCCAGATCACCTGGTGCGCCGATTCCGGCGACAGGGTCCAGAAATCCCATTGCATGTCGTTATCGCGCAGATTGTTGTCGGCGCGCCGCTTCTGTGACCGGATGAAATCCTGGAACTTCATCGGATCCCGCACGAAAAAGACGGGTGTGTTATTGCCGACCAGGTCGAAATTGCCCTGCTCGGTGTAGAACCTCACGGCGAACCCACGCAGATCTCGCACGGTGTCGGGATATCCCTGTTCACCGGCGACCGCGGAAAACCGCACCAGCACTTCCGTTCGCTTGCCGGGCTGGAACACAGCGGCCTTGGTGTAGGCACTGACATCGTTGGTCACTTCGAACGTGCCGAACGCCCCGCCGCCTTTGGCATGCGGTTGCCGTTCCGGCAGGCGCTCACGATTGAACGCCGCCATCTTTTCGATCAGATACGCGTCGTTCAGGAGAATCGGGCCATCCGGGCCAACTGTCAAGGAATGGTCATCGCTCGGTGCCGGAATTCCGGCGGCATCGGTTGTGTAGTTCGGCTCGGACATTTTTCTCCTCTTCCACAGACATAGAGCCGCAGCCCCCATCGGAGCGTTGTGCGTCGTCGGCGGGCGTGGCGGTCGTGGGCCGCATAATCGGTGGCTGAACCTGGCTCCACCTCGCCGAAGGCAGTTGGTAAGCCAAGTCGTCGGTTGGTGTCGGATACGGCACCGTGGACAACCCGGCCGGCGCAGGCGGCGAGCACAAGTCCAGTGCTCGTGTCGAGACCGAAATACCTACAAACACAACGGGTGTTTCTCGAGAGTCGTGAGCACCGTCTACCCCGTGGCAGCCTGCGGATCGACACCGCGAAGCAGTCCAGCATCTGCCACGACCAACCATCCCGTCGTGCTCCAATTCGATCACGGCCGAGGGAACCTTTCAACCCACCCGGCGACGGTCGGCACCGACCCAGCACTGGGCAGTCGCCGCTACGCCACGTTGTCCTGGGGTGCGCCTGCGTTGAGGACTGCCGCCATGTCGCCCAGCGAGTCGATCAGCTTGTTGATCTGGGCGGCCCCGTCAGCCGCACAGTCTGCGGGACCTGCCCACGGCAACGCGGTTGCTGGTGGCATGCAGGTAGGAATATCGGCTGGCGGGAAGCATGGATGGGTGTCAGCCGTGGCGACGTGGGCTCGCTGGAGCGCGATTCTAAATGTGTCCATACAGACCATTGAAGGGAGCGCAACCATGCGAATCAGAAACTACATCACACCGGTGTTGGCGGTGGGAGCGGCAGCAATAGCTATCGCAGCCGCGCCGACGGCCCAGGCCGATCCCGTTTCGGCTCCGCCGGCAGCTATCGCCACCCCCGGAGTCGTGGCCGCCCATGGTGGGGCGGCCGGTCACGGCGGCGGCTTTCACGGCGGCGGCTTTCAC
>NZ_JBEXUI010000078.1:0-13985 GCF_040614395.1 Nocardia sp. NPDC005998 | reverse complement strand
CCGCGCCGAGCCCGTAGAGGGTGTCGTTGGCGATCCGGACTGCCTCGTCCACGGTGTCGAACCGGGTCACCGCGACCACCGGGCCGAAGATCTCCTCCTGGAAGATCCGCATGGTGTTGGTGCCCTCGAAAATCGTCGGCTGCAGGTAGTAGCCACCCGGCAGTCCGTCCACCTTGCGTACTTCCCCTCCGGCGAGCACGCGGGCGCCTTCCTGCCTGCCGATATCGATGTAGGACAAGATCTTTTCGTATTGGTCGTTACTGGCTTGGGCTCCGATCATGGTGCTGTCGTCGAGCGGATTACCGCCCCTGATGGCCTTGGTCCGCTCGATGCAGCGGGCCAGGAATTCGTCATAGATCGACGAGTGGATCAGCGCGCGCGAGGGGCAGGTGCACACCTCGCCCTGGTTGAGCGCGAACATCACGAAACCCTCGACGGCCTTGTCCAGGAATTCGTCGTCGGCGGCCATGACATCGGGCAGGAAGATATTGGGGCTCTTACCGCCCAACTCCAGGCTGACCGGAATGATGTTTTCGCTCGCGTATTGCATGACGAGCCTGCCGGTCGTGGTCTCACCGGTGAAGGCGACCTTGGCCACGCGCGGGCTGGCGGCCAGGGGCTTACCCGCTTCGACACCGAACCCGTTGACCACGTTGAGAACTCCGGGCGGTAGGAGATCCGCGATCAGTTCGATCACCAGCAGAATCGAGGCCGGCGTCTGCTCCGCGGGCTTGAGCACCACGCAGTTGCCCGCTGCCAGGGCCGGGGCCAGCTTCCACGCGGCCATCAGGATCGGGAAGTTCCAGGGAATGATCTGGCCGACCACGCCGAGTGGTTCATGGAAGTGGTAGGCGATCGTATCGGTATCGATTTCGGCGATGCTGCCCTCTTGGGCGCGGATGGCCCCAGCGAAATAGCGGAAATGGTCAACCGCCAAAGGTAGGTCGGCGGCAAGGGTCTCGCGGACAGGTTTGCCGTTGTCCCAGGTTTCGGCGATGGCCAGGGGTTCGAGGCTGTGCTCGATCCGGTCGGCGATCTTGTTGAGGATGTTCGCACGCGCGGTCGGGGAGGTGGCGGCCCACTCGTCGGTTGCGCGGTGCGCGGCTTCCAGGGCCATATCGATATCAGATGCGGTGGAGCGCGCGACCGAGCAGAAGATCTCGCCGTCGACCGGTGACGGGTTGTCGAAGTACCTGCCCTCGACGGGAGCCGCCCAGTCACCTCCGATGAAGTTGTCATAGCGACTGGCGTAGTTGACGATGCCGGTGGCCGACCCCGGTTTGGCGTAGATCATCTGTGGGCGCTCCTCGCGAATCATCTCTGCGGGGGCCACTATCGCCCGACAAGGTTGGTGCGAGGTTGGCGCCGCGATGGCGACGGAAAACTCAGGCGCGCTGCGCGGTATGCAACCGGGCCACGACCACCGCGCGGCGCACATCGTCGTCGGGCAGCAGCCGCAACGCATGTTCGTGCACCTCGATATCGCCGGGGGAGCGCTCACCGAACGCCACCGCGTGGTCGGCGCTATCGCTGGCCAGCACGGCGGTTCGGACCCCGACATCCAGATGGTCGCGCCAGGTCAGGACACCAGGGGTATCCGAGGCGGGCAGCAGTGGTCCGCGGTACAGCCAGACCGCCGAGGTGGTATCCCCGGCCTGGATTGCGGCCAGCAGGTCGACCGCATCGCAGGAGACCGGGCCGGTCAGCATGTAGCGGCGGTTGCTGATCTCGCCGCCGGTGGTGCGACGCAGATGCGACACATCGGCCTTGAGGGTGCTGGAGGAGACCGGACGGTCGCCGTAAACCGCTGCCTGCAGCTGTTCGGGTGTGAACCCATCGGGTTCCAAGGCGAGCAGTGCCAGGATCTCCAGGTGGCGTGGTGGCAGCGGAACGGGCCTGCCATCGCGGAGCAGCCGTGCGCCGCCGAGACATTCGAGCCGGACGCCGGGGGCGGGATCGGGTGCGGCGGCACGCAGCATCGTCTCGACCGCGGTCACCAGGGCGCGCACCGAGGTCATCGCCATCGGATGCGAGCGGTCCCAGGAACTGGACAGATCCAGCGCACCGACCTGTCGGCCGTCGGGCGTGTGGATCGGTGCGGAGTAGCAGACCCAGCCGTGTAGCGCCGCGACCAGATGTTCGGCGGCGAAGACAGTGGTCGGGCGGTCGCCGTACAGGGCGAGCGACAATCCGTTGGTGCCCATATGGCTTTCGTCCCAGCAGCCGCCGGGCGCGAAGTTCACCTCCTCGGCCTGTCGGCGCAGCGCGCGATCGCCGCACGACCACAGGACGGTGCCCGCCGCATCGGTGACGACGGCGAGATATCCGGAGTCCTCGGCGATCCCGCGCAGATCACCGGCGAGTTCGGTGATGGGTTGGCGCAGTGGGGATTCGGCCCAGCGGTCGCGGATATCGCCCAGACTGGGCGCCTCGGTGCGATTCGGATCAACGGTCGTCAATGACCGCTGCCAGGATTCGACGACCTCAGTGCGTAGCGAGGTCGAGCCCGCGGGTATGCGCAGGGTGTTGCTGGGAGCCGTCGCCCAACGGGCCCATTCCTTTTCCAGTGCGGCCCGGCGTTGGGTGAGGGTGCGGAACTGTGCCACCTCGTAACCCCATCGTTTTAGTGTGAGCTCACATTCGCTATCTCATGATGGCGTACGCATATAGGTTCAGTCGAGAGCTCGGCGACAAACCGACCGTTCTGCATTGAAGATTTGAGTGAGCGGTACGGGCACGGTCTACGCTGCTGATATGGCGAGGGTTTCGCGACGAGCCAAAGTCTCCGACGTGCACGAACTGGCCACCGGCATGCCGTTCGTCAACCGGGTGGACGGGCCGCACGGTAATGCGGTTTACCAGGTCGGCGGCAAATCCTTTGTGTTCTTCCGCAACCCGCGCCCCGACGCATTCGACCCGGACACCGGTGAGCGTTATGCCGATGTGATCGTGATCTGGGTGCCCTCGGAGTCGGACAAATTGGCCCTGGTGCAGGATCCGGATTCACCATTCTTCACCACCCCGCATTTCGACGGGCATCTGTCGGTGCTGGTGCGCGGCAGCCGCATCGGCGAACTCGGCAAGCAGGAGTTGGCCGAGATCATCCAGGATGCCTGGCTCAGCCGGGCCTCGCACAAACGTGCGGCGGACTGGCTCGCCGCGCATCACGTTCCGGACTGAGTTGCCGTGGCGAGTGCTGCACTCAACGCAGCAGTTCGATGACCTCGCCCATCGGCTCCATGCTGCTCTCGAGCACGGTGACGTAGCTGAATCCGAACCGCTCCCGGCGCTCTTCCAATTGCCGCGCCATTTCCTTCGGCGTCCCGATCAGCAATGCGGGCAACTCCTCGGGCCGGTCGGCGACATCGGCGGGCAGATGCGGACCGTACAGTTCCAGCGCGGCCGACCGTTCCTCCGGCGGAATTACACGCTGTAGCAGGATATTCAGTTCGACAGCCTCTGCTCGTGCCCCGAGCAACTCGCGCAGGTATGCCATCCGCGCATCGGTGGCGTCGCGTCCGACGAACTGCAGTGGTCCACCGTTGTAGGCCGGGGCGGCACCGGGGAGCGCGATGACATCGGCGTGGTCGGCCGCGACCCGCAGCAGCCGATCACCCCAACCGGCAATGACGAGCGGCGGGCCCGCGGGTTGCACGGGACGCGGCTGATACTCCGGATCGGCGAACAACCGCCGCAAAGTCGCGGCGGTCGTCGCCAACTGCTCGACCCGCTTGCCTGCGCTCTCGAAAGTGATTCCGGCTGTTTCGAATTCCTCTCGGACATATCCGGCTCCGAGTCCCAATTCGACCCGTCCATCGGTGAGCTGATCGGCCGTGGCTGCCTCGCGCGCCAAGAGCACGGCGTTGTAGAACGGCGTATTCAATACGAAGGTGGTCAGCCGAACCCGTTCGGTTGCCTCGGCCGCGAGAATCATGGCTGGAAACGGTGCCGGCAACCCTAGATGATCGGCCACACCGACGACGTCGTAGCCGAGTTCCTCGGCCCTGCGACACTTTCGTACCCACTCGGCCCGCGAAGCGGGAGCGAGCAGAGTGACACCGAATCGGAACTTGCCTCGCGCAGCCGTCACCCTTTCCTGTCTACCAGCGTGCGCGTCCAACTGTCGATCAGCAGGGCGCGAGGATCAGTCCCGCCAAAACATCCCGGCCGAAGTCGCCGCCACTACCGGACCCGGTCGCCGCGACCTAGCCGACCCGACGATCGGCCGCACGGGATTTCATCACTGCGGCGCAACGGATTTCGTCTCTGATGTCCTTCTTTCCAACCAATGCTGCGTCAATCCGATAGTGCCGATGACGAGTGTTGCGATCAGCATGGCCCGCCCCTACGCAGGTATGGCTGTCCGACGCGACGATGCACCGGCCGCCGCGGCACGACGCCGAACTCGATCAAACTCTCCGCGGTATCCAGCACCGTCGCCCGCAGCGGGCGCATCGAGCTACTTCGTCTCATGTTCCGCCCGGAACTTTCACAACCCGATAAGCATCCTGATGCCGGCGATGCGGCCTTCGATATCCTCGCCGACACCATCGCCGATGCGGTCGCTGTCGGATTGCTACCCGCCGATAGGGTCGACACGCCGGCCGTCATGTGGTGGAGTCTGGCGCACGACATGGCCTCGCTGTGGCTGGATGGCCAGCTCAAAGAACGCAGCATCCAACTCGGAACCGCCGCGTCGAAGCTGGTCGAGGACATCACGCACCTTCATCACACTCGTTGACCCCGGCGCGTGATACCCGGGCGGGCGCACTCAGCACTAGAGTGAAGCCGAACGTTTGCTGTCCGATGCACCCGTACTCTTCGAGAGGGATGTTCCGATGACACAGCCGCTCGATCCAACGGTCCAGGAATTCGTCGCCGCGCTCAATGACAACGATCAGGACCGCTTCTACGCAATCCTCACCGACGATGCGACCATGTCCGATGACGGTGTGGAACGCAATCTCACCCTGTGGACCGACTCTGAAATCTTCGGCAGCAATGGGCGCATGAACGTCGAAGCCGTGGGTGACGGTGGCACCGAACTGGTTGCCGACTATACGAATACCCGCTGGGGCTCGATGCGTACCGCTTGGCGCTTCACCGTGCGCGACGGCAAAATCAGCCGATTCGAGACCGGCCAGGCCTGAGTACCCTCGAGTTCGTGTTCGACCTGCCTGCCTCCCGACCACCAAACCCCACGGAGTCGCTTCGAGACGCAGTGCTTCCGCATTACGGCACGGGCTCCCTCGCCGACCTCTTCCCCTCCCTCCTCGCCGGGTTCGGTGTGCCCGGCGAGGTCGACCGGCTCGGTCTCGAGTTCGTCGCGGACCGGATCTGTGTGCTGCTGGTCGACGGTCTCGGCGCGGAGGCACTCGCCGCGAATTCCGATGCGGCGCCGTTCCTGTCGACATTGGCGCAACGCACGCTGACGGCGGGTTTCCCGAGCACGACCACCGTCAGTCTGAGCTCACTCGGCGTCGGTGTGCCGCCCGGCGAACATGGGTTCACCGGATATCTCATGCACGTCCCCGGCTACGACCGGCTGGTGAACGCGTTGACCTGGCGGCTACACGGCGCGGGACCGAAGATCGACCTGCTGCACGAGCTGGTGCCGGAGCAATTCCAGCCCACCGCCACGGTTTTCGAGCGGGCCGCTGCCAGCGGAATCGCCGTGACACAGGTCGCGCCGCGGCTCCAAGCAGGGTCCGGGCTGACCAGGGCCGTGCTTCGCGGCTGCGAATTCCGCCCCTATGTTTCCGTCGGCGATTTCGTCGACGGCGTCGCCACCGCATTGCGCGCGGGCCCACGCTCGTTGGTCTACGCCTATCACGGCAACCTCGATACGACCGGTCACGTGCGCGGGCCTTCCTCCGACGCTTGGCTTTTGGAGCTAGCGCACGTCGATCAGCTGGCCGCGACCATCGCCGAACATCTGCCACCCGATGCCGCGCTCATCGTGACCGCAGACCACGGCATGGTGGAGCTCGCCGACCGCATCGACTACGACACCACCGAGGTATTGCGCGAGGGCGTACGCCTACTAGGCGGCGAGCCGCGCGCCCGCCACGTCTTCACCGTCGACGGCGCGACCGACGATGTGGCGGCGATCTGGCAGGAATACCTGGGCGCCGACTTCGATGTCATTCCCCGCGCCGAAGCGATCGATCGCGGCCTGTTCGGCCCCACTGTGGCACCGCATATCGCCGAGCGCATCGGCGATCTCGTGGTCGCGGCCCGTGGTCTGCGTGGTGTCGTGCGCACCGGCATCGAACCGCTGGAATCCATGCTGATCGGCCATCATGGTTCGCTCACATCGGCGGAGATGATGGTGCCGCTGCGCACGTTCCGACCGTAACCGCCCGTTGCCCTAGGCTATACGCGTCGTCGTGGGCATGGCCGCCCGCAGAACCGCGAGGAGGATCCATGAGTGCAGCATCGCGAAGCGATTCGATGAGGGGTGGCGGTCGGGCGACGGGTAGGCGCACCACGCTCTTACGCACCGGACTCGGGATCGCGGCGGTCGCGGCACTGCTGGCCGGTTGCACCGATATCGAGCGGGCGCTCAACCAGGGTGGCGACACGACCTGCCGCGACTATGTCAAACAGGATCAGGACACCAAGCGCACGACGATCACGAAATTCATCAAGCAGCAGACGAATAACGATCACGAGCCCGCGGGCACGGCGGTCGATGCCACGATGATTCAGGTCGACCTGCTGTGCGGTGCCCAGGTCAATCAGGACACCCCGATCAAAAGGGCGGATATCGCAGGCATTTTCCTGAACAAGTAGTCCGAAGCGCGGCAGGCGGACGCCGACCGGTTCGGAACGGATGGCCCGGCCGGATACCCAAAACGGCCCCCGCTGAATCTCTTGGATTCTCGGGGGCCGCTCTACTGCCGCAACCTATGCGCGGTCGAACTCGCCGTCGTTCACGCCAGCGGTGAAGGCGTCCCACTCGTCGGGCGTGAAGACCAGCGCCGGACCAGTCGGGTTCTTGGAGTCTCGGATTCCGACATGCCCTTCTCCCAGGAAGGCAACCTCTACGCAGTCGGCTCCCCCCTGGCTGCGGCTCGACTTAAACCACCGAGCGCCGGTCAGATCAACGTTCATTTCTCGTATCTCCTTGCTGCAATCTCTCTTAACATGTCGCGGCTCGGACGAGGGTCCATGCTCGCCTGGTGAAGCTTCCGGAACGCCTTGCGAAACGTCAGCACATCCACCCTCCTCTCAAGATAGGCGCTGCCCGCGTAACCCTCGCAGTAGACCTGAGGTGGCTCAACGACCTGTTTACCGCGTGCATCACGACCGAAGTCCATGACGGTGAACGGTGGCGACGCTGCCCCGAGCGGGATACCGGCACGGAATGGCATCACGCGGATCTCGATGTTGTCGCGTGTGCTGATGTCCGCGATATGGCGCGCTTGCGCGGACATAAGCGCTTGATTGCCAACCACTGTCCGCAGCACGTTCTCATGCAAGATGGCTGACACTGCGGTGGGTTCCCGCGAGCGGGTCAGAATGTGCTGCCGCTGCACTCGCACTTGCACACGGCGTTCGATCTCATCGTCGGTATCGTCCGGAAAGTAGAGCCTGTCTACGGCTCGCGCATAGTCTGCGGTTTGAAACAAGCCGGGCACGATCAGCGGCTGAAAGATCGTCAAACCCTTTGCACTGGACTCTAATCCGACATACAGGTTGGCCCACGCGGGGATCAGATCGGTATACGTATGCCACCATGACTTGACGGGAGCCTGTTCGGCAAGCCCTCGTGCAACCGCTGTACGCTCCTCGGGCAGTCCATACACCTCGCAGAGCGACAAAACGTCACTGATCCTTACCTTTTCGGTCTCACCTCGTTCGAGGCGACTCAGCGTCGGTCTGCTCCACTGCACGAGCGCCGCCGCCTCATCCAGGCTCATTCCCGTTGCTGTGCGCGCCTCTCGCAGCAATCGACCAAGCTGCCTGCGCGGCAACGTGGTTCCTGTGTCCTCGAGTTCGTCTCCCGCCATCTGCCCCACCCTCTCACTCGGCCGAACTGTTCCTCTCTTTTCGAGAGGCACCCTATGCGTCTCACGAGAAGGATTCAGGGGATTCGCGGAGATTTCGCCAGCTCGTGAGTGTGCCCCGCCCAGCATCGACACGTAACACACGCTTGCGTCATGTCCTCGCCCATGCCGAAACGAGAGCTTCCACAACGAGACCCGTTCACCGGGCCACCGGCTGCTTACAGCGGCGCACCGCCCGATCTGGTCGAGCAGGTCGCGCGCGCTGTCCGTGAGTGGGCAGGCCCGTCAATAGCTCCGTCTGTGCGTCGCCTGCTCGCGGACTTCCACAAAGACACCCAGCAGAAACTGGACTGCGCCCCCATCGACAGCCGTCCGATTCTTCAGCGGGCGGACGGCTCGGTGGTGCCGGTCGACGAGGACGGATGGATTTCCGATTCGGACGCCGATCTCGACAGGGCTGACGCAATCACCGTCCAGCCCATCGACGTTCACGACATTGAGGAATCGTGAGCCCGAAACCCCAAGACCACAAGGGGGTTTCGCCGCGCCCCGACGAACCGGATGTACACCTCAGCGTGTTCCTGCACGGCGTGCGTTTCGACTATGTCGCCTGCCTTACCGCCGCGCTGATATTCACGCGCGAGCACCGGATGCAGCATTACGCCGACGCAGTCACCATCGACCTCGGCGACACCAGCCGCTATCCGCGCCTTCCATGCGAACGCCTGTTCCTTGGTTCATGAAATGCGGCGATCCGCCGATGTTGCCGACTGGCCCACAGTGTTTCCCGCATTGCCCGTGCTGTCCGTTTCGAGTAACCGCTGGGTCTGCGTCGTGCTATGGAACTCCCGCTACATGGATCGCGCCCTGGACGCGTTGCGCGCGCCAAGGATCAGCCGGTCCGAGACGAGGACGCCGCGCGGCCGTCACGGTTCGTGCGCGCTCACATCGGCCTGGACGGGCAACGCCTTTCATCTGGCCGACTTCGGCGGCGGCCATCGGCCGTCGCGCGATCCGGACGCCTCGGACGCCTGAATCTCGTTGATGCTCAGCGCTTATCGCCGATCATGGGGTCGGCGGTCGGGCAGGGTGATCCCGATCGCGTCGCGGCGTGGTCTACGTCTCTTCGCCCAGGAGGGCGCGCAGCGCCGAGTCGCCCACCTGCCGCAGTTCGTCGTGGCTGCGGCCGGCCGCAGCCTGGACGGCGATGCCGTCCGAGATCGTGTGGACTAGCGCGGTCAGGGCGGCTGGTTCGTGGCGGGTGGGCAGGTCGGTGGCTTGCTCCAGCCGCCTGCGCAGCGCAGCCTCGCCGGCTTTGCGAACCGTGACGGCGTCCCGGCGTACAGCGTGCGCGTCGGGTCCGCAGGCTTGAACTGTCTTGACGCACAGGCAGCCGTGGGGCGTGTTCTCGCCTGCGGTCAGGTCGACGGCCCCGTGGATCAGCCGCTCGACGACCTCGCGGCCGGTGGGCGCGTCCAGCGCGTTGGCGGCGTAGGCGCCGGGGCCGTCGAGGTAGCGGGCGAGGACCTTGCCGAACAGTTCCTCCTTGTTGCCGAAGGCGGCATAGAGGCTGGGCTTGTTGATGCCCATCGCGGCGGTCAGGTCGGCCAGCGAGGTGCCTTCAAAGCCGTTGCGCCAGAACACCTCCAACGCACAGTCGAGTGCGGCGTCTGCGTCGAATGAGCGTGGGCGTCCGCCGGGCATACTGTCCTCCGTTGCCCTCTCCGTTTTTTACCTATCGGTACATTACCTCTTGCGCGAGGGCGTCGCGCCGCTCTAGTTTCTTACCGAAAGGTACATAACTAAGGAGTGGCATCCATGATCCGAGTCGGAGTTGTCGGGGCCAGCGGTTGGGCGGACAGCTCGCACCTGCCCGCCCTCGCAGCGCTCGAGGAGTTCAACGTGACCGCGGTCGCGACCACCAACCAGGCCAGCGCGGACCGGGCGGCCGCCGCCCACGGCGCACGGCACGCCTTCGCCGACGCAAGCGAACTCGCCGCGCACCCTGACGTCGACCTGGTCGTCGTCTCGGTGAAGGCCTCCGGGCATGCCGCCGTGATCAGGGCGGCGCTCGAGGCCGGCAAGCACGTCCTGTCCGAGTGGCCGCTGGGCATCAACGCCGACGAAGCGAGGGAGCTGACCGAGGCCGCCACCGCCGCCGGCGTCGTTCACGCGGTCGTCCTTCAGGGCCACCATTCCCCGAGTGCGCGTTTCGCCGCGGATCTGCTGGCCGACGGCCGGATCGGCACGCTCGAATCGGTCGCGCTGGTGGCGGAGGGCGCCCCCTGGGGCGGCAGTCGAATATGGCCGAATCTGGTGTTCGGCCTCGACCCCGCAGCGGGAACCAACATCCTGACCATCATGGCCGGCCACTTCCTTGCCGCACTCGAACGGGTTGCGGGCCCACTGACCGAAGTCTCCGCACGGCTGCCCCGCATGCACGACCGCGTGCTGGTCGCCGGGACAGAGCGGACCGTGCCCAACGCCACGCCCAGCCACGTGCTGCTGCACGGATTGCTTGCCAGTGGCGCCACCGCCTCCGTCGCCGTGCACGGCGGCAACGGGCCCGCCCGGAACGGGTTCCGCCTCGAGCTCGTCGGCAGCGACGGAACGTTGACCGCCACCTCAGCCCAGCCCGCGACATTCATCCACTGGGGCGACTGGGACATTCGGATCGGCGACGAGGTGCTGGCCATGCCTGACACCTATCGGACCGCCCCCGCCAGCGTCCAGTCCGGCCCGCCGGCCAATATCGCGGCCCTCTATCAGGAGGTCGCCCAGGCCATCGCCGAAGCCCGGCAACCGCATCCCAGCTTCGAGACCGCCCTGCGCCACCATCTGCTCCTCGCCGCCATCGAACGGTCCGCGGCCGATGGAATCGTCCAGCACATCTCGTAGTCGGCATGTGGGGCGGAATCGACCGATTCCGCCCCCGCGCCGAACCGCCGATCTGATCCCCTGACGACGATTTCCAGAGGTCTGCTGCAGCACGTCGTCCCCGTGCTGTCTACGTCCGGCACAGCGACTCGACCCGCGCGGATGGGCGCCGAACTTGTGCCTGAGTGATCAGTCGGACGAACGCGTATGCGAATGTCTTTCCGCGGCAGGGGAGTTCGGCGGTGGTCCTCGAGCGGCTCGGCTGGGTGCGAAGGTGTTCGGGTCGTCGAAGGCATCGCACACCGAACCGAAGGGCGCGGTTTCGCCGTGGGCCGCGGGCTCGGCGGCCGTTGTGGCTCAACTGATCCCGATATCGGAGCCGGGCCATCCTTGCGGGCGGCCCGGCGTGACCGCGGATGGCGAATTCGAAGGGCGCCAATGGAATCGGTCGAGCCACTGGACTTCACCGGCGGCAGCCAAAGAAAGTGCTGGTCAAGGCTGAGTTGCCTTGCTATGCATATATTGCATGAATGTGATCTGCATCACATTTTACCGGGCATTTTGGCGGTAGGTCATGGCATGGTGGTCGGCATGCCTTATGTCGATTCCGTCGCCGCGACCGATGTCATCCGCCTGCTCGGTGCCAGCGAGCACAATCTGCGCAATGTGTCGTTGGAGATCCCGAAGAACAAGATCACCGTATTCACCGGTGTATCGGGCTCGGGGAAATCGTCGATCGTGTTCGACACCATTGCCGTGGAGTCCCAGCGTCAGCTCTATGCGACGTTTCCCGCGTTCATTCTCAACTTCCTGCCGCGCTACGAGCGTCCACACGCCGAGGCGATGGAGAATCTGACGGCCCCGGTCATTATCGACCAGCAGCCCGTCGGCGGCGGACCGCGCTCGACCGTGGGCACGATGACCGATATCTACTCGATGGTGCGCGCCATGTTCGCCCGATTCGGTTCGCCCTCGGCCGGATTCGTCTACAACTACTCGTTCAATGTGCCGCAGGGCATGTGCCCGGACTGCGACGGACTCGGGGTCACGGTGCGGGCCGATCCGGATCGGCTGCTCGACCGGACCAAGTCACTCAACGAGGGGGCGATCCTGCTGCCCGGCTATGCCGTCGGCAGCGGAGAGTGGCAGATGTACGGCAAGTCAGGGCGATTCGACCCGGACAAGAAGCTGGCCGATTACACCGAGGAAGAGTTCACCGAGCTGCTCTACGGCACCGGCGGCAAGGTGGAACTGACCTTCAGCAAGGGCACCTGGAAGGCGAATTACGAAGGGCTGGCGGCCAAATTCACCCGCACCCGATTGCAACGCGACACCTCGACGCTCAGCGAGAAGACGCGCGAACAGATGCAGAAGTTCCTCACCGAGGGCGTCTGCCCGTCCTGCGACGGCGCCCGGCTCAACCCCGCGGCGCTGGCCACGAAGATCGACGGCCGCAATATTGCCGACTGGTCGGGTCTGCAGATCACCGATCTGATGGCGGTGCTCGATGAGATCACCGATCCGGCCGCACTCGGGCTGGCCGCCGCCATCCGGACCGCGCTGCGGCGAGTAACCGATATCGGGCTCGGATATCTCAGCCTGGATCGCCCGACCGCCACACTGTCCGGCGGTGAGGGGCAGCGGCTCAAGATGATCAAACACTTGTCCAGCACATTGATCGGGATGACCTACATCTTCGACGAGCCGAGCGTCGGACTGCATCCGCGCGATGTAGGGCGGTTGAACAACCTGCTGAAGGCGTTGCGGGACAAGGGCAATACGGTGCTCGTGGTCGAACACGATCCCGATGTCATCCAGATCGCCGACCATATTGTCGATGTCGGGCCGCGGGCCGGCCTGCACGGCGGACAGGTGGTGTTCGAAGGCAGCTTCGCGGACCTGCGCACCGCGGATACGCCGACAGGCGCCGGATTGCGCAGGCCGTTCACCGTCAAGCAGACATTCCGAAAGTCCAACGGCGAGTTGCTGATCGAGCACGCGAACGTACACAACCTCAAGGATGTGACAGTCGCGATCCCGACCGGCATCCTGACCTCGATCACCGGGGTCGCCGGATCCGGAAAGAGCAGCCTCATCCGGGATGTGTTCGTACGCGAGCATCCCGACGCGATCTTCGTCGACCAGTCGGCGATCGCCGCCTCGTCCCGCTCGACTCCGGCAACCTACCTGGGGCTGATGGATCCGATCAGGAAGCTCTTCGCGAAGTCGACCGGTGAGTCACCCGGCCTGTTCAGTTTCAACTCGACCGGTGCCTGTAAGCAGTGCGAGGGCCGCGGCGTGATCATTACCGAGATCGCCTATATGGACCCGGTGACCACCCACTGCGATGCGTGCGACGGGCGTCGGTTCTCCGACGAGGTGCTGGCATTGACGCTGCGCGGCAGGTCGATTGCCGATGTGCTGGAACTGTCGGCGGAAGAGGCACTGAACTTCTTCACCGAAAAGGCACTCGTCACGAAATTGCGCACGATGAACGAGGTCGGCCTCGACTACCTGAGCCTCGGTCAGGCAATGAGCACCCTTTCCGGCGGTGAGCGCCAACGCATCAAACTGGCCACCCAACTCCAGAACACCGGCACCACCTACGTTCTCGACGAACCGACCACCGGCCTGCACATGTCGGATGTGGATACGCTGCTTGCCCTGATGGACGGCTTGGTCGACCGCGGCAACACGGTAGTGGTCATCGAACACAACCTCGACGTGGTAGCCCATTCCGACTGGGTCATCGACCTCGGCCCCGACGGCGGAAGGGACGGCGGCGAAATCGTCTTCACCGGCACCCCCGCCGAGCTGCTGACCCACCCGACATCACTGACAGGTGAATACCTGCGAAAGTACAAGGGCGCCTGAGTAAGCGGGCGCGGCCGACGGCGGCAGGGGAGCCGATGCCGATGAACAGGGTCTGCGGGCCGCGCCCGATCAGGCCCTGCTCATCGATAGGCGGGACTCGGCCAGGCCGACACCGCTGCGTTCTGGATGGGTGACCGCGTCCAGGCCAATCGACCCGTGACGATGTAAAACTTCGCCGCCGAGAGTGTCCAGCGATGACGCCGACATCGGCAGATTCAGTGA
>NZ_JBEXUI010000077.1:0-15049 GCF_040614395.1 Nocardia sp. NPDC005998 | reverse complement strand
TTTCGCTGAGTGCTGCTTTGGTGAGCGATGACCTGATCGACCGGACGGTGTTCGCGCAGGCGGGGTTGTTCGCGTTCGAGGTGGCGTTGTTCCGGTTGCTCGAATTCTGGGGTGTGCGTGTGGATGTGGTGGCGGGTCATTCGATCGGCGAGGTCACTGCCGCGCATGTGGCCGGTGTGTTGTCGTTGTCGGATGCGTGTGTGCTCGTGGCGGCGCGTGGCCGGTTGATGTGGGCGCTGCCCGCAGGCGGGGCGATGGTCGCTGTCGGTGCCTCGGAAGCCGACGTGCTACCGCTGCTGGCCGGTGGGGTGTCGATTGCGGCGGTCAATGGCCCGTCGTCGGTGGTGCTCTCCGGTGTCGAGAACGATGTCGTGGCTGTTGCCGATCGGTGCGCCGAACGGGGGTGGCGCATACATAGGTTGCGGGTGTCGCACGCGTTCCATTCGGCGTTGATGGAGCCGATGCTCGCCGAATTCGCTTCGGCGATTGACGGTTTGGCATTCGGTCGGCCGAGCCTTCCGTTGGTGTCGACGGTGACCGGTGCCAGGGTCGAGCACGAGATGTCGGATCCGTCGTATTGGGTCGGTCAGGTCCGGGACACGGTGCGGTTCGCCGATGCGGTCGCCGCTATGGCGGCCATGGGTGTATCCAGGTTCGCCGAGGTCGGGCCCGACGCAGTCCTGACCCCGATGGTCGCCCGAACTCTCGGTGACGCAACGACAGTCGCTGTGACCAGACGTGGTCACGCAGCTGCCGCAACCGTATCGAATGCGGTGGCAGGGTTGTTCGTGGCCGGTGCCGAGGTGGACTGGGCCGGTCTCTACGCCGGTACCGGAGCCCGGCGAATCGACTTGCCCACCTATGCCTTCCAACACGAGCGGTTCTGGCTCGATGCCAAGCAGATGTTGGCCCAGTCGTGGCTCGGTGCCGAACTCGGCGGAATCACCGCCGTCGGGCTCGATACGGTGGACCATCCCTTGCTCGGTGCCATTGTGCCGCAACCGGATTCGGGTGCAGTGAGCTTCACCGGCCGGTGGTCGGTGGACTCCGTTGAATGGCTGGCCGATCACAGCGTGCACGGAGTCGTATTGCTGCCGGGTACCGGATTCGTCGAGCTGGCCGGCTATGTCGGCGGTTTGTTGGGCTGCGCGGTGGTGGACGAGCTTGTCCTGCACACCCCGTTGACGTTGCCCGCCGAAGGCAGTGTCGCAGTACAGGTCGTGGTGGCCGCTGCCGACGAGGCCGGTCGCCGACGACTGACCGTCCATTCTCGACCGGATGCAGCGGGAGCGTGGTCGCTGCACGCCGAGGGCGCGCTCGCCCCGGGGGACGCCGTGGCTGATTTCGATCTGACTTCGTGGCCTCCGGTGGGCGCGCAGCCGTTGGACATCGACGGAGCCTATGACCAGTTGCTCGAACTCGGTTACGGGTATGGCCCGTTCTTCCAGGGTTTGCAGGCGGCATGGCGGCGCGGCGATGAATTGTTCGCCGAGGTCGCGCTGCCGGATCCACAGGACGCCAAGGGTTTCGGAATCCATCCCGCATTGTTCGACTCGGCCTTGCATGCCGGGATCATTCACGGTCGGCACAGCGGAAATGGTTCCGCGGTGCTGCCTTTCGCCTGGAACCGGGTGGTCGTGCACTCGGCCGGTGCCGCCGCGGTGCGGGTACGCAGCGTCCTCGAAGGCGACAACTTCGCCGTGCAGATAGCCGATGACCAGGGCCTGCCGGTGCTGTCGGTGGGCGCTCTGGTGTCTCGGCCGGTATCGGCCGAGCGCCTGGGCGCGGACCGGTTGTCGGATGCCCTTTTCGGCGTGGAATGGGTCACCGTTGCGCCGTCGTCGGCGGTGAGTGTCGAGCCGGGCCGCGTGGCGGTGCTCGGTTCCGGCCGGAACCGTGGTGACCAGGGTTCCGGTGCGATGCGGCGCTATCGTGATCTCGCGGCGTTGATCACCGATCTGGATGCAGCCGAGGAGCCGGTTGTTCCCGACATCGTGCTGCTCGAGTGCCCGCTGCACGACGGTCCGCCGACAGCGGCGGCACGGCAGGTCGTGACCGGTGTTCTCGACACCGTCCAGAGTTGGCTGGCCGAAACCCGTTTCGCCGCTTCCCGTTTGGTTGTGCTGACCGGGCAAGCAGTGGCCGTTGCCGATTCCGAGCAGGTGCGTCTGGATCAGTCGCCGGTGTGGGGGCTGCTGCGTGCTGCGCAGGCCGAGCACCCGGCTCGGTTCCAGCTCGTCGATCTGGATCAGGACGGTGACCTGTTCGCTGTCGCGACCGCGGTGGCAGCTGCCGCTGGGGAACCGGAGGCCGCGCTGCGTGGCACGACCCTGCTCGTGCCGCGGTTGGCCCGCCACGCACCTGGCACGTTCGTTCGGCTGGCCGAGCCGGGCACCGTGCTGGTGACCGGTGGTACGGGTGGTCTGGGTGCGGTGATCGCTCGGCATCTGGTGACCGAACATGGTGTGCGGCATCTGCTTTTGACGTCTCGGCGTGGCCTGGACGCTCCCGGTGCCGTCGAGTTGCGTGCTGAGTTGGTCGGGCTCGGCGCTGCGGTCACCATTGCCGCGTGTGATGTGTCCGATCGGTCTGCGCTGGCCGCGCTGCTGGACGGCATCTCCGACGAGCATCCGCTGGTGGGTGTGGTTCATGCGGCGGGAACTGCCGATAACGGTGTGATCGAGTCGATGACGGCGGACCGGATCGAGTATGTGTTCCGGCCCAAGGTCGATGCCGCGTGGCATCTGCACGAGCTCACGCGTGATCGGTCGCTGTCGCTGTTCGTGCTGTTGTCCTCGGCGGGTGGGCTGGTGCTGGCCGCTGGTCAAGCCAATTACGCTGCGGCGAATGTCTTCCTGGATGCCCTCGCGGTACATCGTCGCGGTCTGGGATTGCCTGCGACCTCTCTCGACTACGGCATGTGGGCGCGATCGAGCGGCCTCGGTACGGAGCTGTCCGAGGACGATTTCGATCGGATGCGCAGGCAGGGCTTCCCGCCGCTGACCGAGGCCGAGGGTCTGGCATTGTTCGATGCGGCCATCGCCACCGATACCGCTCAGCTGGTAGCGCTGCGGGTCGATCCGGCGGTGCTTCGAACCCGAGGCGAGCAGGTCCCGGCTCTCGTCCGCGCAATCGCGCCGATCCCGGTGCGCCGCCACAGCCGGACCTCGGCGGGTCAGGCGTTCCTGCAGCAGCTAGCGGGCCTGTCGGATGCCGACCGCAATAGTGCTCTGGTCGACCTTGTCCGCGCGGTTGCCGCCGAGATTCTCGGACACGCCTCCCTCGTTACTGTTGAACCCCAGCAGGCTTTCCAGCAGCTCGGGTTCGACTCGTTGAGCGCCATCGAGTTCCGCAACAAGCTCAACACCGCGACCGGTCTGCTACTCCCGGCCACGCTCATCTTCGATTACCCCAATCCACAAGTCGTGGCCGAGTTCATCGGTACGCAAATCACCGGTACCGAAGCTCTCGAAGAGCGCGCGGTCAGTCGGGTCCGAGCCGACGACGAGCCGATCGCCGTGGTGGCGATGGCCTGCCGTTATCCGGGAGGAGTCGCCTCGCCGGAGGACCTGTGGAATCTGGTTGTCTCGGGCGTTGACACCAACGGGGCGATGCCGGTGGATCGCGGCTGGGACATCGAGGGCATCTACGATCCCGAGCCCGGTAAGGCGGGCAAGACCTATACGCGTAGTGGCGGGTTCTTGTACTCCGCAGCCGAATTCGACGCGGACTTCTTCGGGATCAGTCCGAACGAGGCCACGATGATGGATCCGCAGCAGCGGTTGCTATTGGAGGTGTCGTGGGAGGCGTTGGAACGGGCCGGTGTCGATCCCGCGGTGCTGCGTGGCAGCTCGACCGGGGTGTTTACCGGTCTGATGTACCACGACTACGCCCGAGCAACCGGGACCGGCAGCGGTTCCGCCGGCAGTTTGGTCTCGGGTCGGGTGTCGTATGTGTTCGGCCTGGAAGGGCCGTCGGTCACCGTGGATACGGCATGTTCGTCGTCGCTGGTGGCAATGCATCTGGCCGGGCAGTCGCTGCGGTCGGGGGAGTGCGATCTGGCATTGGCCGGTGGCGTGGCCGTGATGGCGACCCCGGATATGTTCCTCGAATTCGGGCGGCAGCGGGGGTTGTCGCCGGATGGGCGGTGTAAGTCCTTCGCGGACAAGGCCGACGGTGTCGGTTGGTCCGAAGGTGCCGGTGTACTGGTGTTGGAACGGTTGTCCGATGCCCGCCGCAATGGTCATCAGGTGCTGGCGGTGCTTGCCGGTTCGGCGGTGAATCAGGATGGCGCCTCGAATGGTTTCTCCGCGCCGAATGGTCCGTCGCAGCAGCGGGTGATCCGCCAAGCGCTGGCGAATGCCGGTATCTCTCCGGACGAGGTCGACGCGGTGGAGGCGCACGGCACGGGTACCACGTTGGGTGATCCGATCGAGGCGCAAGCGCTGTTGGCGACGTATGGGCAGGATCGTGCTGCGGATCGTCCGTTGTGGTTGGGGTCGTTGAAGTCCAACATCGGTCATGCCCAAGCCGCCGCAGGTGTGGGTGGCGTGATCAAGATGGTGATGGCGATGCGGCACGGTGTGCTGCCGCAAACGCTGCATGTGGATCAGCCCTCGACGAAGGTTGATTGGTCCGAGGGTCATGTGCGGTTGTTGACCGAGTCGGTGGCGTGGCCTGTGGTGGATCGGCCGCGTCGTGCTGGTGTGTCGTCGTTCGGTATCAGTGGCACGAATGCTCACGTCATCATCGAGCAAGCCCCGGTGACCGAGCCGGTGGCGGAGCCAACTCCGGTGCTGGATGTGGTGCCGGCTGTGTTGCCGTGGATGCTCTCGGCACGCAGTGGTGCGGCTCTTGCCGCTCAGGCTGCCCGCCTGACATCGCAGGTGGCCGAACACAATTCGATCGATATCGGCTTCTCGTTGGCGTCGACGCGTGGTGTGTTCGAGCACCGGGCTGTTGTCCTGGCCGAGGACCGTGCTGGTCTGCTCGCGGGAGCGCGGGCGCTGGCTGCTGGCGGCGTGCCGGCACCCGGTGTGATGTCCGGTCGCGTCGCGGCGGGTTCGACGGGGCTGGTGTTCTCCGGTCAGGGTGCGCAGTGGGCGGGTATGGCCGCTGAGCTGCGTGATGCGTATCCGGTGTTCGCCGAGGCTTTCGACGCGATTGTCGCTGAGTTGGATCCGTTGCTGGGGCAGCCTGTTTCGTTGGGTGTGGCGTTGGCCGACGGTGATCTGGTCGACCGGACGGTGTTCGCGCAGGCGGGTTTGTTCGCGTTCGAGGTGGCGTTGTTCCGGTTGCTCGAATCGTGGGGTGTGCGTGCGGATGTGGTGGCGGGTCATTCGATCGGTGAGGTCGCTGCCGCGCATGTGGCCGGAGTGATGTCCTTGGCGGATGCGTGTGTGCTGGTCGCCGCGCGCGGCCGGTTGATGCAGGCACTCCCCGCCGGTGGGGCCATGGTTGCGGTGGGTGCCTCCGAGGCCGACGTGCTGCCGCTGTTGGCTGGTGGGGTATCGATCGCGGCGGTGAATGGTCCGTCGTCGGTGGTGCTTTCCGGTATCGAGGCCGATGTCCTGGCTGTCGCTGATCGGTGTGCCGAACGGGGTTGGCGCACAAATCGGTTGCGGGTTTCGCATGCGTTCCATTCGGCGTTGATGGAGCCGATGCTGGCCGAATTCGCTTCGGCGATTGAGGGTTTGGTGTTCGCCCGGCCGAGTATCCCGTTGGTGTCGACGGTGACCGGTGCCCAGGTGACCGATGAGATGTCGGATTCGACGTATTGGGTGGGGCAAATCCGCGACACGGTGCGATTCGCCGATGCAGTTATCGCGATGGCAGGTTCAGGTGCGTCGAGGTTCGCCGAGGTCGGGCCGGATGCCGTGCTGACTCCGATGATCGCCCAGACTCTCGATGACGTGCGGGCGAGCGCGGGTGCTGCGGTCGCGGCTCCTGCGGTGTTGGCGTTGGCGCGTCGAGACCATGCCGATCCGTCCACGGTGTTGGGTGGGGTGGCCGGGTTGTTCGTGTCCGGCGCCGAGGTGGACTGGACTGGTTTGTATGCCGGTACCGGAGCTGAGCGAATCGACTTGCCTACCTACGCTTTCCAGCGTCGCCGCTATTGGATGCCCGAGGGGACCGCCGGTAGCGGTGATGCCCGGTCGATGGGTCTGGCAACCACCGGACACCCGTTGGTTTCGGCGGTGGTGTCACAACCGGATGCCGGCGCGGTGATCCTGACCGGTCGCCTGTCGGTGCCGACGCATCCGTGGCTGGCCGATCACCGGGTGATGGGCACCGTGTTGTTCCCTGGTACCGGTCTGGTCGAACTCGCCCTGCATGCCGGGGAGCAGGTGGGGTGTTCGACCCTGGAGGACTTGGTCCTACAGGCTCCCCTGGTGCTGCCGGAATCCGGCGGGGTCGCGGTGCGCATTGTCGTTGACGCCGAGGACGAGGCAGGCCGTCGCGCGGTGCGGATCTTCTCCTGCCCTGATACGGAGGTCGATTCGGCATCGTCATGGACGCTGAACGCCGAAGGTGCGCTCGCCCAAGAGGAAGCGGCGGCTGCCGTCGACCTCGCCGCGTGGCCCCCGGCTGGTGCGCGGCCGTTGGACATCGACGGGGTCTATGACCAGTTGCTCGATGCCGGGTACGGGTACGGTCCCGCTTTCCAAGGTCTGCAGGCGGCATGGCAACGCGGCGAGGACGTGTTCGCCGAAGTCGCGCTGCCGGATCCGCAGGAAGCCAAGGACTTCGGGCTGCATCCAGCCCTGCTTGATGCCGCTCTGCACGCTCTGCGGTTGGCCGGTTACTTGTCGGCGGAGGACACCGGACCCGAGTTGCCGTTCGAGTGGTCCGGTGTCACGGTGCATGCGGCGGGTGCCGATGCAGTGCGTGTTCGGCTCACTCGTGTCGGCGAGCACGGTGTTGCTCTGGATCTGGCGGACTCGACCGGTGCTGCGGTGGCGACGGTACGGCAGCTGGCTTCCCGGCCGATCGATCCCGCGCAGCTCACCGTCGGCGCGTCCGCTGTCGACAACGCGTTGTTCCAGGTCGAGTGGACGCCGATCGCGGTGTCCGACACGGAGATCAGCGCAGTGTCCTGGGCGGACCTCGGTGCTGAGGTTCCGGCCGCGGTGATATTGGAGTGCCCGGCAGGCAATGATCCTGTCGCCGTTCATGCCGCGACTCATGAAGTGCTGCAGGTGCTTCAGTCCTGGATTGCCGATCAGCGGTCCGGTGAGTCGGTGCTGGTGGTTCGGACCAGTGGTGCGGTATCGGTTGCCGGGGAAGACATTACGAATCTTGCGGGCGCCGCGGTGGGTGGTCTGGTGCGGTCCGCGCAGGCCGAGAGCCTCGGCCGGATCGTGTTGGTGGACACCGATTCCGACATCGAGGGCCTGCTCGGCGGGATTCTGGCCGCGGCGGAACCGCAGGTGGCAGTGCGCAGCGGGCAGGTACACAGAGCGCGACTCACCCGAGCGGCCGCCGCTGAGGCGACCGCGTCGGCTCCGAGCTCCACTTTCGGTCCGGACGAGACGGTTCTGATCACCGGTGCCAGCGGCTTCCTCGGTGGATTGTTCGCCCGGCATCTGGTCGACGCCCTGGGTGTCCGTCACCTGCTGCTGCTGAGCCGCCGTGGGGAATCCGCTCCCGGGGCTGCCGAGCTGCGGGCGGAGTTGCAGCGGCTCGGTGCCGAAGTCGAGTTCGCCGCCTGCGATGTCGCCGACCGTGGGGCGCTTGCCGAGGTGTTGGCGGACGTTCCCGCGGGCCGTCCGCTCACCGGTGTGTTCCATACGGCCGGTGTGCTCGACGATGGCGCCATTGCCTCGCTGACCGCGGATCGGATGGATGTGGTTTTGCGGCCCAAGGTCGATGCCGCGCTGCACCTGCACGAATTGACCGCCGATCTGCCGTTGCGGGAGTTCGTGCTGTTCAGCTCGGTGGCCGGTGCGTTCGGCGGCCCCGGTCAGGGCAACTATGCCGCGGCCAACGCCTGCCTGGACGCACTTGCGGTACACCGCAGGGCATCCGGGCGCTCCGGCCGGTCTCTGGCGTGGGGTCTGTGGAGCATGGATGGCGGGATGGGCGCGGAGCTCAGCGACGTCGATCGGCACCGCATGTCACGTTCGGGCATGCTGGCGTTGTCGGCAGAGCAGGGCTTGGCGCTGTTCCATGCCGCTGCCGAGATCGGTACGGCGGCTCCCATTCTCGCCCGTCTCGATCTGGGGAGCCTCCGCAATGCAGGGTTCGCCGCGACCCTGTTATCCGGCCTGGTGCCCGCGCGCCGCGCCACCGCCTCGGGTGCACCCACGGCGCTTCGTGCCCGGTTGGCGAACACCCCCGACAGCGAACGCCTCGGTGTGCTCGTCGAAATCGTGCGCGGTCAGGTCGCGGCGGTGCTGGGTCATCAGAATGCGAATGCGATTGCGGCGGATAGGGCCTTCAACGAATTGGGCTTCGATTCGATCACCGCTATCGAGTTCCGCAACGCCCTCAAATCCGTTACAGGTCTGCGGTTGCCCGCAACTCTGGTGTTCGACTACCCGTCACCGGAGGCCTTGGCCAAATATCTGGCCGACGAGTTCACCGACCACCACAACCCAGACCGGTCGACGGATCCGTCGGAAAACGATATTCGCAGAGTCCTGCAAACGATCCCGGTAGCTCGTCTCCGCGACGCGGGCCTGCTGGATGCACTCATGCAGCTCGCACATGGACAGGAGAGCCACAGCGCGATCGATCAGGGCAGCACGGACGAATCGATCGACGAGCTCGATATCGATGACTTGATCGACATGGCCTACAACAACTCATCAGAGGACTGACGGCGATGTGCGCGGCGCGGGTGGCAGAACCCGTGCCGCGATCACCCGTAAGACATCGGAATTCTGCCTCGTAGACGATATTTCGCCGACGAGTCACGGTGACCGCAGGAAGAGCTGGAACAATAATGACGAAGCCCGACGACAATACTCAGAAGCTCGCTCAGGCGCTGCGTGTCTCACTCAAAGAGACCAAGCGGTTGCGTGACCGCAATCGGGAGCTGGACGCAGCCCTTCGCGAACCGATTGCGATTGTGGGTATGGCGTGTCGGTATCCGGGTGGGGTCAGCTCTCCCGAGGATCTCTGGCGGTTGGTCTCGGATGGGACCGATGCGACGTCGGAGTTCCCGGTGAATCGTGGTTGGGATATCGATCGCCTTTACGATTCCACCGGCGAAACACCGAATAGCACGTACACCCGTGCGGGTGGGTTCCTGCATTCTGCCGGCGAATTCGATCCGGCGTTCTTCAATATCAGTCCCAATGAAGCCGCGCTGATGGATCCGCAGCAGTTCCTGTTGTTGGAGACTTCATGGGAGGCGTTCGAGCGAGCCGGTGTCGATCCGGGTTCGCTGCGGGGCAGCCGGACCGGTGTGTGGGTCGGCATGATGTATCACGACTATCCGGCCAATGCGAATTCGGGTTCTATTGCCTCCGGTCGGGTGTCGTATGTGTTCGGCCTGGAAGGGCCGTCGGTCACCGTGGATACGGCGTGTTCGTCGTCGCTGGTTGCGATGCATTCGGCCGCGGCGTCGTTGCGGTCGGGGGAGTGTGATCTGGCGTTGGCCGGTGGTGTGGCAGTGATGGCGACGCCGGAGACGTTTGTGGAGTTCAGCAGGCAGCGGGGTTTGTCGCCGGATGGTCGGTGTAAGTCGTTCGCCGATTCGGCCGATGGTGTGGGCTGGTCCGAGGGGGCCGGTGTGCTGGTGTTGGAGCGGTTGTCCGACGCTCAGCGCAATGGGCATCAGATTCTTGCGGTGATGGCTGGTTCGGCGGTGAATCAGGATGGTGCGTCGAATGGTTTGACGGCGCCGAATGGTCCGTCGCAGCGGCGGGTGATTCGACAGGCGTTGGCGAATGCGGGGGTGTCGCCGGTCGAGGTCGATGTGGTCGAGGCCCACGGTACTGGTACCACGTTGGGTGATCCGATCGAAGCCCAAGCGCTGCTTGCTACTTACGGGCAGGATCGTGCGGCGGATCGTCCGTTGTGGTTGGGGTCGTTGAAGTCGAACATCGGTCATTCCCAAGCTGCCGCGGGTGTGGGTGGTGTGATCAAGATGGTGATGGCGATGCAGCACGGGGTGCTGCCCCGAACGCTGCATGTGGATCAGCCCTCCACGAAGGTCGACTGGACCGAAGGCCATATCCGGTTGTTGACCGAGGCGGTCGAGTGGCCGACGGCGGATCGGCCGCGCCGTGCTGGTGTGTCGTCGTTCGGTATCAGTGGCACGAATGCTCACGTCATCGTGGAACAGGCCCCGGTGACCGAGCCGGTGGTGGAGCAGGCTCCGGTGCCGGTGGCGAAGACTGTCCCGGCTGGTGGGTTGCTGCCATGGGTGGTTTCGGCGCGTGGTGGTGAGGCGCTTGCGGGTCAGGCTGTCCGCCTGGCTTCTCATCTTGGTGATCACGACCTGGATCCGGTGGATGTCGGTTTCTCGCTGGCGTCCACGCGTGCTGTTTTCGAGCATCGTGCTGTGGTGGTGGCCGAGGGCCGGGATGATCTGCTCGCGGGCGTGCGGGCGCTGGGTCGCGGCGACTCCGCTCCCGGTGTGGTGTCCGGTCGTGTGGTACCGGGTTCGACGGGTGTGGTGTTCTCGGGGCAGGGTGCGCAGTGGGCGGGCATGGCCGCCGAGCTGCGTGATGCGTATCCGGTGTTCGCCGAGCACTTCGATGTGATCGTCGCTGAATTGGATCCGCTACTGGGGCAGCAGGTTTCGTTGGGTGTGGCTCTGGCGTCCGAGGACGTGGTCGACCGGACGGTGTTCGCGCAGGCGGGTTTGTTCGCGTTCGAGGTGGCGTTGTTCCGGTTGCTCGAATCGTGGGGTGTGCGTGCGGATGTGGTAGCGGGTCATTCGATCGGTGAGGTCGCTGCCGCGCATGTGGCCGGAGTGATGTCCTTGGCGGATGCGTGTGTGCTGGTCGCCGCGCGTGGCCGGTTGATGCAGGCACTCCCCGCCGGTGGGGCCATGGTTGCGGTGGGTGCCTCCGAGGCCGACGTGCTGCCGCTGTTGGCTGGTGGGGTATCGATCGCGGCGGTGAATGGTCCGTCGTCGGTGGTGCTTTCCGGTGTCGAGGACGCGGTCGCCGCCTTTGTCGATCGGTGTGTCGAGCGTGGGTGGCGGACGCATCGGTTGCGGGTTTCGCATGGTTTCCATTCGGTGCTGATGGAGCCGATGCTGGCCGAATTCGCCACGGCAATAGCAGGTTTGGCGTTCGCACGGCCGAGTACCCCGTTGGTGTCGACGGTGACCGGTGCCCGTGTCGAGCATGAGATGTCGGTTCCGTCGTATTGGGTTGGTCAGGTTCGTGACACGGTGCGGTTCGCCGATGCGGTCGCCGCGATGGCGGGCATGGGTGTATCGAGGTTCGCCGAGGTCGGACCGGATGCCGTGCTGACTCCGATGATCGCCCAGACTCTCGAACACGGAGATGGCGCGGACGCTGCGGTGCTGGCTTTGGCGCGTCGGAACCAGGCCGATCCCGCCATGCTGTTGGGCGGGTTGGCCGGATTGTTCGTCTCCGGCGCCGAGGTGGACTGGGCCGGTTTCTACGCTGGTTCCGCCGCTCGCCGAATCGACCTGCCTACCTATGCCTTCCAGCACGAACGTTTCTGGCTCGATGCCAGACAGATGCTGGCGCAGTCGTGGCTGGCAGCCGAGCTGGGTGGTATCAGCTCGGTCGGGCTGGATGTGGTGGATCATCCGTTGCTGGGTGCGGTTGTGCCGCATCCGGATTCGGGTGGGGTGAGTTTCACCGGCCGGTGGTCGGTGGACTCCGTCGAATGGCTGGCCGACCACAGCGTGCTCGGTACCGTGTTGCTGCCGGGAACCGGTTTTGTCGAGCTGGCCAGTTACGTCGGCGGTGTCCTGGGTTGCGCCGTGGTGGACGAGCTTGTCCTGCACACCCCGTTGACGATGTCGGCCGAGGGCAGTGTCTCGGTGCAGGTCGTGGTGGCCGCTGCCGATGAGGCTGGTCGTCGGCGGTTGAGTGTTCATTCTCGGCATGCGGGCGAGGGTCCGTGGGTGCTGCACGCCGAAGGCTTGCTCGTGCCCGGTGATGTGGTGGCCGATTTCGATCTGACCTCGTGGCCTCCTGCTGGCGCGCAGCCTTTGCCCATTGCTGGTGTGTACGACGAGCTGCTCGATGTCGGCTATGGATATGGCCCGTTCTTCCAGGGTTTGCGGGCGGCTTGGCATCGTGGCGATGAGTTGTTCGCCGAGGTCGCGCTGCCGGATCCGCAGGAAGCCAACGGTTTCGGGATTCATCCGGCATTGTTCGACTCGGCGTTGCATGCCGGGATAGTTCATGGTCTGCGCGGTGGTGTCGAGGGTTCCCCGGCGCTGCCGTTCACCTGGAGTCGGGTGGTGGTGCACTCGGCCGGCGCTGCCGCGGTGCGCGTCCGCATCGTGCTTCAGGGCGACCGGTTGGCTGTGCAGATGGCCGACGAGCAGGGCTACCCGGTGTTGTCGGTGGGGGCCTTGGTTTCTCGGCCGGTATCGGCTGAGCGCCTGAGCGCGGATCGGGTGTCGGAGGCCCTCTTCAGCGTGGAATGGATGACTGTCGCGCCGCTGTCGGCGGGGGCAGTCGAACCGGCCCGGGTAGCGGTACTCGGTTGGGGCCAGAGTTCCGGCGGGGTGCGAGGTTACGATGATCTCGCATCGTTGATCGCCGATCTGGACGCGACTTCCGACTCGGTTGTTCCCGACATCGTGTTGCTCGCGTGCCCCTCCCACAATGGTGCAGCGCCGGAGGCTGCGCGCCAGAATGTCACCGGTGTTCTGGACACTGTCCAGGGTTGGCTGGCCGACAGTCGTTTCGCTGGTTCTCGTTTGGTTGTACTCACCGAACAAGCAGTGGCTGTTGCCGATTCGGAGCAGGTGAATCTGGGGCAGGCGCCGGTGTGGGGGCTGTTGCGTGCCGCGCAGGCTGAACACCCGAGTCGATTCCAGCTTCTCGACCTGGATCACCCCGACCTGGCCCAAGACCGTGACCCGGTCTCTGTCGCGGCCGTGGCAATGGCTGCTGCGACGGAACCGGAAGCCGCGCTACGTGGCACGACCCTGCTCGTGCCGCGGTTGACCCGCCACGCACCTGGCACGTTCGTTCGGCTGGCCGAGCCGGGCACCGTGCTGGTGACCGGTGGTACGGGTGGTCTGGGTGCGGTGATCGCTCGACACCTGGTGACCGAACATGGTGTGCGCCATCTGCTTTTGACGTCTCGGCGTGGCCCGGATGCCCCTGGCGCGGCTGAACTGCGTGCTGAGCTGCTCGAGCTCGGCGCGCAGGCGACCATCACTGCATGTGACGTGTCCGATCGGGACGCACTGGCGGCACTGCTGGAAACCATCCCGGCCCAACATCCGCTGGTGGGTGTGGTGCACGCGGCCGGAACCGCCGACAACGGCGTGATCGAGTCGATCACGCCGGACCGGATCGACCATGTCTTCGGACCCAAGCTCGATGCGGCGTGGCACCTTCACGAACTCACTCGTCAGCACTCGCTGTCCCTGTTCGTGTTGATGTCTTCGGCGGGTGGGCTGGTGCTGGCCGCTGGCCAAGCCAACTACGCCGCCGCGAACGTCTTCCTCGATGCCCTCGCGGCGCATCGTCGCGGTCTGGGATTGCCTGCGACCTCTCTCGATTACGGGCTGTGGGCGCGATCGAGCGGGCTCGGCGCCGAGCTGTCCGAGGACGACTTCGATCGGATGCGCAGGCAGGGCTTCCCCCCGCTGACCGAGGCCGACGGTCTGGCGTTGTTCGATGCGGCGATAGCCACCGATACCGCCCAGCTGGTAGCACTGCGGATCGACCCGGCCGTGCTTCGAACCAGGGGCGAGCAGATCCCGGCCCTGGTCCGCGCGATCGCGCCGATTCCGGTGCGCCGCCACAGCCGGACCCCGGCAAGTCGGGCATTTGCGCAAAAGCTGGCAGGTCTCTCCGATGCCGATCGCAAGAGTGCTCTGCTCGACCTGGTCCGATCGGTCGCTGCCGAGGTCCTCGGGCACGCTTCTATCGATGCTGTTGAACCCCAGCATGCATTCCAGCAGCTCGGGTTCGACTCGTTGCGTGCCATCGAGTTCCGCAACAAGCTCAACGCTGCGACCGGCCTGCAACTACCGGCCACCCTTATCTTCGATCAGCCCAACCCGCAGATCGTCGCCGACTTCATCGATTCCCAGCTCACCGGCACAAATCAGGACATCGAGGTCACTGCCAGCAGAACTGTTGGCGACGACCCGATTGCTGTGGTGGCAATGAGCTGCCGCTACCCCGGCGGTGTCGCCTCGCCGGAGGATCTGTGGCGACTGGTCGTCTCGGGCATTGACACCACAGGTGAGTTGCCGGCGGATCGTGGCTGGGATATCGACGGCATCTACGATCCGGAGCCCGGCAAGGCGGGGCGCACCTACACCCGCCAGGGTGGATTCCTTTATTCTGCGGCCGATTTCGATGCGGACTTCTTCGGGATCAGCCCCAACGAAGCCACGATGATGGATCCGCAGCAGCGGTTGCTGCTGGAGGTCTCGTGGGAGGCGTTGGAGCGCGCCGGTGTGCATCCTGCGGTATTGCGTGGCAGTTCGACCGGTGTCTTTACCGGTGTGATGTATCACGACTACGCCCAGGGAACCGGCACCGGTAGCAGCACCGCCGGAAGTTTGGTCTCCGGACGCATCGCCTACACGCTGGGGTTGGAAGGCCCAGCAGTGTCGGTGGATACGGCGTGTTCGTCGTCATTGGTGGCCCTGCATCTGGCTGCGCAGTCGTTGCGGTCGGGTGAGTGCGATCTGGCGTTGGCTGGTGGTGTGGCGGTGATGGCGACGCCGGATATGTTCCTCGAGTTCAGTCGGCAGCGGGGTTTGGCGCCGGATGGGCGGTGTAAGTCGTTCGCTGATTCGGCCGATGGTGTGGGTTGGTCCGAGGGTGCGGGTGTGTTGGTGTTGGAGCGGTTGTCCGACGCTCGCCGTAATGGTCATCAGGTTTTGGCGGTGGTTGCTGGTTCGGCGGTGAAT
>NZ_JBEXUI010000076.1:0-15125 GCF_040614395.1 Nocardia sp. NPDC005998 | reverse complement strand
ATCTCACGGCATCGACACACCCGCTCCGGCAACGACTTTCAGCCGCAATCCTGACGGCGGCGATCACCCCTCAGCACTTATGAAACACGCCCTAGCTGGGACGCGGCTGGGAACTACCCGAATGCGCTGGCGCGGTGGGGGTTCGCGACAGCGGCTCCGCGCCGGTGCCACCGACGCCCGCGCGCACCTGGCCTCCGCTATCGGCGCAACCGCGCTCGGTTGGCACATGCCGTCATCGTGGCATCTTCCCGTTGAACTTCTTTCCGCGAATCGGGCCGGAACACCATTAGATCCATGGTCTTCGATTTATTTGACCAGTTTCGTTCAATGCGCTCGATCAGTTTCGATAAGACGTTTGACCAGTTTTATCGTTTTCCCAGAAGGATGGATTTCCGATTTGTTTGTGCACTTCGCGCACATCCAGCTTTTGATCGCACGGCTACGCTTGGCCCTCCTGGTGTCGGTGGTAGCGGCAATACTTGCGGGATGCGGCGCACCTGATCGAACTTCCGATCCCGTGCCGGGGTTTGTATGGAGGCATTCGGCCATGAGTTCGAGCAGGCGGCGCCTGCCTCGTCGAGGCATATCAGGGCTAGCATGAAGAAATAGGGCCGCCGGTTCGAAAGTGCTGCCAACCAGCCAGTGGAGGTTCCGTCATGCCCATATCACCCACCGTGGACACCTGCCTACGCAAGGCAGGTGTCGAGTTCGACGTCGTGCGACATCCGCACAGCCACAGCAGCACCGAGACAGCCGCAACCGCGGCTATCCCCGGCGACCGACTCGCCAAGACGATCCTGCTCGAAGACGAGCAAGGCTACGTCGGTGCCGTGCTGCCTTCCACTCATCACCTGCGGTTGTCAGAACTGTGGGACCACACTGGACGGCGTCTATCGCTGGCCAACGAGTCCGACATCCGCGCAGTCTTCAAAGACTGTGAACTCGGCGCCATCCCTCCGGTCTGCACTGCCTACGGCATGAAGACACTGATGGATGAAAGCCTGAGCACACAACCCGACATCTACTTCGAGGCCGGTGACCACGAGACGCTCATCCACATGCGCACCGAGCAGTTCATGCGCTTGATGGAACAGGCAGAAACGGGACACTTCTCCTAGACGAGTAAGTCCGCAGCCCGGTCAGTGGTCGTAGGCGATCAGTGACCGGGGCGCTGGTGCGGGTCGCGACTCCCTCGAAGCTGCGTCCGGCGTGGTCCCTGGCCTTTGCGGGTGTCGTTGACCGACTCGATCAGCTGCCGCACCTTCTTCGGCAGCGCCGCACCGAACGGGCTTTCTCATCCTTGCGCGACTCGGTAGCGCATGTGGCGGCAGAACACGAGAGGGCAAGCTCGACAACACGTTTCGCCGAAATTGCCGGATCACCTGGTGATATTGCTGATGCAATTGCCTTCCGAACCGTAATCCACCGTGAAGACCGCAGGCTGGTTGACGCCGGCAGAATTCGTCACCGGTACGGTCACCTCGCGAGTGGGCGCCTGGGGATCGCGGCTCTCCAACGTCCGCGAACTCATCTCGCCCTCGAGAAAGCCGGTGCTGCCGGAGAGCATGTCCGGATTGTTGTCCAGGGCTGATCCGGCGCAGGCCAGACGGTATTTGCTCTCGATATCGTCCTGATTCACCGGCTTTCCGATGACTCGGGACAGATAGCGGCGGACAACGTACCGAGCATCACCATCAGTGAAGGTGTCACGTGCTCCGGTTGCGTACACCCTCGGACACGCGTACCCGGACGCGATTTCGCTGCGCCGCAAACTCACCGTCCGCACCGGTCCCTTCCAGAGCACTGCCCATTGTCCGTCGGCGCCGGGCTGCGCGAGCGCGGCCAGAATACCGTCCTTATCCGCGTACATGGCTCGGGCATTGGACGGTTCAATCGTCCAGCAGTTACCAACCAGACGGTCCATATCACCGCCCACCAGATCGTTCGCCCAGGGCTGCACCGCGCTGGCAGCCTTCGGATTGCCGGATACCTCACCGATCGGCACAGTCGCCGGCGACTGTCCCGATGCCGGGTGCTGCGATTCGCCCGATGTCGCGTCCTGATGCGATATCGGCTGCTTCGCGGAACTGTTTGTTTGCGCATTGTCAGAGCCACACGCGGTCACTACCGCACACGCAGTAGCCGCGGCCAGCACACACACAGCTCGCATCGTGATCTTGATCATGACAGAACACTAAGTTCGCGAATCGCCAGGCAGAAGCCAGACCTTTTCGGGGCAGTGGCCACGAAAAGCTATGGGCCGTCTCGCGAAAACATGTCAAGGGCGTGAGCCCTCGGCGACAGGACTCATCGGTCGTGGGCCGATCCCGTACCTGTGCCACCGGCCACCCCGACGCGATCCCGCTACACGATGATCGAGCCAACTCGCGAGCAGATGAAACTGGCACGGCACTTGCGAAACACGCGTTTCGTAGGACATCGGAACAACATCCGCGTCATGATGGCTGTGGTGAAACCGAGTCGGGGGTGAGGTGGTGGAGCTGCCTGAGATGGCTGGGCGTCTGTTTTCGGCCGAGGAAGCCGACCGGCTCTGGGTGCCATGGACGCCCGCCGAAGTCGCGGAACGAATGTCGGGTGTCGCGGTTCCGTGGTACGTGGCGGGCGGGTGGGCGCTCGAGCTGTTCAGCGAAGGTGCCGCTCGTGCACACCACGACCTCGAAATCGGGGTCCCAGAGGGCCGATTCGGCGAGATCGTCGACGCGTTCCCGGGCTTCGAGTGGGATGTGATCGCGGACGGCCGAATCCTGTCGTTTCCGGCGGACGCGGAGAAGCAGCATCAGACGTGGCTACGCGAACCCGCGACCGGGCGCTATCACCTCGACGTATTCAGGGAACCGCAGGTCGGCGATCGATGGGCGTGCCGCCGCGACCCGGCGATCACCCTGCCCTATGCAGAACTGATTCGCCACACCCGCGAGGGCATTCCCTACGCGATTCCGGAGGCCGTGCTCCTGTTCAAGGCAAAAGCGCCGCGCGACAAGGACGAAGCCGACTTCCGGCATGTACTACCCGCTTTGGACCGATCGCAGAGGTCGCGACTGTCCGAGTGGTTGTCGCGGGTCCACCCCGGTCACCTCTGGCTCGAAGAAATCTGATCCCATCTACTGGGAGTTCGCGAGCTGTTAGTAGTGGAAGTCGCCGCGAGTTGCCGCGCGGTGAAGGTCGACCACTCGGCTGCGGTGAAGATCAGCGCGGGGCCGGATGGGTTCTTGGAATCGCGAACGCCGACAAGGTTGTTCGGGAGAAATGCGACCTCGACGCAGTTTCTGGAGCCAGCGCTACGGCTGCTCTTGAACCACTTCCACTGTGATTGTTCGTTCATCACGACGCGTAGTTCCCGCTTCCCTCCAGGATCGATTGCGCCCAGCACACCACGATGCGATCCGAAAAGGACCAGCACGGTGGATTTTCATGCAATCGGTGCATTATCCCAGGAAGAGTTGCATCCGAACGTGATTTCGCAGCCCGGTGCGCAACCTCGCCTGATTCGGGGCGTCCGAGACTGCCGCTAACTCGGGAGCGAGGTGGTTAGGTTGCAGACAGTGTCGCGGAGCAGCTTTGGCGCGGTATCGAGCGGAATGTCGTACCAGAGGTCGAGTTCCAGGCGGTTGCCCGCGCCGATGGTGACCTCGGTCGGTTGGCGTTTGATCGCCATGGCGTCATTGCTGACCGGATGGGCGGCGTCGGCCGCGTCGGACAACTGATAGTCGGTTGTCTCGGTAGTGTGAAATGTGTTGTCGGTATTGGTGATCGCCACCCGAATGCGCACGAATTGGCCTTTCGGCAGCCATTCGGCATGGGTGCCGAAGAGGTAGCCGTGGCCGGGGTCGACGATCAGGGCTTCGACGGTGAGCTTGGCGCAATCCGTTGGCGTGCGGACGTATTCGGTAGGCGTGACCGACGGTGGAGTCGACGCCGGTGTCGGTCCCGAGGCGCATGCCGCAAGAAGGAGTAGAAGCGGAAGGAACCAGCGCACCAACTCAGGCTAATGCTCATCCGGTCCGAGTGATTCGTGACAGCGAAAAGTGCTCCCCCAACGGCGTGTCCCCGCCGCACCCAATGACCCACGAAACTTACTGGCACTCAGGTGCCCAGCACTCGAGACCAGCATCCGGCCCAGTCCTGGACCGGTGATCACCATGCGCTGGTGCAGGTAAACGTCGAGAGCACATATGCATCAGCGCATTCTCGGTGGGTTGTGGGCGCTGTTTGGTGGTGTTGAGGATGGAGTATCGCGGTGCGGCGCACGGGTGCGGAGCCTGGTACTCGGTTGCCGGTGGGACTTATTTGGGCGATGTGACCGGACCCATCGCCAATACCATCCCGTCCACGCGCGCACTTTGCCCGCGCCATGGCCACCTCCATTCATCGCGGGGGCGGGGCGGCCAGCTGGGTGGAGGAGGGATCTTCGGCTCCGGGCGCGAGGTGTGGTTGAGCGATGTGGGCGCCGGGGAGACCGTCAGTGCCCGAACGAAGCTCATCAATATCGGTGCCAAGCCATCGGTGTATCGGAACTCCGCCGCGCTGAGCGATCTGCGCTGGCTGATCGGCTTCCTCGTCTTCGGAATCCGGCTCTGATACTCGATTTCAGTGTCTATGTGAGATTGAAGCAGCGTGCTGTTCGGCAGGATTATCCGGATTAGGTTCGGGGACCGGAGATTTCGAGTTCGCGGATGCCGGGGTGCGTGGCTGGGTCGGTGGCCGTGAGTTCGAGGCGGACGTAACGGGCCGAGATCGGGCTGGGCAGGGTCCCTGTTGTCGGATCCACGGTCACCGGAGTCCAGGCGTGTTCGTCTGCGGATACGGTGAAAGTGGTTGCGGTGCGGGCGGGTTCGGTCCAGTGCGGAACGATTCGATCGATGCGGGTGTCTTTCCCCAGGTCGACGGTGAGCGCACCCTGCGGTCCGTCGGGTGCCCATCCGGTGGCAGTGCTGCCGTCGACTGCTGCGGCGGCGTATTTGCCGGGCTCGTCGGAGGTGGTCATGACCGGCTTGCAGCGGGCGAGATCGGCGGTCGGGGTCAAGTCCGGGCGTCGGGTGGGGAAGGTGGCGTTGTCGGTGAGCAGGCGAGTTTCGGACTCCGTGCGGATCTGCATCGGTTGACCGTGTGTCAGCGTCAATTTTGTCTCGTCGGGTCCGATGGCGGCATCGAAAGTCCGCCCCTGCCAGTGGATTCCACGTATCGTGAGGCCCTGGTTCAGCTCGGGTGGAAGCGTGGGGGCGATGCGGATGCCGTCGATGTCGAAGCGCAGCCCGAGCAGTCCATTGGTGAAGGTTTGTAGGAAACCGCCCGCTGCGGTGACGAAGGTGAAGGCAGGTGCGCCCGCGAGCGGGTCCTTGGCTCCGACCTTCTCGCCGCGCGCCTCGGCGAACTGTCCGAAGGGTGTGCGCACGAAGGGACGTGCGGCGCGCTCGAGGTAGGTGTCGGCCGCACAGCCGGGGATGCCGATCTTCGCGGCGTCGATGGCATGCACCGAATCGGTCATGGCCGGACCGTCGGGATCTGTTCGCTGCGAATAGTATTCGAGCACACGGGCCGCGACATCCGGCGGCATCGGCCAGTCCAGGGGATAGATCAGCAGGACGGTGTCGGCCTGTTTGATGGGCGCACCGGTGTACCCGTCGAATTGGGCGAAGAGCCCTTGCGAGCTGTCGAACGGCATGCGTAGGCGGTCGGCGATCGTGGTCCACTCCGGCGGGTGCCGTTCGCCGAGAATCTGGGCGGCCCGTGCGGCATTACGCAGGGCGAGCGCGGCGACCGCATTGGTGTAGACCGCGTCGTTCACGCCGTTGCTGTATTCATCGGGGCCCGCGACATTGCGGATGGAGTAGCTGCCGTCGTCATTGCGAGTGACCCGCGAAGCCCAGAATTCGGCGACCTCGCGCATGATCGGCCAGCCGCGGGTGCGCAGGTAGTTGGTATCGCCGGTGGCGGTGAAGTACTGCCAGGCCGCGAGGGATATATCGCCCTGCAAATGGATTTGGGTCAGGCAGTGTGGCGGATCCCAGCTGTGGCATTCGTCGAGATCGCCGCGACTCGCGCTGGTCCACGGGTAGAACGCGCCGCGATAGCCGAGCCGCTGGGCGTTCGCCCGTGCGGCGGGCAGGGTTCGATAGCGGTACTCCACAATGGATTTCGCCAAGTCCGGCGAAAGTTGCAATAGCACTGGGAACATCCAGATGTCGGCATCCCAGAACACCGCGCCCGCATAGTTGTCGCTGCTGAGCCCGACGGGTGAAATGCTGTTGTCCTGTTGGGAATTCGTATTCGAGTACAGCGAGTAGAGCGCGCCGCGCACCCAGGTCTGCACGTCCGGCTGGCCGGGCACCTCGATATCACCGCGCCAACGCTCCCGCCACGCCGCGGACGTATCGGCCAGCAGTTCCGCCCATCCGGACCGAACGGCTCGCTGTGCGGCCTCGTATGCCGAGGCGGCCGGATCGGTTGCGGTGCGGGCGGTGTCGATGCCGATGAACTTCGTCACCTGGTACGTGTCGCCGTCTCGCACCGGGAAACGGACATCTTGGCGCGCACTGAGGTCGCGTGGCGGGGGCGTCGGCTCGATCCCCGACGACTGGATGCCCTGTCCGGGCCGCAGCACCGAGACGATATCGCCGCTGATATCGGTCCCATCGGTGTGGAAGCCGACCTCGATGGCATCGTCATCGCGGGCACCGGCACCGGTGCGGCTCAGCCGCCGCGCCCCCGCGCCATCGATGAGATCGGAGACCACCAACTCGCCCGACCAATGCGCAACGATGGTGAGATGGACCGCGCCGACGTGCTGATCGGCCCGATCGGTGAGCACGTCGTAGACCAGATCGGTGGCCTTACCGTCGGGCGCGGTCCAGGTCAGGCGGGTGTGGACCAGTCCACATCGCAGCAGCAGTGTCTGTTCGAAGTTGGTGATCTGGGTCGGGGGAGTGGCGGGTGAATAGGTCTGATCGCCGACGCCGACCAGCAGCCCGGACCAGTTCGGAATGGCCGCGGCGACCTCGCGGTTATCGGCGACGCCAGGTGTGTGCGCGTAGAGACCCGCGACGAAAGCGCCGTCGTATGCGGGCGTGTACAGCGGCCAGCCGGTCATTTCATCGGTCGCGGCATAGCCCATACCCTGTGGTGGAACGCGTAAGCCGAGATAGCCGTTGCCGACGAACGGGTGTGCGTCGATCGGCGCGTCCACCTGCGTATTCGATAGTGCCCATGCCGGGGACGATGCGACGGGATCACCTGGACACGCATCGCTCGACGCCTGATCGGTATGGCGCAGCGCGACGATCACCACCGTTGCCACCACCGCCAGAACGACGGCGAGCGCGATGCCCACCAGCGTGGTGCGACGGCTTGCTCGTTGGAAAGACTTGACGATCCCCGACATTCGCGCCTCCACGGCGTGCGCCGACATTCGTGCCGAGCCGCGATACGCGTCGACTACCGCGGGACCGACCACCGGATTTCGCAGTTGCGGGACCCATTCTCGCATCCAGGGTGTGTTGTCCAGCTCACCGCGTGGCGGAATGCGCCCGAACCGGGCGTGTTGACACAGATATGACTTCGGGATTCGGTGCGGTGCGGTTTTCGATTCTGGATCGTTCGCGTGTTCGACGCGGACAAAGCCATCCGGCGGCGCTGCGGGAGACCGTCGAATTTGCGCGGCTGGCCGAGGAGTGGGGCTATCACCGGTTCTGGGTGTCCGAACACCACAGTGTGCCCGGGGTCGCGGGTTCGGCCCCGACGGTGCTCGCGGCGGCGGTCGCGGCGGCGACATCCCGGATCAGGATCGGGACCGGCGGGGTAATGCTGCCGAACCATCAGCCGCTGGTGGTCGCCGAACAATTCGGGGTCTTGGAATCGCTGTATCCGGGGCGGGTCGATATGGGGCTCGGGCGCTCGGTCGGCTTCACCGATGGGGTGCGGCGCGCGCTCGGGCACGACAAGACCGACGCCGATGATTTCGATCGCCAGCTCACCGATGTGCTCGAGTATTTCGCGAGCGGTCGGTCGGGTGTGCATGCGTGGCCCGCGCAGGGGCTGCATGTGCCCGCATTCCTGCTGGCCACCGGATCGGGTGCGGAGCGAGCGGCACGGTTCGGGCTGCCGCTCGTGATCGCCTCGATCGCCGGGGTGGACCGCATGGTCGAGGCGATCGAGCGGTATCGAGCGGAATTCCGTCCGACGCCATGGGGCGCGCAGCCATATGTCGTCGTGTCCGGAGCGGTGGTGATCGCCGATACGACCGAGCAGGCCCATCGACTATTGCTGCCCGAGGCATGGTCGGCCGCATATGCGCGCACGCGGGGCGAATTCCCGGTGCTCATCCCGCCCGGGGAAATCGAGTCGACACCGATGACCGAGCGGGAACGCCGGATCTTCGACGACGCGCTGCGCGACCACATCCACGGCACCGAGGACGAGGTCGCCGACGCGTTGGCGGCATTGATAGCGCGCACCGGCGCGGACGAGATCCTGGTGCACACCAGCACCTACGACCGGGCCGCGCGGCTGGACTCCCATCGCCGACTCGCGCGGCTCACCGGGCTGCTCGATATCGCTCAATCCGTCACGGGGAAGCGGACTTCCGCGGCGGCATAGCCGAAAAGCCTACGACCGTGCGATCTTGCGCCCAGCGCGATCGTCGCGGTGTGCCGGTATGGCTCGAGTGCGGTCACCCGGCCTCGGAATTCGATGGTGAGCGCGGAACACCAGAACCCCGGTGACCGCTCAGCCGTAGACGAGGTCCTTATAGGCTTGGAGGATTCCGCGGATCGACGGCGTCACGAGCAATTCGCCATCCAACGGCGCCCATTCGTAGCCAGCGTGTGCGCTGAGCAGAATTGGACCGGTGGCTGCCACGTCCACGGCGAAATGCAGGCGCCGGACCGGTTTTCCGGCCGGGGACAGGTAGTCGAAGTCGCCGATGTGGTGGGCGATTCCGGTGACGGTCAAACCGGTCTCCTCGCGGACTCCGCGAATCACCGCCGCGGCAACCGACTCGCCCGGTTCCACGGTGGCACCCGGAAGCTTGCGGGTGAGCGGGATCGGCCCCGTGCTGCGGGCCTCCAAAAGCAGTACTTCCCCGCCCCGGTCGACGATCGCACCAACTCGCAGCCCGAAACCGTCACGTTCGCCGCGCGGAAGCGCCTCGTCGAATATCGATACCGACATCGGTGGACTCACCAACCTTTGTTCGGGCGGATGCGCCGCATCAACGTAGAGCAACCCGATCAATGTTATCGCGACATGACCGCCACATGACAGCCGGTACCAGAAGTGCTCTCGTGCAGTAGATATCGCTCGATATCGACAGCTGTGCAGCCCTGGCCCTGCCGAACTGACCGAGGATGGATCGACCTCGGCGACTGGGGCCAACGCCGAGCGCAGCAGCGGCAATGGTCGTGCGCTGGTAAAGAATTTGTCGGCGGCATGTCGATCTATGACGTTCCCCGTTCGACTCAGGAATGAGAGGGTCCGAGCGGGACCCGGATACTCGAGGAGACAGAACCTATGAAGTACATGCTGATCTGGCGCGCCACCGACGAGGCCTACGCGGGGATGGCGAGTATCGACTTCGAGAAGATGCTCGAGACCGTCGGTCGGTACAACGAGGAGATGATCCGGGCGGGCGTGCTGGTCGCCGCCGAGGGCCTCGACGATGCCGGCGATGGCGTGGTCGTCGACTATTCCGCCGAGACGCCCGTGGTCACCGACGGCCCATACGGCGAGACCAAGGAGCTGTTCGGCGGGTTCTACATTCTCAACGTGGCGTCGAAGGAGGAAGCCGTGGAGTGGGCAAAGCGGTCGCCGATCACCGGTTCCGGCTTCAAGACCGAGATCCGCCGGGTCACCACGATCGATGAGTTCCCGCAGGACAACGAGTGGGTCCAAAAGGAGCGGGCGTGGCGGGAAGCGACCGGTCAGCTCTGACCGGATCCAACGGCGATGGCTGATCACACCGGCCGTGCGGCCGTCGCCGCCATATGGCGGATCGAGTCGGCGCGGATCGTCGGTGCACTCGCGCGGTACACCGGCGATTTCGCGCTGGCCGAGGACCTCGCCCAGGAGGCGCTGGCCGAGGCCCTGGTGACCTGGCCACGTGACGGCGCGCCCCGCAACCCGGCGGGGTGGCTGCTCACCGTCGGCCGGCGTCGCGCCATCGACGCATTCCGTCGGCGCTCCGCCCTCGACGAGAGATATGCCGTCCTGGCCCGTGATCTGGACGAGGGCGGTGTGGTCTCCGGGAGCGAACCCACCCGCGCGGCCGAGGACATGCTCTGGGATCCGGACCGGATCGATGACGACGTGCTCGCGTTGATGTTCATCTCCTGCCACCCCGTGCTGTCCCGGGAGGCGAGGCTGGCGCTCACCCTACGGGTGGTCGGCGGTCTGACGAGCGATGAGATCGCCAAGGCATTCCTGGTGCCGACCGCCACCGTGCAGGCCCGGATCACCCGCGCGAAGAAGACCCTGGCGGCGGCCCGGGTGCCCTTCGAGGTGCCGTCGGCCCAAGAGCGGACCGAGCGCCTCGGCTCGGTGCTCAATGTGATCTATCTGATCTTCACCGAAGGTTCCTCGGCCAGCTCCGGTGACGAGCTGATCCGATTCGATATCGCGGGCGAGGCCCAGCGCCTCGCGCGGGTGCTGGCCCGGCTGATGCCGAGCGAGCCCGAGGTCTACGGCCTGCTCGCGCTGCTCGAACTGACCGCGGCGCGCTTCCCGGCCCGCACCGGACCGGACGGCGAGCCAGTGTTATTGGAGCAGCAGGACCGCCGCCGCTGGGACCGCGCCGCGATCCGCCGGGGGCGGGCCGCCCTGGCCCGCGCGGAGCAGGTCGGCCGAGGCCTCGCGGCCTACGGCTTGCAGGCGGCGATTGCCGAATGCCATGCCGTCGCAGCCAATGTCGAGGCGACGAACTGGGAGCGGATCGTACTCATCTACGAGGCGCTGGGCAGACTGGCTCCGTCGCCGGTGGTCGACCTCAATCGGGCGGTGGCGGTCTCCATGGCACAGGGACCGGCGGCAGCGCTGCCGATCGTGGACAGGTTGGTGGCGGCTGCGGCGCTGTCGCATTCGCATCTGCTGCCGAGCGTTCGCGGTGAGCTGCTCACCCGCCTGGGACGCACCGATGAGGCGCGCACCGAACTGGAGCGGGCGGCACAGCTGTGCGGCAACGAGCGCGAGCGGGCGGTGCTGCGGCGCAAGCTCGCCGAGCTCGGCTGACGATGGGCGGTAGCGTCCCTGCTTCGTACTCGAGCTTCACCCAGGACCTGAACGGTCGCAGCTCAAAGTGTTGCTCCGTTGCGCTTCGGGCGCTCTCTGGGGACGAGCAGCGACAGCAGAGCGATGACCAGCCCGCCGCCGACCAGATACAGGCCCCAGCTGCCGGTGAGTAGATCGCGGTAGTCGCTGCGCAACTGTTGGTCGAACTGCTCGTCCAACCGCCACGCGAGCACGCCGAGTGCGGCCAGGCCGACGACGACGCCGAGCCAGCCGATCAGGCGGGAGCCGAACAGCGCGGCGAGCAACACCGCGACGGCGACGCCGACCACGACAACGGCCAGCGACGTCTGGAACGGAACCGACTGAGCACCGATCTGGTCCATGGAACGCCCGGAGCCGAAACCCGCACGCAGATCTTCGAGCCGAACGTCGCGGGCCCCGATCGTGCCGATGAGCGGACCGAACGCGCCGAAGGCCACGGCGACAGCGCACACGAGCAGCAAAAGGTGGACAAAAGTTCGCATACTTCCACGGTATTGCGGTCCGGCTGTTCGCATGTGCCCACCGGCGCACCCCGAGCTCATCGACGCAATTTTTCACAAGATCGCCCAGCATGCCGGACAATCCGGTCCGCGCGATCCAGTTGCGCCTGTTGGCGATTCGGGCGGCGGTCCGCGTCGTCGTGATCGGCGCGTTGGGTGTGGCCGGGCTGGTCGCAGGGATCGTGCCAGGCTGTCCTCGCGCCCATGTTTCTCGTCTGAACGCCCGAGCGATCGGCCGGGGACTCGTAGGATCAGATGATGACGTTCCTCCGAGAATCCGAGGAACCTCCCGACCTCAGCAAGATCGAGAAGCGGGCATCGTCGGTCGCCCAGATGCTGGTCGACCGGGTGGCCGCGACCCCAGACGCGGAGGCGTTCCGATATCCCGACGGCGAGAGCTGGACCAGCGTGTCCTGGCGGCAGGTCGGTGATCGGGTCAATATCCTCGCCGCCGGGTTGATAGCGCTGGGAGTCGAGGCTCAGGACCGGATCGCGCTCGTGTCGTCCACACGGTATGAATGGGTGCTCGTCGATTTCGCCGTGATGTGCGCTGGCGCGGCCACCACCACCGTTTACCCCACCACCAACGCCACCGGCGTCACGTTCATCGTCGCCAACTCGGGCAGCCGTGTCGTTGTTGCCGAGAATCAGACCCAGGTCGACAAACTGATCGAGCACCGCGCCGAACTGCCCGACGTACAGCAGGTGGTGATCATCGACGGCGAGGGCAACGGAGAGTGGGTGATCACTCTGGATGACCTCGAAGAGCGTGGAAGGAAATTGCTTGCGGAATCGCCCGATGCGGTGGTCGCCCGCATCCGCGGGATTCGTCCCGAGCACCTGGGCAGCATCATGTACACGTCCGGCACGACCGGCACTCCGAAAGGAGTTCGATTACCGCATTCCGCATGGACCTACAGCGCTGCCGCGATCGATGCGCTGAATGTTCTCAGCCCGGATGACCTGAACTTCTTGTGGCTGCCGCTGTCCCACGCATTCGGCAAGGTGATGTTGGCGCTGTCACCGCTGATCGGCTTTCCCACGGCAATCGACGGCCGGGTGGACAGGATCGTGGACAACCTTGCGATTCTGCACCCCACCATCGTGGGGGCCGCCCCGCGGATTTTCGAGAAGGCGCACGCGCGCATCGAGGGCATGGTGGCTGAAGAAGGCGGGATCAAGAAGAAGATCTTCGACTGGGCGATCAGGGTGGGCCTTGAAGTCTCGCGTGCCACACAGGCCGGTGTGAAGCCGCCGCTGCTCGTTTCCTTGGAGCACAAAATTGCGGACCGGCTGGTGCTGTCCACCATCCGTGAACGCTTCGGCGGGCGGCTGCGGTACTTCGTTTCGGCATCGGCACCCTTGGACCGCGATGTCGCGCAGTGGTTCGACGCGATCGGCATCACCGTGCTCGAGGGCTACGGCCTGACCGAGACAGCCGCCGCCTCGTTCATCAATCGCCCCGGCGCATACCGGTTCGGTACTGTCGGTAAGCCGTTCCCCGGCACCGAGGTCAAGATCGCCGAGGACGGCGAGATCCTGCTCAAAAGCCCGGGCGTGATGAGCGGCTATCACGACCGCCCCGACGCCACTGCCGAGGCTTTCGACGCGGAAGGCTGGTTCTGCACCGGCGACATCGGCGAGATCGACGCCGACGGCTTCCTGCACATCACCGATCGCAAGAAAGACCTGTTCAAGACCTCCCAAGGCAAGTACGTCGCACCCTCCGCGATCGCCGCGACGTTCAAGGGACTCTGTCCGTATGCCGGAGAACTCATCGTCTGTGGCGAGACCCGACCCTATTGCGTCGCCTTGGTCGGTCTCGATGCCCAGGCCATCACCGAGTGGGCCGATAAGCACGGCCTGGCCGATATGCCGCTCGCTGACATCGCGCGGGACCAGAAGACTCACGACGTGATCGCCCGCTACATCGATGACCTGAACGCCCAACTCAATCGCTGGGAACAGATCAAGAGATTCGGGATCATCGACCGCGAACTGTCCGTCGAGGCAGGCGATCTCACACCGAGTATGAAGCTGCGCCGCAAAATAGTCGTCGGCAACCTCGCGGACCGCATCGACGCCCTCTATGACTGAGGTCGAACGATGGAACGCGGAAGGCGCCACCTCCGGGTGACTTAAGTGCCGCACCGGCAGAAGTCAGGGCAGCGGCGCCGACCACCGCAGCACCGTGCCCCGTTCCTCGCCTTTGGTCACACTGAAGCTGCCACCCGCCTGTTCGGCGCGGGTGGCCAGATTCGCCAATCCGCTCATGCGGGTGATGTCGTCGGGGATGCCGATGCCGTCGTCGGTTACTTCGATGGTGACGTCATCGCCTACACGCAGATGGACCGTCATCGTTGTGGCGTGCGCGTGCCGCACCACATTGCTGACCGCTTCGCGCAGTACTGCCTCGACGTCTTCGGATAGTGGCGGGGCCAGCACGGACAGCGGGCCGGCGAGTCGAACTGTGGTGCGCAGACCGCTTTCTCCGACCATGTCGGCGACGACGGCGTGCAGGCGTTTGCGCAGCGTCGGGGCGTCCGCGGTGGTGCTGTGCAAGTCGAAGATCGAGTGCCGGATGTCTTGGACGATCGATTGGATGTCGGCGATGGTGTCGGTGAGTCGGGATTTGACCTCGGGTGCGTGGGCTCGCTGCGCGGTGCTCTGCAGTGAGAGGCCGACTGCGAACAGCCGCTGAATGACGTGGTCGTGCAGGTCGCGGGCGATGCGGTCGCGGTCGGAGAGCACGTCGAGTTCGCGCATCCGTCGCTGGATGGTCGCCTGCTGCAAGGCCAGTGCGGCCTGATCGGAGAAGGCGGCCATCATCGACTGCCCGGCCTCGTCCAATGGCTGTGCACCGGCCGGTTGTACGGTGGCGAGCACGCCGATGACCGAATCCTTGGCCCGCAACGGAAGAATCAGCGCGGGTCCGAATTTCGAGGGCTCGTAGAAGACCGGCTGGAACCGCAGTTCGTCGACCGCGATGAACTGGCCGGATCGGAACGCTTCACCGGAATTCGATTCGCCCATCGGGATGCGCTCGCCGAGCAGTTCGTCGGCGCCGACGCCTGCGGCGGCGGCGACCACCAGCTCGGTGATGTCCTCGGTGGGGATGTCGGGGTCCTCGGGCAGGGCGAGGAAGGTGCACGCCGACTGAGTGAGGGTCAGGGCCCGATCGGCGACGAGTTCGAGGGCGGTGTCGGGTTCGCCGCCTGCGAGCAGTTCGGTGGCGACATCGCGGTTGGCTTCCAGCCACTGCTGCCGGATTCGGGACTGTTCGTAGAGGCGGGCGTTGGCGATGGCGATACCCGCGGCGGCCGCCAGCGCCTGCACCACGACCTC
>NZ_JBEXUI010000075.1:0-17675 GCF_040614395.1 Nocardia sp. NPDC005998 | reverse complement strand
GCCTGGGCATTCCAGACGGGCAGGCCGATCGGCACCGCGCCGACCAGCCCCTGCGCCACCGGTCCGTGGGTCGCGTGCACCGCGAATTCGGTTGGGCCGTAGAGGTTGTACAGCTCGGCGGAGCTGACCCGGCGAATGGCCGCGACCGCATCACCGGTGAACGCCTCACCGGCAATGAGCAGAGCGCGCAGCGACTCCAGCGCCGCACCACCGGCAGCATCCACATTGCCCGCGAACACAGTCAGCATCGACGGCACGAACGAGGTCATCGTGACCCGCTCAGCGGCAATAACTTCCGCCAGATACTGCGGATCACGATGCCCATCCGGACTCGCAACCACAATCCGGCCACCAGTGGACAACGGGCCGAACAACTCCCACACCGACACATCGAACGTCGCCGGAGTCTTGAACAACACCACATCATCAGCACCGATGCCGTACTCACCAGTGATCCAACGGATCTGGTTCACCACAGCCGCATGCGGGACCGCAACACCCTTCGGGCGACCGGTCGAACCCGACGTGAAGATCACATACGCGGTGTTCTGCGCCCGCAGCGGTTCGATCCGCTCCGCATCGGTGACCGGCTCGTCGGAGTATCCGGACAGATCCAGTTCATCGATGACCAGTGCGGGCAGACCGGTGCCGTCGAAATCGTCGCGCGAGGTCGTCAGCACACACACCGGCGCGGCCGAATCGAGCACATAGCCGATCCGCTCGGCAGGCTGATCGAGATCCAGCGGCACATACCCACCACCGGCCTCGTGCACCGCGTACGCCGCGACCACGAGGTCGACCGAACGCCGCAGACCGAGCGCCACCAGCGTTTCCGGACCAACACCGGCTTCGATGAGTCGACGCGCCAACCGGTGCACGCGCGCACCGAATTCGGCATACGTCAGCGAGGTTCCGGAGGCCGGATCCACGATCGCGACCGCATCCGGCGTGGCCGCCGCCTGCCCGGCGAACTCGTCCACCAGCGTGCCGACCGCACCCAGCGCACGCTCGGTGTCGTTCCAACCACGCAGCGCCAGTTCGGTTTCCCGCTCGTCGAGCAGGCCGATATCGCCGATGGCCCGATCCGGTTCGACCGCAACGGCCCGCAGCAGCCGGTTGAACCGGTGCCCGAATTCGGCCATGGTGTCGGCGTCGAACAGATCGGTGGCGTAGATCAATTCGGCGGCGATACCCGAGGGCGCGACCGTGGTGGCACCGGCACCGTTGGCAGTGCTGGTCGGGGTCGCGGTCTGCTCCGAAAGCACCAGCTGCAGATCGAACTTGGCCACATCGATGGGCAGTTCGACGCCGCTCACGGTGAGTCCGGGCAGTTCCAGGCTGTTCTGGCCAGTGTTCTGGAACGACAGCATCACCTGGAACAGCGGATGCCGCGCCTGCGAACGGGCCGGGTTCAGAATCTCCACCAGGCGTTCGAACGGCAGGTCCGCATGCCCGAATGCGCTGATATCGATGCCGCGCACGGTGCGCAGCAACTCGGTGAAGGTGGCCTCGCCCTCGATCGGGGTCCGCAGCACCAGGGTGTTGACGAACATGCCGATGAGGTCGTCGAGCGCGCGTTCACCACGGCCCGCGACCGGGGTGCCGATCGCGATATCTTCCGCACCGGACATACGAGCCAACAGAACCGCCAGCGCGGTGTGCGCGACCATGAACAGCGTCGCACCCCTGCTGCGGGCGAGTTCGGTGAGCTTGCCATGGGTTTCGGCATCGATCTCGAAGACATGCGTCGCACCGCGACCCGATGCCACCGCCGGACGCGGCCGGTCGGCGGGCAGGTCGAGCTGTTCGGGCAGCCCGCGCAGGGCCTTCGACCAGAACTCGATCTGCCCGGAGATCACCGACTCCGGATCGGTTTCGGCGCCGAGCACCTCGCGCTGCCACAGCGCGTAGTCCGCGTACTGCACCTCGAGCGGCCGCCATGCGGGTTCGCCGCCGTCGACGCGGGCGGCATAGGCGGTCATCACATCGCGGGTGAGCGGGCCCATCGAGAAGCCGTCGGCCGAAATGTGGTGCACCACAAGGGCCAGCACATGTTCGGTCGGGCTGATCTCGAACAGCCGGGCCCGGAACGGGACCTCGGCGGTGACATCGAAGCCGCTCAGCAACACCTCGGCAAGGCGCCGCGGCAGCTCGGCTTCGGTGACATCGACCGGCGTCAGATCCGGGATCACCTTGCCGGTGGAGACGGTCAACTGGTACGCGGTGCCGTCGACCTCCGGGTAGTAGGTGCGCAGCGATTCGTGGCGGGCCAGCACATCGGCGACCGCGATCTGCAGTGCCTGCCGGTCCAGTAGACCGGAAAGCCGCACCGCGGCCGGGATATTGTCCACGGCCGATTCCGGATCGAAGCGGTTGAGGAACCACATCCGCTGCTGCGCCAGCGACAGCGGCACCCGCTCGGGGCGCTGCTGTGGCACCAGGGCCGCCCGCGCACCGGCACCGGCCCGCGACTCCGCACGGGCCGCGAGTGCCGCCACCGAGGAGGCCTCGAAGAGTTCGCGGACACCGAGATCGGTATCCAGCGCGGCCGAGAGCCGGGCGGCGACCTGGGTGGCGCTGAGCGAGTTGCCGCCGAGCGCGAAGAAGTCATCGTCGAGACCGACGCGCTTCAGGCCGAGCACATCGGCGTAGGTGGCGGCGATGATCTCCTCGACCGGTGTGGTCGGCGCACGGAATACCGCGGCCTCGAATACCGGTGCGGGCAGTGCCTTGCGGTCCAGCTTGCCGGAGGCGTTGAGCGGGAATTCGTCGAGCACGATGACGACCGAGGGCACCATATAGGCGGGCAGCTGCCGCCCCAGATCCTCGCGCAAGGTCTCGATATCCAGCCGCAGGTTCGGCGTCGCGATGACGTAGGCCACGAGCTGATCGCCGGTGTGCTGATCACCGCGCACCACGACCACGGCCTGGGCGACCTCGTCCAGCGCGGTGAGCGCCTGCTCGATCTCGCCGAGTTCGATACGCAGACCGCGCAACTTCACCTGGAAGTCGGTACGGCCCAAGTACTCCAGCTCACCGTCGGCCGTCCAGGCCACCAGGTCGCCGGTGCGGTACATGCGCGCACCCGCGCCGCCGAACGGGTTGGCCACGAACCGGTCGCTGGTCAGATCCGGGCGTGCGACATAGCCGCGCGCCAGCTGCGTGCCCGCGAGGTACAGCTCACCCGCGACACCGACCGGCACCGGGCGCAGCCGCGAATCCAGCACGTACACCTGGGTATTGAAGACCGGCGCACCGATCGGCACGGTGTCGGAATCGGTCGCGACCACCTCGTGGAAGGTGACGTCGACCGCGGCCTCGGTCGGACCGTACAGGTTGTGCAGTGCCGCACCGGTCAACTCGCGCAGGCGATGCGCGGGTTTCGGCGGCAGCGCCTCACCGGAGGCGAAGACCAGCCGCAGCGACTCACACCGCCCGGCCGCCGCATCGGCCACGAAGACCGAGAGCAGGGACGGCACGAAGTGGGTGACGGTGACCCGCTCGGCGGTGATGATCTCGGCGAGGTAGGCCGGATCGCGATGTCCGTCCGGGCGCGCAACGACCAGGCGCGCACCGATCTGCAACGGCCAGAAGAACTCCCACACCGACACGTCGAACGTCGCGGGCGTCTTCTGCAGTACGGCATCGGCGCTGGTCAGCCCGTAGGCCGACTGCATCCACACCAGGCGGTTCACGATCGCCGCATGGCTGACCGCAACGCCCTTCGGACGACCGGTCGAACCCGAGGTGAAGATCACGTAGGCGGTATTCGACGGACGCAGCGGTGCCCACCGTTCCGCGTCGGTGACCGGCTCGTCCGACAGCCCGAACAGGTCGAGCAGGTCGATGCGCACCTGAGCGGTATCGATCTTCAGATCGTCACCGGAGGTCAGCACGCAGACCGGATCGGCGGTGGCGAGAATGTATTCCGTGCGGTCGGCCGGATGATCCGGATCCAGCGGCACATACGCGCCACCGGCCACGGTCACCGCATACATGCCGACCACCAGATCGATGGAGCGCCGCATGCCAAGGGCCACATACGATTCCGGGCCGACACCGCGTTCGATGAGCCAGCGCGCCAAACCGAAGACCCGGGAGCCGAATTCGGCGTAGGTCAGACTCGTCCCCTCGAACGTCAGCGCGGTCGCGTCCGGGGTCGCGGCCAGCTGGGCCTCGAACATCGAGACCAGCGTCGCCGCATCATCTACCTGGTGCGCGGTGTCGTTCCACGCCGACACCACCAGCTCGCGCTCGGCGGTATCGAGCAGTTCGATATCCCCGACGAGCACGCCGGGTTCGGTGGTGATCGCGGCCAGCACCCGGACCAGTCGATCGGCAATGCGGCGCACCGTCTGCTCGTCGAACAGGTCGCGCAGGTAGCCCGCGCGGATCCGCAGCTGCGTGTCCAGCCCTGCGATCAGGGTCAACGGGTAGTGGGTGGCGTCGGCGGCCTGCATATCGACGACCGCCATGCCATCGATATCGGCGGCTTGGGCCCGGATGCCCTCGGCATCGACCGGGTAGGACTCGAAGACCACCAGCGTGTCGAACAGACCGCCGATACCGGCGGCGGACTGGATATCGGCCAGGCCGACATAGTGGTGATCGAGCAGATCCGCCTGCTCGCCCTGGGTACGGGTCAGCAACTCGCCCGCCGATTCCGACGGATCGAAGCGCACCCGCACCGGAACGGTATTGATGAACAGGCCGACCATCGATTCGACACCGGTGAGCTGCGCCGGACGCCCGGACACCGTGGTACCGAACAGCACATCGTCACGGCTGGTCATCCGGCCGATCAGGATGCCCCAGGCGACCTGCAGCACGGTATTCGGCGTGACACCGAGGGATGCGGCCAGGTCGGTCAGTCGCGCGGTCGCCCGCTCGTCGAGTTCGAAGAAGTATTCGCCCGACAGCGAGGTGATCTCGCGGCCCGCGTCCGGACGCGACAGCAGCGTGGGTTCGCTGACACCGCGCAGCGCATCGGTCCACGCGGCCACCGAGGCCGCATGATCCTGCTGCCTGGTCCATTCCAGGAAGTGCCGGTAGGAGCGCACCGCGGGCAGCACATTGGCGTCGGCGTGGGCCGCGTAGAGCACCAGCAGATCGCGCATGAGCAGCGGCATGGACCAGCCGTCGAGCAGGATGTGGTGGTTGGAGACCACGAACTCCCAGCGGTCGGACGCCACCTGGATCAGGGTGAACCGGATCAGCGGCGGCGCGGCCAGATCGAAACGCTGAGTGCGGTCCGCCGCGATGAGGTCGGCGCCGTCACCGGACTCGATCCGGTCGTGCTCGGCCCAGGCGACGCGGACGCCGTCGAGCACCACTTGCACCGGGTTGCCATCGTTATCGGTGACGAATGCGGTGCGCAGACTCTCGTAGCGATCCACCAGAGCCTGTGCGGCCGAACGCAATCGGGTCGCGTCCACCCGCCCGGTGAGCGTCAGCACGGCCTGCGCGGTGTAGACGTCCACCGAGGTGGCGGCCAGACGCGCGTGGAAGAGCAGACCCGCCTGCAGCGCCGACAGCGGCCAGATATCGGCCAAGGTCGGGAAGCGCTGCTCCCAGTTGTCGATATCGCGCTGGGTCGAGCGCACCAGGGCGAAGTCGGAGGGCGTGTGCCCACCGGCACCGTTCGAATTGGCGTGCCGGGCAACCGCTTCCAGCGCGGTGACCCACAGCTCGCCGAATTCGCGGACCTGCGCGACGTCCAGCAGCGTGGTCGGGTAGCCGATATTCGCGGTCAGCTTGTCGCCGACCACGATGGCATTGATATCCAGCGGCGCCATCGCGGGCGTATCCGCGTCGTAGGCGCCGCCGAGCGCGCCGAGTTCCGCGGCCGGGATCCAGCCGAAGCCACGCAGCGCCTCGGGCACATCGCCCTCGGAGACGCGGCCCAGGTAGTTGAAGCTCACCTGGCCCGGCTGTGCGGCGGGCAGTTCGGTGGCGGTCACCGCATTCATATAGCGCAGCAGGCCGTAGCCGATGCCCTTGTCCGGCACCGCGAGCAGCTGTTCCTTGACCGCCTTGACGGCCTTGCCCAGGGCCGGGCCGCCGGTCAGCGCGGCATCGATATCGATACCGGACAGATCGAAGCGGACCGGGAAGATCGCGGTGAACCAGCCGACCGTGCGGGACAGATCCGCGCCGGGCACGATGTCCTCTTCGCGGCCATGGCCTTCCAGGCGCAGCAACAGCGCGTCGTCGGTGCGGTTGCCGGTGCGGCGCGCGCGCCACTTCGCGGTCGCCAGGGCGAGCGCGGTGAGCAGACCGTCGTTGACACCGCCGTGGAACAGCGCGGGCACCGTGGTCAACAGCGCCTTGGTGACCTCGGCGGACACCTCGACTTGCAGCTTGTCGATGACACCCGAGGTATCCACGGTCGGATCCATCGGCCGCTCGGTCAGCAGCGGATCCGCCGTCGCGACCACCGAACGCCAGTAGTCGAGTTCGGCCACCCGCCGGGCACTTTCGGCCTCGCGCTGCAATGCGTGCGCCCAGGCCCGCATCGAGGTGGCGGGCGCGACGAGCTGCGGATCCTGGCCCGCGGTGAGCTGGCCCCATGCGGTGACGAAGTCCGGCACCAGGATGCGCCAGGAAACACCGTCCACCACCAGGTGGTGCGCGGCCACGATGAGTCGGCCGCCGCGGCTGCCGTCCGACGGCTCCAGCCAGACGAACCGGATCACCACGCCAGCGGCCGGATCCAGCAGATCCAGCGCGGCATCCAGTGCGGCGGCGGCGATTTCGACCAGTCCGGCCGTGTCCACACCCGCATCGAATTCGGTGCGGTCGATCAGCGCGTCGACGTCGACCGTGCCGGGTGCGGCGGTGTCGACGATCCAGTCGTCACCGTCGCGGTACAGCCGCGCCCGCAGCATGTCGTGGCGATCGATCACCGCGCCAACGGTTCTCGCGATACCGGCCCGATCGATGCCGACCGGCAGCTCGAGTGCCATGGTCTGGTTGAACCGGCCGAACGAGCCTTTGCGCTCGGCCATGAAGCGGACCACCGGGGTCAGCGGCATGGCGCCGATGCCACCACCGGGCAGCTCGGCCAGCGCCTCGACACTGGATTCGGTGCTGTCGGCGGTCTCGGCGACCGCGGCGAGTCCGGCCACGGTGCGCTGTTCGAAGACGTGGCGCGGGGTGAAGACGACACCGCGCGCCTTGGCCCGCGAGACCAGCTGAATGGAGACGATGCTGTCGCCGCCGAGTGCGAAGAACGAATCGTCGACACCGACGCGATCCACGCCGAGCACCTCGGCGAAGACCTCGGCGATGGTGTGCTCGATCGGCGTGCGCGGCGCACGGAAGACGACCTCGGTCGCAAATACCGGCTCCGGCAGCGCCTTGCGGTCCAGCTTGCCGACCGGGGTCAGCGGGACGTGGTCGATCACCATCACCGACGACGGCACCATATAGGCGGGCAGGCGCTCTTCAACATGCGCGGTCAACGCGGCCACATCGATCGAATGCCTCTGCGCCGCAACCACATACGACACCAGCGAGGTCGCGCCCCCGGTGCTCTTGTGGCCGACGGTGACGGCGAAGTCGACGGTCTCGTGCGAAGCCAGCGCGGCGTCGATCTCACCGAGTTCGATGCGGAAGCCGCGCACCTTGACCTGGAAGTCGGAGCGGCCGACATATTCGACCGCACCGGCCTGCGTCCATCGCACCACGTCACCGGTGCGGTACATCCGCGCACCCGCAACGTATGGGTTCGCCACGAAGCGGTCTGCGGTCAGCCCGGCCCGCGCGTGGTAGCCGCGCGCCAGTTGGATACCCGAGATGTAGAGCTCACCCGCGACCCCCACCGGAACGGGCTGCAACCGGTTGTCGAGGATCAGCGACTGGATACCGCGGATCGGACCGCCGATCGGCATCGGATCACCCGCCGCCAGCGGATCGCTGATATTGACCACCATGGCGGTCTCGGTCGGGCCGTAAACATTGTGGAAGCGGCGAAGCGTGCCGTCCGCCAGTGGTGTCGCCCATTTCGCGATGAGCTCCGGCGGGTAGGCCTCGCCACCGACCGCCAGCACGCGCAATGCGTCGAGTCCGGTCGGATCGAGTGTCGCCAGCGCGGCGGGCGTGATGAAGACGTGTGAGACACGCTCGGCGCGCAGTAGTTCGGCCAACTCCTCGCCGCCATAGACACCGGTCGGCACCACCACGAGCGCACCGCCCGGCCCGAGGGCGAGCAGCAGCTCGAGGATCGAGGCGTCGAAGCTCGGCGAGGCGAAATGCAGTGCGCGGGATTCGGCATCGAGTCGGTAGTTCTCGATCTGCGCGGTGCTGAAGTTCGCCAGCACCGCATGCGAGACCACGACACCCTTGGGCACACCCGTGGAACCGGAGGTGTAGATGACGTATGCCGGGTTCTCCGGGCGAAGCGGCCGGACCCGGTCGGCGTCGGTGATCGGGCCAGCATCGAAGGCATCGAGATCGAGATCCTCGAGCACCAGCCAGCGCACCGAATCCGGCAGACCCGCACGTGCCGAGGCCACCGTAATACCCACCGGTGAGGCGGAATCGGTGACCATATGGGCGATGCGATCGGCCGGATAGGTCGGATCGACGGGCACGAAAGCCGCACCGGTCTTGGACACCGACAGGGCGACGAACACCGAATCCGCGGACCGCGGCACACCGACCGCGACCAGATCCTCGGTGCCGACGCCCTCGGCGATCAGCAAGCGGGCCAAGCGGTTCGAGCGCTCGTCCAGCTGCCCATAGGTCACCGTGTCGCCACGGAACACCAACGCGGGCGCCTGCGGATCGCGCGCAGCAGCTGCGGTCAACAGATCCGGCAGCGTGCGCGGGGCGACGGCGGGAGCGCCGGTGCGGGCGATGAGATCGGCCCGCTCCTGGGCATCGAGCACATCGATGGTGCCGACCGTGACGGTCGGGTCGGCGGCGATGGCCTCGAGTACGCGCCGCCACCGCTGGGTGATCAGCGCGGCGCTCGACTCGTCGAACAACTCGGTGGCGTAGGTGAGCGCCAGCGTCATTCCGGTCGAACCGGTGTCCGACAGCGTGAATTGCAGGTCGAACCGGGCGAAGTTCTCTTCGAGGTCCAGTGCGGACACCGAAAGACCGGGCAGTTCCAGCGCGGTGCGGTCCAGGTTCTGGAACGCGAGCATTACCTGGAACAGCGGATTGCGCGCCTGGGAGCGCTCCGGCGCGAGCAGTTCCACGAGGCGTTCGAATGGCACGTCCGCGTTGCCGAAGGCGTCCAGGTCGCCCGACCGCACCCGATCCAGCAGTTCGCTGAACGATTCGGACTGGTCGACACCGGTGCGCAGCACGAGGGTATTGACGAACATACCGACCAGATCGTCGAGCGCCTGCTCACCGCGTCCCGCGATCGGCGAGCCGACGGCGATATCGTCGGTGCCCGACAACCGGGCCAGCAGCACCGTGAGTGCACTGTGCATCACCATGAACAGCGACGCACCGCGTTGGCGCGCAATACCTTCCAACGCCGCGATCAGTTCGGCGGGCAGTTCGGTCTGCAGGGTCGCGCCGCGATGCGAGGCGATCGCGGGGCGCGGCCGGTCGGTGGGCAGCGGCAGTTCGTCGGGCACACCATCGAGCACGCGCTGCCAGTGCGCGACCTGACGCGCCATCAGCGATGCCGGATCGTCCTCGGAGCCGAGGACCTCCCGCTGCCAGATCGCGAAGTCCGCGTACTGCACCGACAGTGGCGCCCAACCGGGCGCGGCGTCCTGGGTGCGTGCGCTGTAGGCGAGCATGACGTCGCGGGTCAGCGGGCCCATGGAGAAGCCGTCGGCCGCGATGTGGTGCACCACCACCACGAGCACATGGTCGTCCGGACCCGCGGCGAACAGCCTGGTCCGCAGCGGAACCTGTTCGGAGACATCGAATCCGGTGGTCGCGAACTCGGTGACCACGGCGGTCAGCTCGGCCGGATCGACCGAAACCGGCTGCAGATCCAGCGCGATCGCGTCGGCGGGCACGATCACCTGTACCGGGGTGCCACCGTGCTCCGGGTAGCGGGTGCGCAGCGATTCGTGCCTGCGCACCACATCCGCCACCGCCAAGCGCAGCGCATCGGTATCCAATGCGCCGGTGAGCCGGATGGCGATCGGCAGGTTGTAGGCCGCCGATGTGGTGTCGTACTTGTTCAGGAACCACATGCGCTGCTGTGCGAACGACAGCGGCACCAGTTCGTCGGCCTTGCGCGGACGGGCGAGCAGCCGGGCCCGCGCCGCACCGTCGGCATGCGATTCCACCCGGGCCGCAAGCCCTTCCACGGTGGAGGCCTCGAACAGTGCGCGCACCGGCACCGTGGTGCCCAGGGCCGCGCCGATCCGGGATACCACCCTGGTCGCGATGAGCGAGTTGCCGCCGAGGTCGAAGAAGTCGTCGTCGACGCCGACCCGAGGCAGGTCGAGCACATCGGCGAAGACCGCGGCCACCGTCTCTTGCACCGGGGTGACCGGGGCGCGGAATGCCTTGGCCTGCACCGCGGGTGCGGGCAGCGCGCGGCGGTCCAGCTTGCCGTTGACGGTCAACGGGATCCACTCGAGCCGCACCAGCGCCGCGGGCACCATATACGACGGAAGTCGTTGCGCCGCACCGCTGCGCACCACATCGAGGTCAGGGGTCACCTCGGGCTCGGCGACCACATAGGCCACGATCCGCTGATCGCCCGGCTGATCCTCGCGCACGATGACCGCGGCCTGGGCGATACCGGGCTGGGCCAGGATCGCCGATTCGATCTCACCGAGTTCGATGCGGAAACCGCGCACCTTCACCTGATCGTCGGCGCGACCGAGGTATTCCAGTTCGCCGAAGCGGTTCCAGCGCGCGAGGTCGCCGGAGCGGTACAGGCGCGTGCCCGCCGCATCGGCGTCGGCGAGCGGGTTCGCCACGAAGCGGGTGGTGGTCAGATCGGGGCGGCCGAGGTAGCCGCGGGCCAATTGCGGTCCCGCGACATACATTTCGCCCGCAACGCCGACCGGTACCGGCCGCAGCCGGTTGTCGAGCACGTACACGCACAGACCCGCGATGGCACGGCCGACCACACTGCCCGAGGCGGCGGCGATGGTCGCGGCATCCAGCGCGCGGTAGGACACGTGCACCGTGGTCTCGGTGATGCCGTACATATTGACCAGCAGCGGAGCGGTCGGCGCGGAACCCGCGGAGCGCTTCTTGGCACCGTCACCATGTCGGGCGACCCAATCGGCGAGCCTGCGCAGTTCGAGGGCTTCACCGCCGAAGACCACATAGCGCAGCGCCAGCGGTTCGGCATCCGACGCGGCATTGCGATCCGCCTCGGCCAGTTGGTAGAACGCGGACGGTGTCTGGTTGAGCACCGTGACCTGTTCCACCCGCAGCAGTTCCAGGAACTGTTCGGGCGAGCGCGAGGTGTAGTAGTCGACGACCACCAGGGTGCCGCCGAACAGCAGCGGACCCCACAGCTCCCACACCGAGAAGTCGAAGGCGTAGGAGTGGAACAGCGTCCACACATCGTCGGGGCCGAAGCCGAAGTCGCGATCGGTATTGGCGAACAGCCGCAAGACATTCCGGTGCGCGACCGCAACACCCTTCGGGCGTCCGGTCGAACCGGAGGTGTAGATCACGTACGCCACATTGTCCGGGCCCAGCGCCGCGAGGCGGTCGGCGTCGGTGATCGGGGCGTCGTCGGCGTCCTCGATATTGCCGGTCTCCACCGCGAATCCATCGAGGACCACGGTCGGCAGTTCGGCGGGCACGCTCACCTGGACCGTGGAATCGAGGATCACGCTGGTCGGACGCGAATCCTCGAGCACATAGGCGATGCGGTCGGCCGGGTAGGTCGGATCCACCGGCACATAGCCCGCACCGGTCTTCACCACCGCGAGCAGCGCGACCACCAGGTCGAGTGAGCGCGGCAGGATCACCGCGACCAGCGACTCCGGACCGGCGCCGTCGGCGATCAGCCTGCGCGCCAGCACATTCGCGCGCCGGTCCAGTTCGGCGTAGGTCAGCGATTCGATGCCGAACTTGGCCGCGGTATTGTCCGGATGCGCGGCCACCGCCTGCTCGAACAGATCCACCAGCGTGGTACCGGCAGCACTGAATCGCTGCGCGCCACTGTCCAATCCGGACGACACCCAGCGCTGCGAAACATTGAGCCGCTCGGCCTCACCGAGCAGATCGATATCGCCGATGACGATCTCGGGATCCTCGACCACGCTGCGCAGAATGCGCACAAGACGATCGGCGAAGGAGGCCACCGTCTCCGGATCGAACAGTTCGGTGGCGTAGTTCCACGACATGCCGAGCGCACCGTCGGCGGCCTCGCCAACGGTCAGCTGCACATCGAATTTGGCGGTGCCCGGATCGAATTCGACCACGGACAGCTCGACACCCGGCAGCGCGACGGTGCCCATATCGGCGGCCGATGCGGCCTCGAAGGTCAGCGCCACCTGGAACAGCGGGTGATGTGCCTGCGAACGGGCCGGGCTGTGTCTACCCACCCCGGCGGCTCCGCCGCCTTGCCGTCCCCAGAGGACATCCACCAGCCGCTCGAACGGCACATCGGCATTGGCGAAAGCCGCGAGATCGGTGCGTCGCACCTGGGCGAGCAGATCGCTGAACTTGACGCTCGGATCGACCTCGTTGCGCAGCACCAGCGTATTGACGAACATACCGACCAGGTCGTCGAGCGCGCGTTCACCGCGTCCGGCGATCGGGGTGCCGATGGCGATATCGGTGCTGTTGGACAGCCGTGCCGCCCAGGTCGCCAGCGCGGCATGGACCACCATGAACAGTGTGACCCCGCGGGCGCGGGCGAGTTCGGCCAGTGCGGCGTGCAATTCAGCGTCGACCGAGAAACCGTGGGTGCCACCGGCATTGGAAGCGACCTCGGGCCGCGCGCGGTCCGCGGGCAGCTCGATCTGATCGGGCAGATCGGCCAGCTGCTCGGTCCAGTACGCGAGCTGCAGTGCCGCGACGGATTGCGGATCGTCCTCGCTGCCGAGCACCGCGCGCTGCCACAGCGCGTAGTCGGCGTACTGGACATCCAGCGGCGCCCACGCGGGCACCTCGCCGCGGCTGCGCTCGGTGTAGGCCAGCACCATATCGCGCAGCAGCGGGCGCAGCGAGAAGCCGTCACCGCTGATGTGGTGCATGACCAGCACCGCGATGTGGTTGTGCGCATCGATGCTGAGCAGGTTGGCCCGGAACGGCACCGCACCGGTCACATCGAAGTGCACACTGGCCAACTCGACGATGCGCGCGGGCACCGCGGCGGGGGCGATCGTCTCGGCCGCCAGCTCGAAGTGCACCTCGTCGGTGTGCAGAATGTGCTGGTAGCCGGTGCCTTCCAGCTCCGGGTAGATGGTGCGCAGCGCCTCGTGGCGGGCCAGCACATCGCCGATGGCGGCGTTCAACGCGGCGATATCGACATCGCCGGTGAGCCGGATGGCGACCGGAATGTTGTTGACCGCGGTCTGGTTGTCGAAGCGGTTGAGGAACCACATCCGCTGCTGGGCCAGCGACAGCGGCACCAGCTCCGGGCGCGGCTGTGCGGTAAGCGCGGCCCGACCGCCCGCTCCGGCGGCCGATTCCACCAGCGCGGCCAGTGCCGCGACATTCGAGGCCTCGAACAGCGCGCGCACGGGGATCTGGGTGTCCAGTGCCGCGCCGAGCCGCGCCGCCACCTGGGTGGCGATCAGCGAATTGCCGCCGAGTTCGAAGAAGTCGTCATCCAGGCCGACACCGTGGCCGACCCCCTGCAAACCGAGCACCTCGGCGAAGGTGCCCGCGACGATCTCCTCCACCGGAGTGGTGGGAGCGCGGAATACCTTGGCCGCGAAGGTCGGTGTGGGCAGTGCCTTGCGATCCAGCTTGCCGGAGGCGTTGAGCGGGAACGCGTCGAGCACCATATAGGCCGCGGGCACCATGTAGGCGGGCAGCTGCTCGCCGAGGGTGTTCTTCACGGTGTCGACAACGATGGCGCGGTCCGGGTTCGCGACCAGATAGGCGACGAGCTGATCGCCGGTCCGCTCATCGGAATGCACAAGTACGACCGCCTGTGCGACCGCGTCCTGTGCGGTGAGCGCCGATTCGATCTCGCCGAGTTCGATGCGCAGACCACGCAACTTCACCTGGAAATCGGTGCGGCCCAGGTACTCCAGCTCGCCGCGCGCGGTCCACATGACGAGGTCGCCGGTGCGGTACATACGCTCAGCGGTGCCGAACGGATTCGCGATGAACCGCTCGGTGGTCAGATCGGGGCGACCGACATAGCCGTGCGCCAGCTGCGCGCCCGCCAAATACAGCTCACCCGGAACACCGGCCGGTACCGGACGCAACCGCGAATCCAACACATACACCTGGGTGTTGAACACCGGAGCACCGATCGGCACCGAACTCACATCGGCATCGGTCACCTCATGGAAGGTGACATCCACCGCGGCCTCGGTCGGACCGTACAGGTTGTGCAACCGCGCACCGGTCAACTGACGCAGACGCTGCGCCGCCACCGCAGGCAACGCCTCACCCGAGGCGAAAACATTCCGCAGACTCGTGCATTCAGCCGCACGATCCTCAGCAACGAACACCGAAAGCATCGACGGCACGAAGTGCACCGTGGTGACCTGCTCCTCAACGATCAAACGCGCCATATAGGCCGGATCGCGGTGGCCGTCGGGCTTGGCGACAACCAGACGCGCACCCACCTGCAAGGGCCAGAAGAACTCCCACACCGACACGTCGAAGGTCGCCGGAGTCTTCTGCAGCACCACATCATCAGCCGAGAGACCGTAGGCGGCGTGCATCCACACCAAACGGTTCACGATCGCGGCATGCGAAACGGCCACACCCTTCGGGCGGCCCGTCGAACCCGAAGTAAAAATCACATACGCGGTATTGCCCGGCCGCAACGGCCGATGCCGATCCGCATCCGTCAACGGCTCATCCGAGAACTCGGCGAGATCGAGCTCATCGATGCGAACCTGCCGCGACACCGTCGTCTCCAGATCAGTGCCAGAAGTCAGCACACACACCGGACGCGCAGTCTCCAAGATGTAATCGATGCGCTCACCCGGATGATCCGGATCCAACGGCACATAGGCACCACCGGCGGCATTGATCGCATACATGCCGATCACCAGATCGATGGACCGCCGCATACCAAGGGCGACATACGATTCCGGGCCGACACCGTTCTGCTTCAGCCAGCGCGCCAACCGGTGCACCCGGGCGCCGAACTCGGCATAGGACAGACTGGTCCCCTCGTAGCTGACCGCGTACTCGTCCGGGGTCCGCACCAGCTGCGCCTCGAACAGCGAAACCAGTGTCGCCGCCGCATCGCCCACCGGTGAGGTGAGCGCCGCGTCCACCGGGAATTCGGTGTCGTTCCATTGGTCGAGCACCAGGGCGCGCTCGGTGTCGTCGAGCAGGTCGATATCGCCCACCACGACCGCCGGTGCGGCGGTGATACCGTGCAGCACCCGGACGAAGCGCTCGGCGAAGGATTCGGCGAACGGCTCGTCGAAAAGGTCGGTGGCATAGACGAGTTCGGCATCCATCTCGGATTCCGCGCCCTCGCTCAGCGTGAGCTGCAGGTCGACCTTGGCGGTCGGCTGGTCGATGCCCAGTTCGGAGACGGCGAGGCCCGGCAATTCGAGCGAGGTGCGGCCGAGGTTCTGGAACGACAGCATCACCTGGAACAGCGGATGCCGCGCCTGCGAGCGGGCCGGGTTGAGCACCTCGACCAGCCGCTCGAACGGCACATCGGCGTGCGCGAAGGCCTGCAGATCGCGCTCGCGCACCTGCCCGAGCAGGTCGGCGAACGATTCGGACGGATCAACCTGAGTACGCAAAACCAGGGTGTTGACGAACATGCCGACCAGGTCGTCGAGCACCTGCTCACCGCGACCGGCCACCGGGATGCCGATGGCGATGTCATCGGAACCGCTCAGCCGCGCGAGCAGCGTCGCGAAGGCGCTGTGCACCACCATGAACAGCGTGGTGCTGTGCTCGTGCGCGACGCGGTTCAGCGCGTCGACGAGGGTGTCGGGCAGCCGGAATCGGTGTGTCCGTGCCTGATACGAGGCAACTACCGGCCGCGGCTTCGGCGAAAGACGCAGTTCCTCGGGCAGTCCGGCCAGGGTTTCCCGCCAGTAGCCGAGCTGTTCGGAGATCAGCGAGGTCGGATCGTCCTCGGCGCCGAGGGTTTCGCGCTGCCAGAGTGCGTAATCCACGTACTGCACCGGCAGGGGCGCCCAGACCGGCGCGGATTCGGAGCTGCGCGCGATATAGGCCGACATGAGGTCGCGCACCAGCGGACGCATCGAGAAGCCGTCCGCCGCAATGTGATGCACGACGACCGCGAGCACGTGATCCTGGGTGTTGTCGCGCCACTTCTTGCTGCTCAGCGGCGCGCGCTCGACCTGGTAGAGCCGAATCCGCACCGGGGATTCGGTGGTCACGTCGAAGCCGCGGCCGATGAATTCGTAAAGGGCGCTGCCCATTTCGCTTTCGGCGGCCGGGATGATCTCCAGTTCCGGCAGTGCCCGCGCGGCCGGGAGCACCTGCTGGTAGGCCACCCCCTCGTGGGACGGGTAGATCGTGCGCAGCGATTCGTGCCGGGTGATCACATCGGCGATGGCACCACGCAGCGCGGACAGATCCAGATGTCCGTGCAGCCGCACCGCCACCGGGATATTGTCGGCGGCCGAATCGGCATCGAAGCGGTTGAGGAACCACATCCGCTGCTGCGCCAGCGACAGCGGCGGGTACTCCGGACGCGGACGCGCGGTCAGCGCCTGACGGCCACCGGCCCCGGCATTGGCCTCTATGCGCGCGGCGAGCGCGGCCACGGTCGGCGCCTCGAACAGCAGCCGCACCGGAACCTGGGTATCCAGGGCCGCGCCGAGGCGCGCCACCACCTGGGTGGCGACCAGCGAGTTGCCGCCGAGATCGAAGAAGTTGTCGTCGATGCCGATACGGTCATAGCTCAACACGTCGCTGAATACGCCGACAACGATCTCTTCGATCGGGGTCGACGGCGCGCGGAATTCCTTGGCCTCGAAGACGGGTTCGGGCAGTGCGCGCCGGTCCAGCTTGCCGTTGGGGTTCAACGGCATGGCATCGAGCACCACAATGGCGGACGGGACCATATACGAGGGCAGCTGCTCGCTCAGGTGCGCGCGCAGCTCATCGAGATCGACCGTGCCGCCGTTCGCGGGCACCACATAGCCGACCAGCTGATCACCGGTACGGGCATCCGCACGCACCAGCGCCACGGCCTGTGCGACCGCATCGTGCGCGGTGAGGGCGGTTTCGATCTCACCGAGCTCGATGCGCAGACCGCGCAACTTGACCTGGAAGTCGGTGCGGCCCAAGTAAACGATGGCCCCGTTGGCATTGCGGGTGACCAGGTCACCGGTGCGGTACATCCGAGCACCGGACGTGCCGAACGGGTTGGCCACGAAGCGATCCGCGGTCAGATCGGTACGTCCGAAGTAACCGCGCGCCAACTGCGCACCCGCGAGATAGAGCTCACCCGCGACACCCGGCGCGACCGGATGCAGACGGGCATCGAGCACATATGCCTGGGCATTCCAGACGGGCAGGCCGATCGGCACCGCGCCGACCAGCCCCTGCGCCACCGGTCCGTGGGTCGCGTGCACCGCGAATTCGGTTGG
>NZ_JBEXUI010000074.1:0-18020 GCF_040614395.1 Nocardia sp. NPDC005998 | reverse complement strand
TAGAAGTCGCCTTCCTTGATGACGGTCAGATCGGCGTGCGGGACTCGAAGAACCCGACCGGTCCCGCCCTGGTCTTCACGCCTGGTGCAGGGCTGGTAGCGCCGTCGACGCGGTCCGGCAGTGGCGCTCGGGCTACGCCGACGCATGTTCGACGAGTCGATGCGGGCTTGTGGTCGCCCAGGGATCGGCGGATGATTTCAAGAGTAACTATTTCTGGTCGGGGGTCTCATCATCGTCGAGTAGCAAGGGGTTGAAATGACCACCAGAATTGCTTCGGCGTTCGCTGCGATCGCCATCGCTCTCTCTGTCGCCGCTCCCGTAGCGTCGGCCGCACCGGAAGCACCCGCGCCGACCGCCGATCCGGTGGGTTCGGTGGCCTTGTGTTTCAACATCCCGCTGGGCTTCTTCAGCTTCAGCATCTGCATCTGAGGTTGCCGAGCAGGCAAGCAGTCGCCGACCTGCAGGAGTTCGCAGCCCGCAGCTCGTCGAGGTGAACATCGAGCGCGCGCACCGCGCAGCTGGGGCCGCGCTGAAGGTTGTGCTGGCCTTGTGATCGCCGAATTGGTCAGGGGCACAGCGCTTTCCTTCGTCCGGGCGCCTCGGACCGGGGCGTCTACCCGACGGCGACTCTCCGCTGATCGCTGCCTCGGACGACCGCGCCGCAATACTGCGTCACCGACGACCGGCCGCAGTCGACCGGACATGGGTCCTGTCGACGACCAGCACGGTCGAGATCCTGGTGCGACCCGGGCACCACCGGAACCCTGCGAGTAGAGCGGGCGCCAACTCGGAATCCATGGCTGGCGCCCGCCGCTGCGTTCATAAAGCGGTGAGCATTGTCGGTGGGGCGGGCTACGGTGGGGTGATGACCACGCATCTGACGCATTGGGGAGTGTTCGAGGCCGAGAGCGATGGGGAGCGGTTGACCTCGGTGCGGCCGTGGCGCGGGGATCCGGAGCCGATGGCGTTGATCGAGAATGTGGCTTCGGCACAGCATCATCCGACGCGGATCGACCAACCGTATGTGCGGCAGGGGTGGTTGGAGCGCGGCCCGGGGGCGTCGGGGCGCGGCGATGAGCCGTTTGTACCGGTGTCGTGGGACAAGGCGTTCGAGCTGCTGTCGGGTGAATTGGGCCGGGTGTATCGCGAACACGGTGCGGAGTCGGTGTACGGCGGATCCTACGGGTGGGCCAGTGCGGGGCGGTTTCATCACGCACAGAGTCAGGTGCATCGGTTCCTGAACTGCCTCGGCGGTTATGTGCGGCATGTCAACAGCTACAGCCTCGGTACCTCGGAGGTGTTGTTGCCGCACGTGATCGGCTCGATCGGGTTGTTCGAAAGGCATGCGACCGCCAAAAGCGTGCTGGCGAAGCACGCGGAGTTGGTGGTAGCGTTCGGCGGTCTGTCACCGAAGAACTCCGCGGTGTCACCGGGTGGTGTGTCGCGGCACAACACCAAGACCTGGATCGCCGCGGCGCGGGCGCGCGGCTGCCGGTTCGTCTCGATCAGCCCACTGCGCGATGACATTCCGGCCGAGGCCGAGGCCGAGTGGATCGCGCCGCGGCCGGGCAGCGATACCGCACTGATGCTGGCGCTGGCGCAGGTACTGGATGCGGATGGGTTGGCGGACAACGAGTTTCTGGACCGGTACACCGTCGGGTACGAGCGGTTCGTCGGGTATGTGCGCGGCGAAACCGATGGCGTGGTGAAGGATCCGGGGTGGGCGCAGTCGATCACCGGGATACCGGCCGAGCGGATCCGGACGCTGGCACACGAGATGGCCGCGGCGCGCACCATGATCAATGTCAGCTGGTCGCTGCAGCGCGCCGAGCGCGGTGTTCAGCCGCTGTGGCTCGGGGTGGTGTTGGCGGCGATGCTCGGCCAGATCGGGCTGCCCGGTGGTGGATTCGGGCACGGCTACGGGTCGACCGCGCATGTGGGCGAACCGGCGCGAGCTGGCGCGGTGCCGCGGCTTCAACAAGGTAGCAATGGTGTGGCAACCTTCATTCCGGTCGCCAGAATCGCCGATATGCTGCTGAATCCGGGAAAGCCGTTCGATTACAACGGTGCGCGGCTGGTCTACCCGGATATCAAGTTGGTGTACTGGTGCGGCGGGAATCCCTTTCACCACCACCAGGATCTGGCCCGGCTGCACGCGGCGTTCATGCGGCCGGAGACGGTGGTCGTGCACGATGCGTTCTGGACCGCCACCGCACGTCACGCCGATTTCGTGCTCCCGGCGACCATGAGCATCGAACGCGACGACTACGGCGCCGGGCAGAACGACCGCGACTTCTTTCCGATGAAGGCGCTGACCCGACCGCACGGTTCGTCCCGCGATGACTACGCGATTTTCGGCGAGTTGGCCGAACGTATCGGTGTCGGTAAGGAATTCACCGAGGGGCGCACCGTCGAGGAATGGTTGCGGCATCTGTACGAGGAATGGCGCGCCGGGACCAAGGATCCGGCGGTGCCGGATTTCGACGAGTTCTGGGACAGCGAGTCGCTGGCACTTGCGGTGCCGGATCCGGAGCCGGTGCTGCTCTCCGATTTCCGCGCCGATCCGCACCGTTTCCCGCTGACCACGCCCAGCGGCCGGATCGAGATCTTCTCGGCGACGATCGATGGTTTCGGATACGCCGATTGCCCCGGACATCCCGTCTGGCTCGAGCCCGAGGAATGGCTCGGCGCTACCGCTGCGGTGCGGTTCCCGCTGCAGCTGGTCGCGAATCAGCCGCGGACCAAACTGCACAGTCAACTCGATATCGGCGCGCACAGTCGGTCGGTGAAGATCGCTGGGCGGGAACCGGTGCGGTTGCATCCCGACGATGCCGCGGCCCGGGGGCTCCGGGATGGGGATATCGTGCGGATCTTCAATGACCGGGGGAGTTGTCTGGCCGGTCTGGTCGTCGACGACGCGGTCCGGCCGCAGGTCGCGCAGTTGTCCACCGGCGCCTGGTACGACCCAGATCCGGCCGACCCCACGTTCTGCCGTCACGGCAACCCGAATGTGCTGACCGCGGACCGGCCCGCGTCCACTCTCAGTCAGGGGTGTGCCGGGCAGCTGGCCCTGGTCGAGATCGAACCCTACCGTGGCCCGCTGCCGGAGTTGGCCGTCGATCACCCGCCCGCGATTGTCCAGTAGCCCAACGCTTTTCGTGACTTGCGGCACACTCTTGGCAACCCCGAGGGTGAGGCTGGTCTCAGCACGCGGCCCCGACCGGTCTCCGGTGCGCGATTTCTGTCAGGATTTCGGATTATGGTGTCGAATCCGCTGCCCGCGCTAGCTCGCCGGATCGCGCAGAAACGCTGGGTCATGCGCACGGCGCCGATCGTGCTGTGGCTGGAGCGGTTCGTGCGGTGGGTCAGCCGCGGGCGGCACGGGGTGCTCGATCTCGCGGGTCTGCCATCGATCGAGATCACCGTGGCGGGGCGCAAGACCGGGATTCCACGTACCACCTCGCTGCTGTACGTTCCGCGCGGTAACGACTTCTTGCTCGTCGGCTCCAATTGGGGCAGTCCGAAGCATCCGATGTGGTCGGCCAACCTGCGCGCGGCGAGCACCGCCATCGCCCGGCTGAAGGGCAAGGCGTTCGAGGTGAGCGTCACCGAGGTCACCGGCGTGGACCGCAAACGCGCATGGGACCTCGCCGTCGAATTCTGGCCCGGCTACGAAATGGAGTACAAGCTGTCCGGCAGCCGGACCTTCCGTATTTTCGAGCTACGCCGCACCTGATCGTGGCGGCAATCGACCCCGCCCCCACCAAACCCACGAATCCGATCGGTCGAGAATGCGCTGGTGCAGGGGTGCTCTCGGCGTTTGCCTGCATCAGCGCATGGTGATCGCTTGTCCAATATTTGGGGTGTCTGTTGGGGTATGGCTGGCGGTGCGCAGACCTGCTGGTGGTGGCAGGGGCGTCGTGCACCGCTAGATCGCCGCGCGTTGGCAGGCTGCTTGCTGGGCCGTCGGGATCACTGAGCTGCCGGTCACCTAGCGGCTGTCATCGTGGTTTGGCCGCGGTTGCGGCATGGTCGCGGTCGGCCCACGGTGGTCACTGTGCGGCGGGCACGATCGGCGTGCCTGGATTCGGGCCGGGAGCGGGCGGCGTCAGCGCGGCCGCCGGTGAACTCGGCTTGGCGGGCGGAGGGGGCATGGCCGGTGTCAGGAGCGGTGGCCCCACGGGCGCTGGCACGATGACCGGGTCGGGCTTCTTACCCGGCTCGGTGCAGTCGGGATCGGCGGCGCGGTCGCAGGTGGTGGCGGGCACGATCGGTGCCGCGAGCGTGGCGGTGCCGGTCGTGATGGCGCCGGTGACCAGGATGCCAGCGGCCGCGACCAGCAGCGCGGCGGCGGCTGGTCGCGGGCGGGACGCGATAATGGTGGGCACGGCGATCACAACCAGATCGGGTCGCCGTAGACCGCGACCGAATTGTCCGCAGTGTTGGTGGAGATATTGGCGATCACATACGAGCGCAGGCTGACCGGCCCCATACAGGCGTCGATTTTGATCTGCACTTGGTCAGTGGTGATCGAACCGTGCGGTCCGGCAAGGGCTTTGGTGCCGAACGGGATGGTGGTGATGGTGCCCGGCTTGAAGGTGGTGGACACGCTGGGCATCGCCATGCCGCCGACGCCGACACTGAGCCCCGGGGTCGGCGCGACCATCACATTGACATTCGGTCCGACCGAGGCCGCGAGACCGATCGAGATCCCATTGGATACATCGATCTGGCAGCCGATCTGGTAGCCCAGCGTGAGCGTCCCGGAGTTCACCGACGCGCTGCCCGCGCCGGTGATATCGGCGACCGCGCGCAGGCTGACGAACCCCTCCCGGGTGAAGGCGGTATCCGCGAGATTGGGCACTCGATCCAGGTTTTCGACGGCCTTCGTGACCGTTAATTCCCAGCCGTCCTCGGTGGTGACGGTACGGGTCTGATCCGGTAGCGCATCCGCCGAAGCCGATTGTGCTGGAACGATACTCAGCACACCCGCGGCCAGTAGGCATAGCGGGACGCCGGTCGAGCTATTCATATGTCAGGTCTCCTCGGTGTGTTGCTCGTCGAACGATATCGAAGCCCGGAGCCATCGCCCGCACCGCCACCAAGATCGCCGCACCGCATAGGACGATCGTCCAAAACGACACATGGTCGGTATCGGAGCGAGCAGAATCCGGATATGTCGACACAGCGATTACATGCCTTCACAGACGATGTGCTCGCCGACCACGACGCAGTGGCCATCGCCGACCTGGTTCGTCGTGGCGCCGTCAGCGCCGCGGAGGTCGCCGCGGCAGCGCGGGCACGGGCGGCGCGCGTGGATCCGACATTGCGCGCCGTCGTGATCGAGAAGAACGGGTCGGTCCCCGGTGATACCGACGCACCGCTGTTCGGTGTGCCGACCTATGTCAAGGACAACACCGATGTGCGGGGACTGCCGACCAACCACGGCACCGCGGCGTTCGTCGCGCGGCCGTGCGCCAAGGACGGGCCGTACACAAAACAGCTGCTCAGCACGGGTATGACGGTGCTGGGCAAGAGTCGGCTGCCGGAGTTCGGTTTGAACGCGAGCACCGAATTCGCCGCGGCCGAACCGACGCGCAATCCGTGGCATACCGACTATTCGCCGGGCGCGTCATCGGGTGGTGCGGCCGCATTGGTCGCCGCGGGCGTAGTGCCGATCGCGCACGGCAATGACGGTGGCGGGTCGATTCGCATTCCCGCCGCGTGTTGCGGCATTGTCGGATTGAAGCCGAGCCGGGGCCGCCACATCGACGGGCCGCAGGCGCGGTCGATGCCGATCAATCTGGTGTCCGAGGGGGTGCTCACCCGTTCGGTGCGCGATACCGCGACGTATTTCGCAGCCGCCGAACGCTATTGGCGCAATCCGAAGCTGCCGCCGGTCGGTCTGGTGGAAGGTCCGGCACGTCGGCGGCTGCGGATCGGGGTGATCGCCGATTCGGTCACCGGCACCGAAACCTGTCCGCAGACCCGCGCGGTACTCGATGACACCATCGCCGTGCTGGAGAAGATGGGCCACGAGGTGCGGCCCGTCCCGCCGCCGGTCGGGCGGCGCTTCGTCGACGACTTCACCATCTACTGGGGGTTGTTGGCGTTCCTGGTCGCGGTGGGCGGGAAGTTCGCCATCGATCCGCGGTTCCGGGCGGGCGGACTCGATGAGTTCACCCGTGGACTCGCCGGGTTGTATCGGAAGTCGATGGTGCGCACTCCCGCCATCCTCTACCGCCTATCCCAGGTGCGACGCGCATACTCCGAGATGTCGCGCGATAACGAATTGATCCTGTCACCGGTCCTGGTGCACACCACCCCGCGACTGGGCTATCTGAACCCGACGGTCCCCTTCGACGAGCTCTTCGAGCGTCTGATTTCCTGGGTCGCCTTCACTCCGTTCAACAATGTCGCAGGCACACCGGCGATCTCGCTCCCCATGGGCATCTCGACCGAAGGGCTCCCGATCGGCATGCAATTCTCCGCCGCCTATGGCGACGAACGCACACTGCTGGAAATCGCTTTCGCGCTCGAAGCCGAACGTCCTTGGCGCCGCATCCAAGACTGAATTCGCCTGCACTACAATTGAATTCGCCTGTACTACAAGGGAAGTGAGATCCAGTCCTCGGCGAAGGGGCCTGCGCGACGCTCGACCATGGCCAGCGCCTCGCTGCGTGCGGCCTCGATCTCGCGCTGCCACTCATCGGGCACCAGTCCGAGCCGAATGGCCAGCGCGTACTCGTCTTCGTCCTTCCAGCGGTAGCTCAGATCGGGTGCGACGACGAGGTCGATATGCAGGTCGCTGGTATCGACGCCCGCGCTGGTCCGGACAAACGGCAGCTGGAAATTGACATACCAGCCCAGGAATTCGCCACGCTCGTCCCACATCGGCGCAATGGCGAAGTAGCGGTCGGCATACATGATGGCCAGCCGCGTGGTGCGCTGCCAGGTCCAGTTCGCCATCGCCCATTCCCGGCGGGCATACGCCTCGAGCAGCTGCCCACGGGCCGCCGGATCGTTCTCGCGCATCGACTTGATCCACAGCTCCGGACCGAGGCCGACCGTGCCAGGCGTCAGCAGCACCCGAAGTTCATCGCCGCCATCCTCGATGACCCGCTGCGGCCATTCGGTGAACGACCTGCCATAGATCATGTCTCGAACGAGGATGGTTCGACCTGCGGGGAAGGGGGGCACGTCAGCAGGATTCACTTTTAGGAGAACTCGCCGTCGATGAGCCCGGCGGTGAAGGCGTTCCACTCGTGGGAGGTGAAGACCAGAGCCGGGCCCGTGGGGTTCTTCAAATCCCGGATTCCGACGAGTCCACCATCGAGGAACGCGATCTCGACGCACTCCCTGCTGCCCGAGCTGCGAGTGCTCTTGCGCCATACTGGACGAGATAGATCGACTTCGTACTCGTTGATCACGAGGCACCCCCTGTGGTTGCCGCCGAGAGTTCTGGCCCGGTTCGGAAGGTTTGAAGGGTTCGGCTACGACGCGAAGTCGCCGTCAATGATGCTGTGCGTGAAGGCATTCCATTCGCCGGTGGTGAAGACCAGAGCGGGGCCGGTGGGGTTCTTCGAATCCCGCACACCGATCAACTCACGGTCGAGAAACGCGACCTCAACACTCCCGGCTGGCCGAGCTGCGGGGTGCTCTTACGCCACACCGCGCTGGATAGGTCGGCGTCGTACTTGTCGATCACGAGGCGTACTCCCTTGCTACCCGACGAATCAGGTTCCTGCTCGCGATGTCATCCAGCGAGGCACGTTGGATGGCTTGATGTGCCCTATGGTAGTGCCCCACATCAATTTGGTCTTCGAGATATAAGCTGCCCGTGAAGAATGCCGCCGCCTGCCCGATCGTGACTCCGTTCCTCATCTGCTCAGCCTGCCTTGTGTTCGAGCTCGGCCACCGTGCACACCGCGGCCGACCGGATTTCCATGCGATACACGCGCGGTCAGATTCGCTGCAGCACCTTCTCGCGGCGCGCAGTCACACTGGATCCGGACTCACGCCGTGCCATCCGGCGCAGCACGATCGGCGCGAGGAGTAGTCCGACCACGGCCCAAATGCTGAGCACCCCAAGGGTTTCCAAGTGTCGCCAGGAATCGCCGATCTCGACCGTCACCGTGCTGGCGGGCAGCAGCGCCGACCGCATGCCGAGGCCGAGCCAGTAGATCGGAAACGCCTGGGCGATCCACTGAACCCATTCCGGCAGTGCCGTAATCGGATAGAAGATCCCGGAAATCGCGATCACGCCCAGGATCGGCAGGGTGAGCAGACCCTGGCTGCGGGCGCTAGTGAATACCGACCCGAGTACGGCGCCGATCGGCAGCGTCGCCACCAGTCCGAGCATGAGCACCCAGGCAAGGGTCAGCCAGGAGCGCACGTCGCCGGTCGCCAGACCGGAGATGATGAACAGCGCGGGTATCAGGAAGATCGCCAAGTCCGCGATCAATCCACCGGATACCGACACGATCTTGCCGAGTAGATAGCCCACCATGCCGTGCGGTGTCGCCTTGGCGCGCAGAAGAGTTCCGTCCTCTCGGTCGGCGGTGAGCTGCTGGCTAATGCTGACCATGGACATCGCGGCATTCATGCCGAGAATGCTCGGCAGCGCCAGTGCACCGAGGAAGAACCCGGTCTGCCCGAAGGATACGTCGCGCAGGAAGAACAGGGTCGTCACCATCAAGACGGGCCAGAGGAAATGGCTGAACAGTTCCTCGGCATTGGTGAATGACTGCCGCAGTTCGATCAGTCCGCGCGACCATCCGGAGCGCAACGCCATCGCGGTAGGGTTCATCGGGCCACCTGCTTCGTTTCGAGGGTATCCATTGCGTGCGTTTCGGATTCGGACCGATGCACGAGTGAGAGATAGGTGTCCTCCAGCGAGGTCCGGCGGACCTCGAGGTTCTCGATCTCGCGGCCGAACCGCTGGAACAGGTCGAAGGTGAATCCGGTTGCATCCGGGGTCGACTGCTGGAAGCTCTGTCCGCCACGATCCCAGCGCACCTCGTCGGTGCCGGCGATCTGCCTGGCGAGTTCGGCGGCGGTGCCGTCGGCGATAATGCGTCCTTCATCGAGCACCAGGATGCGGTCGGCGAGCTTCTCGGCTTCGGTCAGATCGTGGGTGGTGAGCACGATGGTGGTGGAGCCCTCGGCGGCGAGGTCTTCGATGAGCTCGTGGAAAGCGCGCCGGGCCACCGGATCGAGCCCGGCCGTCGGCTCATCGAGGAATGCCACCTCGGGCCGGCCCACCAGCCCGATCGCCACATCCAATCGGCGTCGCTGTCCGCCGGAGAGCATTTTCACTTTGTGATCCGCCTGCTCGGTCAGGCCGACCGCCGCGATGAGTTCCTCAGCATCCCAGGGCCTTTCGAGCGACTCGGTGGTATAGGCGGCGTAGTACCTGCCGAGGTGTTCCAGGAGTTCCCGTACTCGCCATTTACCGTGATCACGCCAGGACTGCAGGACGATCCCGATCCGCGCCCGCCAGTCCTCGCCGCCGTGCGCCGGATCGGCCCCGACTACCTCGACCCGGCCCGCCGACCGCATCCGGAACCCCTCCATGATTTCGATGGTGGTGGTCTTGCCCGCGCCGTTCGGACCGAGCAGGCAGAGCACTTCGCCCTGATACGCCCGGAAACTCACCTCGTGCAGGACATCGGTGGTGCCGTAGCGCATGCGCAGGCTCTCGACATTGATGACGACTTCACTGGTCTTCATCGTTTACCTTTCAATGCCGCGATCATGGTTTGGCTTCGGAGAGTGTTCGCTGGATGCGTGCGCGCAGGTCGGCCATATCGATCCCGGCCAGTGTGAGTGCCCTGGGCACCGTGCCGACCTCGGCCTTCATGATCCCGAAGAGCAGATGTGCTGGTCGTACGTCCTTCTTGCCGACCGAGGTGAACGTGCGGTCGAGCGCGAGTTTGGCCGACGCGCCCATCTGTTTCGGCCGCTCCACGCGGGGATCGGCCGGCAGCAGGTCGAACTCGGCGAGTGATACGCCGCCTGCGCGCAGGCTGTGCTCGAACTCCCGGTCCAGCGCGTCGCGGATGCCGTGATGATCGAGCCCGACCGCGGACAGGATCTGTTCGGTGCCGGGATCGCGCTCGGCGGCGATGGCCAGCAGTAGGTGCTCCGCTTCGATCGTCGCCGATCCCATCTCCTGTGCCTGCTCGGCGCCACCGGTGATGATCGCGTGAAAGTACTTGTCGAAGCTGGTCATTGACGCCTCCTCAGCGTGACGCCAGTGGCAATGAGCCGCTTGGCATGTTTCTTGTGCACCGCTTGGCGCGTGACACCGAGCGCCTCCGCGACCTGCGGCCAACTCCAGCCCGCCCGCATGGCCTGCTCGACAGCGGCGTCTTCCAATTGGTCCGCCAGTCGCCGCAGCGCTGCGACCGCGGCCAAGCGATCGGCTGGATCGGGGGGATGTTGTGGTTCTTCGTCAGCCATAGAAGCAACCTTAGTTGACTAAATCTGGTTAGTCAACTAAGGTTGCTTATCGCATGCAAGTGTGGAGTGTCGTCGATCTCGGCGAGTGGCGAGGGTGTTGATGTCATTGCTCGCAACCTTGATCTTTCGGCACCATCGCCCGCTCTTCACTTCGAATATGGTTCCCCAGCAACAACTTTCACGCATCACCATCGTGGTGAGCGTGATCGAGTGCGAGTATGCGGCGAGGTCGAGGTAGGTGTTGTTGCCGCTGCCGCCGGTGTCCGCGTACGGAAGCCATGTGAAGAAGGTTTTGAAGAAGTTGTTCAACGGTGCCAGCGCGAACCCGAGCGCCATCATCCATGCGATCAGCAGGATGACTATCGCCGCAAGCTTCCCGCGCGGGACCGGCTTGTCGATGTAGTGCAGCACACCGCGCAGCGAGAAGCGGCCATTGCGTTTGCGGCCCAGCCACAGCAGTCCCAATTGGACCGGCATCAGCACCAGGCACAGGGCAATCGCCCAGCCCATGAAGGCCGGATAACCGATGGCCTTGACGAGTGGTTCGCCGATCAGCAGGTAGGCGGCGACGATCAGGACGCCGGGGACAAGATGCAACACGATGGACAGCGGCAGGGAGTGGCGGTCGCCCAGCAGCCGCTCGACTATTCCCTTCGGTCGTGTGTCGGCAAAGGCGCGCATGCCAAGAATTCCTCGAACAGTTCGTGAATGGAAAGTGGGATGAGTCGGAAAGTGCCCACCCGGCCGGGCAGAACTCGGCGGACAGGACATTGACGAGATTCCCGGCCGGGTTGTTGATCGTTCGTGACGATGGTCTGCCGACCGTCTCGGATACCGAAGCCGCAGGTCCAGTCGCTGAGCGAGGGCCGCGGGCAAGCGCAGGGGCTGGCGCGGGCCGAGCATGCGGACGGGTCACAGGGTGTTCAGTCCATCGGTCGAGCCGGATCGGCCTGCCCACCGCAGAACACCTGGTTGACGAGCCTTTGTTGGGCCTTCTGGAACGCCGTTGCGACGGACAGGTCCGCATCGTCCACACAGTTCAGCGCGGCGGTCAGGGTCTTGCTGCCGTCGGGCGTGCTGTACATCAGCGCCGCGTGGCCCACGGCGGCACCGTTGTGGGAGATGACGGTGCCGCCGTCGTCGGTGTCACCACGAACACTCCCAGGCCGTAGTCCATATTCGGGATGCCCGTCGGGTGTGGGGTGCACATCTCGGCCAGCAGCGGGGCCGGCAGGAGCTTGCCGCCCAGCAGTGCGGAGATGAACGTGTGCAGGTCCTGGGTGGTGGAGATCATGTCACCGGCTGGCCGCGAGGCCCTTCTGGAGCGCGCCCACCCAATCGTGTCTACGAATCGTCGCACCCGACGGTCCCGGCAGTACTGGGGTTCGTGTCGGACAGGATCGCCTGCACGCCGTCGATCTCGATCCTCGATCGGCCTTCGGCGACGAGGGCCCCCGCAGCCCGACCCGATGACGCCGAGGCTGGCGTCGAAATCCACCGACAAAGCCCAGAGTGCTTGTAACTCTATGCGTTACAAGCACTCTGGGAGAGATCAATCCTTGCGCATCCAGGCGAGCATGGTCCGTGTCTCGCTGATGCGCCAGCCCGCCGCCGTCCGTACCACTGTGCAGGCCAGTCGCAGTCCGCTTGTTTGATGCGGCGGTTGGCCGTCGCGGTAGAAGTACACCAGCGAGTTCGCCGAGGCCGTGGCCTGGTCGCCATTGACATTCACCAGCAGGTCGTTGGTCATGTGCTGGGCATGCTCGCCCGCGACCTCGGCCTGTCGCATGTAGTCGACAACCTTGTCGATGCCGCGGAGTTGGGCTCTCGGCGAGTGGACCGCCACATCGTCGGTGAAGATCGTGTCGACATCGTCCCATCGCTTCTCATCGAGCAGGCGGGCGTAACGGGTGAACAGGTCGGCGATCTCGATACGGTCGGCGACCAGAGTATCCGTGGCCATGACATCTTCCTTCGTTGGCGTCACCAATATTGGCGTCGCCAACTATACATGCATTCGTTGGATTCACCAACGGTGTATGGACGCCGCGGAGATGTCCGAACGCCTGACCGTGAAGCTGGGTTGGCTGCTCGCGGGGCTGGCAGTGTACGCTCATCGGCTGGCGTCCAACGGCTTCGGCGCGATGGGTGAGCGTGGGTACCAAGGACGGGCAGAACTTGATCGACCTCCTCGCCCGGTTGCCCACCCGCCATCAACGGGGATGAGCAGGGCTCGGTCCGTGCCTCGGTAACGCGCCGCGACGTGACGGCTGGCCATGATGCCCGCTCTGCGGCGCGCCCACTCGGGCGTGCCCACGAATTGCCGCACCTGGCGGCCCCAGCGGTAGTGATGTAGACGAGCGAGATGCGGCGCTGCGCATCGATGGTTGAGCGGGCCGATTGTTTCGATTCGGTCGGCGCCCGGAAACCGTGAGCGTAGTTGTGGCGCTGGTGGTTTCATGTGCGGCTGGGCGTGCCGCGGACGCGGCGGGGTGTGGCCGGTTCGGCGTGCATGAACTCCTACATCGAGCGGAACGCGACCGAACTCGAGCACGCCTGGGAGACCTCGCTCCAGATCAGGCCGCGAGATAGCGCAGTGCACGGGCTTCGACCGAATTCGGCTGGTGCTCAGCGCTTCTCGCTTGTGCCGTGGGCGGGTGTCAAGTCCGGTCGCTGAGGCCGGGAGTTCGGCGCGCCGATGCCTTCGCCACCTTCTTGGTGGTGACCATTCCGGCCGTGTACACCCGCCGCGGCAATGCGACAGCCTATTTTTCGACGTTCGCCGACTTGACCTCAACGAGAATCACGTTCACTTCTCCCGCCAGCAACTCCCAGGCATGATCGAAAGCGTCTTCCTGCCAGACGACCGCACCGGGGTTCAGATCCACGATCTGCGTCGCCCCATCCGCCCAGGTCACTTTCTGTCGCCCGGAGCCGAGATTGACCACCAGCATCGGCTGGTGCGAGTGCATCGCACTTTCCCAACCGTGCGATGCGCGCGCATGGATCACCCGAACGTGTTCATTCTCGAACAAGACTTGGTGCGCATCGGGATCCACGATCGTTGCATGCTGGGGCTTCTGAGCTGAGGTAGGGGTCGAAATACTCATTGCAGGCTCCTATCTGCCGGGTTGTTTGCGCGACCTTGGCGCTGGCTGCATCACTGGATCGGTCCGGTGATCTCGGAGGGGGCGACTGGCTGTCGCATGGATCTGTCCTTCCGAGCGCCATCGTCGCCACCCGATCTCGCTGGTTCCGCCTCGTCGGCTGCTAAACAATAACCTCGATAAGTTGTTAAAAACAACCACGATGAGTAGTTATTTAGAATTAGAGCATGAAGGGGCACCATGCCGACCGGCCGTAGCTATCGGGGCTCGTGTGGGATGGCGCGGGCTCTCGACGTCGTCGGGGGAGCGATGGGGAAAGAGTTGCGAAAAGCAACTAGCATGAGTGGCAGTTTCGGATCGGGGTGGACAAGAAGGGAGCAGTCATGCCGACCAGCCGTAGCTATCGGGACTCGTGTGGGATAGCTCGGGCTCTCGACGTCGTCGGGGAGCGATGGGCACTGCTGGTCGTCCGGGAGCTGCTCTTGGTGCCGCAACGCTTCTCCGAGCTGCGGCATGCTCTGCCCAACGCCAGCTCGAACCTGCTTGCCGACCGACTTCGAGAACTCGAAAATCACGGGGTGATCCGTCGCCGCAAACTGGCGTCAACGGCAGGCCCGCAGGTCTACGAACTGACAGAGTGGGGCCGGAAGCTGGAGCCGATCGTCCTGGCCCTGGGCGATTGGGGGATCGATGCCCCCAGCCCCCCGGAGCCCACCTCACTCAGCGCCACCTCGGTGCTGATCTTCCTGCGAGGTGCCGCTCGTCCCGACCCGTCGGCGCCGCCGATCGTTTGTCGCCTGGATCTCGACGGCTCGGTCTGGACACTCTGCGTAGAGGCTGGAAAGGTTCAGGTGCAGACCGGTGAACCTGCCACGGCGGACATTTCGCTTCGCACGGACCCCAAGACGCTCGGCAGCCTGCTGGCCGATCCAGCCTCGCTCGACGCTGCGCTCGCCGACGGGAGCGTGGCCCTTGTGGGCGACCTTCCGGCCCTCAACCGGCTGCTATACGGGGGTTAGCGCGCCCTACCGCTCACGACTACGCCAAATCCGTTGCCTTCTCGGTGATTACCACCGAGATCTCGAAAGTTCGGGAACATCGCTTGACGTCTGCGGCTAATTGGATTAGCTTTATGGCTATCAGCATTAGCTACTCACGCTTTGGAGTTCGACATGACCGAGTACCTGACCATCGACGGTGGACAGATCGCCTACGAAGTGGCTGGCAACGGCCCGCTGGTGGTGCTGTCGCACGGGATCGGTGACCGCCGCCAGGCTTATCGGTTGCTGGCGCCGAAGCTGGTAGCGGAGGGCTTCCGGGTCGCATCGGCCGACCTGCGTGGGCACGGGGAATCCAGCATGAACTGGACCTCCCATGATGGCAGTGAGGCCATCTCCCGCACTGATATCGCGGGTGATCTGCTCGCCCTGATCCGCCACCTCGGCGGGCCCGCGGTCATCATCGGCCACTCCATCTCCGGTGGTGCCGCCACCATCGCCGCCGCGCAATCGCCCGAACTCGTCAGCGGCATCATCGAACTCAACCCGTTCACCAAGACCCAGCAGTTCTACACCGGTGCGATGTTCACCGTCGCGCGCTACCGCAAGGGCATGACTCGACTGCTGGGCGCGATGATGTTCAAGAGCCTCGGGCTGTGGATGAGCTACTTAAATGTCGCCTACCCGATCAAGCCCGCCGACTACGACCAGTACATGGCCGAGCTGGCGCAGCTGCTGCGTGAACCGGGCCGGTTCGCGGAGTTCCTGAAGACCGGCAAGTCCACTCCCGCCGACGCCGAAGCGCAGCTGCCCAACCTCAGCGTGCCCGCACTGATCGTCATGGGTACCGCCGACCCCGACTTCCCGGACCCCAAAGCCGAGGGCGATGCCATCGTGGCGCTCATGCCCGAGGGCCTGGGCCAGGTCGAATTGTCCGAGGGCTCCGGGCATTACCCGCACGCGGACGCGCCCGACCGGGTCGCCGAACTCGCCCTGGCCTTCCTGCGAGAGCATGCCCGTGCCTAGGGTCGGGCTCAGCAAGGCCGACGTCGTTCGAGCGGGCGCGGAGCTCGCCGACGACGTCGGCTACGGCAATCTCGCGATGGCGCCGCTGGCCCAACGGCTGGGTGTTCGAACGCCTTCGCTCTACAAGCACGTCGCCAACCTGGCCGACCTGCAGCACGGCATCGCGGTCCTGGCCATGACCGAACTCGACCGCGAGATCCGCGATGCCATGCACGGACTCTCCGGCGTCGACGCGCTGGCGGCCTTCGCCCGCGCATTCCGCGCGTATGTGATCGCCCATCCCGGCCGGTATACCGCCACCATCGGCGCCGAGTTCGAGGGTGCCGATGATCCGTTGCTGGAACCCAGTACCCGCCTGTTGGATTCGATGGCGGCGGTATTGCGCGGATACCACATTCCGGAGGCCGAAATGGATCACGCGCTGCGCGCATTGCGCTGCGCGTTCCATGGGTTCGCGTCTTTGCAGGCCTCCCATGGCTTCCAATGGACCGGTGACCCGGAGGTCAGCTTCGACTGGATGATCGACTTCATCGATCGCGGGTTGCGCGCCGATCGGTGAGCTCACCGATTCCCGGTGCGAGCTCGGTGTGGCCTTGGCGGTTCAGCCACCAGGTCCGGGATCGGCTGCGGTTCAGGCTGATTCGGCGCGCAGGGATTCGATATCGGCGCGTAGCTGGTCGAGGAGTTTTTCGGGGGAGTCGAAGTCGGTGGGGTCGATCGGCGTGCCGAAGCGAATGGTGACCGGGTGCGAGCGGTCGAAGCCTCGATGCTCGCCGCCCTTGGTGCGTAGGGGTAGGACATTGTCGGTGCCGGTGGTGGCGACCGGAATGATCGGGACACCGGTTGCCAGTGCGAGTTTCGCGACGCCGGGCTTGTACGGTTCGGATTCGCCCGGCGGCACGCATCGGCCCTCGGGGTAGATGAGCATCACGCCACCGTGGCGCAGAATCCATTCGGCGTGCGCGAGGGCCTGCTGCCCGGATTCGGGGTCGCGTCGTACCACGGGCACATGTCCGAGCCGCCGCACCAACCAGCCCACCACCGGCCACGACCACAACTCCGCCATGGCCACCGCCATCGCTCGCCGCCGCAACGCGCCCCACAGGAATACCGCATCGAGCATCGAAATGTGATTGCTGGCCACCAGAACCGGCCCGCGGGCCGGAACGACCTCCCGGTTCACCACGGTCACGCGAACGAACCGTGACCAGGCGAGAAAACGCAGCAGGCGGCGCACCACCTTGGTCGTGAGCCAGGCGCGCTTACCCAACCCGACCGGGCGACGCCGTCCGCGACCAGAATCGGACGATGACGCATTATCTGTCATATTTCGCTGCCCCCATGTACTGCCGCGCCCATCACGTCGGCCTTCGATAGCCAGACTATGGCATGGGCCCGACAAACTCCGCCAGGTTCGATACTTGCTGGTGCACAGCCTTTTTGCGCGGTACAGGCACAGATATCGGGCTCCAGCACACCGGACGGCGATGCGGGCCTCGGCCAAGCGAGTGCGGCCGAAGGCTGCCTTCGTACTCGTCGAACTACGCACCCCGCAGCCGAGTTTCGATCCACGACTACTCGCCCAGCGCCTGTTCGGTCGCGGCAATGCGGCACTCGGATTGTTACTGTTCGCCATGACCGCGGCCAGTTTCTACAGCGCGTTCTATCTGCCGCACGCACGCGGCTTCTCGCCGCTGCCGGCGAGCTCAGCCAGCTCGCCGGCGGCGCTCGGCGTAATTGTCGGCGGGCCGCTCGGCAGGGACGGGTGTCAGCCGACGGCTGTGCCTGTGTAGGTCGCGATGAGGGTTGCGACTTGACGCGGTTGCAGTGCGGTGGTGTCGATGACGTGGGCTTCTCGGCTGTGCCATGAGCGAGCGGCGTCGTAGTCGTCGAGATGTTCCAGCCGCCATTGTGAATTCGGTTTGCTGGGATCGGTTCGGATGCGGCGGAGGAGTTCGTGATGGTCGGCGTGGAGAACGAAGTGATGCAGTGGGACGCTGGCTTTTTCGAGCCCGGCGCGGATTTCTTGCCAGTATTGGTGGACGAGGACCGACTGGGGCACGATCAGAGTGCCGCCGACGTAGTCGAGGATCTGCATCGCCGCAGCCACGACCAGTCCGCGCCAGGGTTGCCAGTCCTGGAAGTCCCGGACGATCTCGGAGGCGAGGACGTGGCGGAGCATGAGCCCGACCTCCTCGGTATCGAAGATCCGCGATCCGGGGAGTAGTGCGGTCAATTCTCCTGCTGTTGTGGTCTTTCCGGCTCCGAAGGTTCCGTTCAGCCAGATGATCATGCTTCGAACATATCGGGTTGGTGCGAGGTCGGAGTGAGACTGGCGAGGTCGCCTATTCGACTGTCGCGGGTTCGTGCCGTCCGTTCGGGGAGGTAATGACCGCAGGGGGTGACGCGATCTGTTCACTGAACG
>NZ_JBEXUI010000073.1:0-18326 GCF_040614395.1 Nocardia sp. NPDC005998 | reverse complement strand
GGCATCCGGATCGTAGAAGGCTCGGCCGCCGGTCCAGGTCAGGGATTCGGTGGCGAAATATTGCAGACCGGGCAGCGTGACGGGCACCGACCGTAGCGGCTCGGTCCGGTCGCGGCAGCCGGGCAGTGTCACCGCACCGCCGTCGGGCGTGCCTCCGGCGAGGTAGCAGCGAAAGCGGCTCATATGCATATTCGAGCCGTAGGACGCGTACCACACGGTGGCGGTCATGGCGCTGGTCCGGGCATCGCACCCACCTTCGATTCGAGATCGCCTATGAATCGAGCATGCCACGGATGGTTTACCCGCGTCCGACTCCAGGCGTTCTCGCTGTCTCAGCGCCGGGCGACCGTGAGCACATCCGGCACCATGGAGTTCGGCAGCGGCCGACGCACCGGACGCTGCTCGGTGATGGTGAATCCGGCCGCTTCGACCAGTGCGCGCATCTCATCCGGCGGCGGAAAGTACGCCAGTCCCTGTACCGCGGGCGGTTGCAATGCCATGGCCCACCGACTGCGCGGACTATTGAGCACGATCGCGAGCAGCCCGCCGGGAACCAGGATCCGATGGAACTCCGCGAGCGCCGCCGCATGGTCGAAGAAATGGAACGCGTGTGTGGACACCACCGCCTCCACCGCACCGTCGGGCAATCCGAGATCCTCGGCCCGACGGTTGCGCCACTGCACTTGGTCCGAACGCGACCTCGCCTGTTTCAACATTCCCACCGAAGCATCGCAGCCGTACACCACCTGCGGCCGTAGTTCCCGTGCGATGCGCGCGGCGAGAATGCCGGTGCCGCAACCGACATCGGCGATCCGATGCGCCCTGCTCATCCGCAACTGCGCGATGATCTCGTGCTGCGGCGGACGATAGGCCAGGCGTTGCAGCACCGGGAAGTTGTAGAGCTGCGCGGCCCGGTTCCAACCGTGGGTGACCAATCCGTTGAGTGCGCGCGCCGAGCCTTCGGTCATTGCAGACATCGCTGTCCCTTCGAAGATCTAGCCTTAGCCTAGATTGTCTGAGACAGATTTGGCAGCGAACTCGCCGCCCGCATTCGCGCGGCCTCCCCCGCAGCCCGGATCGGACTACTTCATGGGCAGGCCGCCGCCGACATCGGTGATCTTCCAGTCCGAGTTGCGGTCGACAGTGACGGTATAGGTGACGGTGGTCTGCGCGCCGTCGGGATTCTGGGCATTGGTGGAGCTGACATTGACGAATACGTCGACCTGGTAGACGCCAGCGCTATCGGAGACGACCTTGGCGGTGATCGGGTTCGCGGTCGAGGTCCACTTCAGCGGGGTGAGCAGTTCCTCGAGTTTCGGTGCGGTGGCGTCGAATTTGTTCGCCAGGGTCGGCGCGGTGTTCTGTTTGAGTCTGCCCACCCACGAAGCGAATTCGGCGTAGTTGACCGTGGAGGCACCGACGGCGTAGTCCGTGGCGACCTGCTCGGCGTGCGCATGGTCGGCGGCGGCGGCATCCCGGTCGGCGAGGTCGCCGCGGGCGGCGATCAGGAATCCGGCGAGCGTGGCGGCGAGGATGGTCATCGCGGCCAATGCCACGCCCCAGACGACGGTGGCGATCGGTATAGAGATCGAACGGTGTTGTGCCGCAACCGCATCGCTGGGCGCTTCGGTCTCGGTCGTATCGACTGTCATTGCTGCTCCGGAAGATGGCTATTTGACGGTGATCTGGAAATTCAGCGTGCCGTCGGGGCTGGTCGCGCCGAGTGCCTGGGTAATGAGGCCACCGATATCCAAGGGGCGCACGGCATTTGTGGTGAGCGCCACCAAGGGCTGCAGGAGCGGGATCATGGCCGCCAGATCCGGTCCGATCTGGTCGATCTCGGTGGCCAGTCGGCGCAGGAACGGGACGAGGCCGACGGTTTCGGCGGAATCGGTGAGATAGTCGGCGGGCACATCGCCCTTGCGGATCACCCTGGCGATAGATGCGGCCACCTCGCTCACCCGGGGCCCGAATGCGGCCCATGGATCGGCCGCATCGTGGAGGGCCGGTCCGGACCATGACATATCGGAGGCTTTGGCCTGGAATGCGATCAGCATGTCGCGGATGACATCCGAGCGGGCCAGCAGCGTCGCCGCGAGCAGATCCGTGGACCGGGACAGCTGCGGAATGACCGACTCGGTTCCGGCCAGCCCCTGGCCGAAGGTTTCGACAATGGCGCCCATCGTCTGCGGATCGAGCTGGTTCAAGATGCGTGTCGCGGTTTGGGCCACCTCGGGGATGGAGATCGGCATGACGATCTTGTCGGTGTCCACTGTCTGCCCGTCGTGCAGATAGGGGCCCGCGGCACCGCCGCGTGGACGGAAGTCCAGATATGCCTCGCCGAGTCCGGACAGACTCTCGATTCGCGCGACGCTCGAAGTCGGAATGCGGTATTTGTCATCGATACGGAACCGCACGGCGACCCTACTTCCGGTGTGCGATACCGAGGTCACCCGCCCGACCTCGATGCCGGAAAGCAGCACCTTCGACCGGGGTAGTAGGCCACCGGAGTCGGTGAGCACCATGGTCGCGTCGGTGTAGTTCTTCAGCCAGCCGACCTTGACCACGCCGAAACTCAGATAGCTGCTGCCGATGATCAGGATCGCGGCGATGGCGGCCAGCGAGATGACCGAACCGGGTTTGATACGACCGGGTTTCATCGCACCGCGCCGATCATCCGCAGGCTCGCGATAATGCGATCGACCTGGCCGTCAGTGGAAACGGGTGCGCCCTCGATGCCGATGCGGGTCAGATTCACTTTCGGTCCTCGCTCCACGAACGGTATGACCTTGTCGCGCAACAGCGCCACCAGACGATTCAGATTGGACGGTGCGGACAGGTCGAGTGGGTTGGCCGCCAACAGCATGGGTACGAAGGCCTTGGCCGCGGCATCACCGGCCTGCAGCAGGGGGCCGAGCCAGGCGGTCGCATGCCCGATGACGCCGAGCGCGCCGACGATACCGAGAGTGAATACCAGCGAATTCGCGAATGCCGGAATATCGCGCGCACCACGTTCGGAGAGCAGGGCATCCAGCTCTGGCCTATTGTCCAGCACCGCGCCGAGGTCCTGTTGGATCGCGTCGAGCAGGCGCCCGACCGAGTCCAGATTGTCGGCGACATCCTGGGCGTCATGGCCCAGTGTCTGGAAGATCCGCGCCGTTTCGGTCGACTGCGCGGGCAGCACCGCATTGGTCCGGTTGACGATCTCCTGCATACTGTGCAGCGCGCCGCCGCCGATAAAGGTGGACATGCCCGCCATCAGATCCTCGATCTGCAGTGCGGGCCGGGTCTGCTGCCGGGGGATGGTGCCGCCCGGTGCGATGGTGCTGGCGAAATCCGCCGGGGGAGTGGTAAGTCCGATGTAGATATCGCCGAGGACGGTGTTCTGGCGCAGCTGCGCGGTGGTGGTGGTCGGCAATTTCACCGAGGTGGAGATATCGACGACGGCGTCGATGCGACCCGCCTGCTGTGCCGACGGGTCGACCACTGTGAGGCTGTGCAGCCTGCCGATCTGTGCGCCGTTTGCCACCACCTTGGCCTGTTCGGGCAGGTTCAGCGCGTTCGCGAATTCGATCCGCACCTGATAGGTCGGACCGGCCACGGATGCCCCTGGCACCGGCACGGAGGAGGGATCGAAAGCGCAACCGCCGAGCAGTATTACGGCTGTCAGTGCGGCCGCGAGACCGGTTCGCGTCCGTCGCACGAGGGTGGTATTTCTCATCGGGCACCTACCGCTCCGAAGACGAGTGTGGCCAGGTCGACAGCGGTGAGTCCGTCCACCGCACTGCGGCATCGACCGGGCGTCACCGCATTCACGGCGGCACAGATCTGATCGGCGTTCTGTTGGGGCAGTGCAACTTTCGGCGATGCGTAGGTGAGTTTCAGCTGTCCGCTCTGCGGGTCGATGGCCTGTTGGAAGGCGCCGACGAGCGCCGGAATCATATCGATGATCTGGTGCAGCGTGCCGACATTGGCGCTCAGCAGGTGCAGATAGGGTGCGAGGTCGTCGAGTCCGCGCAGTATTTCCCGGCCGTACCTGCGCGAGATGTCATTGAGCATCGGCAGGTCGACGAGCAGCGAATCGACCAATTGCACCACCTTCTGCCAGATCTCGTTGACGAAGGCGATGCCCGCTCCGGCATTGACCAGCGCGGTCTTGATGTCGTCCCAGTTGGTCGAGATGCTAGTGGAGATCTGACCGATCGCGTCGATCAGCGCGCCGATATGCCCGATGGCGGCATCGGGGGCGCGTAGCGCGGTACCGAGGTCCTTGATCAGGGCATTGATCGCGGGTCCGGTTCCGGCGGTGGCCTTTTGGAAGGCCGCGACACTATCGCGAATGCGCGTCTGTTCGCCCGGTGCGCCGTGGGCGTTGAGTTCACTGGCCAGGCGCGAGAAGGCCGATAGCGATTCGGTGATGCTCTTGGGGGTGAAGGTCCGGGTGATGCAGGTGTCGCGGTTCCATGTGGGGCCACCCGGCTCGCCCAGCACCGCGAGGTCGCGGTCGGCGACGAGGGTGTCGGCGACGGTGGTCGCGCTGACCTGCCCTTGCAGCGGATGGTCGGCGTTCACCTGGAAATCGACGCGCACCCCATCACCCTGGGGCTCGACCGAGGTGACACTGCCGACCGGCATGCCGAGCATGCTGACGTGGTTGCCGGCATAGAGGCCGACGGCATCGGGCATGATCGCGCAGTAGCCGAGCGTCTTCTCCAGTGGCCGGAATGCCACCAGATAGCCCGCCACCGCCACGACGGCGATGACGATCCCGCCGACAATGGTGACGAATCCCTGTGAACCGAGCAGTCGTTTCACGGCCTCAGCACCCCCGTCCCGGGACCGGGATGCAGGTGGTGATCGTATCCGCCGACTGATCGATGACGATGCCGTCCTGCGGATTCACCGCCGCCTGCAACCTCTCCTGCACACCACGCAGCGCGTCGAGCGATTCGCCGAGCTTCCCGGCCAGTTCGCGCAGTGCGGGCAGCGCCTCCATCAGCTTGTCGACCATCGGCTGCAGTTGCTCGCGCCAGGATGGTTCGAGCGCCGCGATCCTGGACAGGAGTTCGGCGGCGATCGTCAGCGCCTCGGTGATCTCGGCCTTCTTGTCCAGGCCCTGCACCTCGAGCAGACCGATCTTGCGGACGAATTGGCCGAGCAGCGAACGGTTTCCATTGATGGCGGTGAGGAATTCGTCGGTGACGGTCAGCGATCGCGACACCTCGGCGTTTTGCCGGTTGAGGATGGTCACCAAGGTTTGCATGGCACTTCCCATGCGGCGCAGGCCATCCGGGCTCTGATCCAATGAGCTCTGCAAGGCGGCCAGATTCTCGCGCAGCGTCGCGGCATCGACCTCGGCGACCGGTTTGGCGGCATCCTGCAGGGTGCGCACCAGACTGTAGGGCAGCTTCACCCGATCGGGCGCAATCGCATTCTTGCCCAATGGTTTCTGCCCGGCCGGGGTCATGGCCACATAGTGGCCGCCGACAATGGTGAGCATTCGGATTTCCAGGGTGGTGGCATCGCCGACGAAGACATCGCGGTCCACCGTGAAGCTCATCTTCACCCGATCCGGCTGCAGCTCCAGCGACGTCACCGCGCCAACGGTGATCCCGGCGACCCGCACCTGATTGCCGACGCGAATCGACTGTGCCTCGGGCAGATAGGCGGTGTAGATGGCCTTGCCGATCGGCAGCACGTAGATCACCGCGGTCGCGCCGAGCGCGAGAATGAGCAGCAGCGCCCCGAGCAGGCCGAGGCGCAGTTCGCGGCGCTGTTTGCTGGCCTCATGCCGGTCGTGTCCGTGCTTCAGTTGTTGCATATCGAAATCCTTTGCCCGGCAATCAGTACCGACACCATGGACGGCACCTGGGCCCGGCCCTTCGAGCACGTGAGGTCGATCTGAAACCCCGTGCGGCCCGACGGCACCAGGGTGGACAGCGATTGCAGCAGGCCGGGGAGTTTGCCGAGCAGGTCCAAGGCCGTGGCCGGATCCGGGAACAGCAGGCGCAGATCGTTTTCCAGATTCGGGTTCGCGGCTTCGGTGAAACCGAGGGTGACCAGCAAACTGTTGAGCGGGCCCAGTGCGGACGGGGCCACATTGGCGAAGTCGATCAGGCCGTCGAGCTTCTGCTGGAATGCGGTGAACACATCCGACAGACCGCGCAGTAGAGTCACCAAATGCCGTGAGCGACCGCCGATCTGGTTGGAAATCGACTCCAGATTGCCGACGATCGTCGCGAGTACGGCCTGCCGATCCGACACATACGCGCTGAGCCGTCCGATCGCATCGAGCGCGGGCCCGACCCCGGAACCGTTGCCCTCGATGACCGCGAGCACGCTCTCGGTGAACTGGTTGAGCGCGCCGGGGGAGAACTCCTGCAACACGGGCTGCAGTCCGTTGAAGAGCTGGGTGATATCGAAGGACGGTATGGTGCGGTCCACACCGATGGTGACGCCCTGCGCCTGTTTCGAGGTCGGATGCTCGGGTTGGCGAATATCGATATAGCGCTGACCGGTCAGCGACTGGTACCGGATGGCCAGCACGCTGGCGTCGTAGACCGGCCGGTCTCGCTGCACGGTCAATTCGACTGCGGCACGGCCATTTTCGAGGGAGATATCGGCGACCTTGCCGACCGCGACACCGAACATGCGCACGTCGTCACCGGTCTTCAAACCGCTGGCATCGGTGAATTCGGCACGGTAGGTGGTGGTATCGCCGCCGACCGGCCGGACAATGGCCGCCGCGATCACCGCGAGCAGTGCGATCATCGCCGCCGCGAACAGTCCGAGCTTCCAGGCCACCGCGAGGGTCGAGGTCGGTTTCATCACGCGCCTCCCAACATGGCGAATCCCTGCTGCCCGAGCAGCGGCACCGCGATGCCGGGAACGCCGCGCAGGGTGATGGCGGCATTGATCGTCGGTCCGTTCGGTGTGTCGGCGAAGATCCGATCGAGCCGCTGGATCAATTCGGTCAGCTCGGCATGTGACTGTCCCGGGTTCGGGACGGTCGCGGCGATGGCGGCGACCAGGGGTGCGAACGTCTCGATGTAGCCGGAGAAGTGTTGGCGGGCAATGTCGCCGATGCTGCCGATGGCCGGAAAGGCCTGGTCGGTGACCATGGTGACGGACGCGTCGTACTTGGATCGGTCGTGCTGCAGAACCTCGATATCGAGCACCGTCGCGAGCAGTTCGAAGGTCGCGGAGGTGAACGTGCCCAATCCGCCGTAGAACGAGGCGTACTGGTCGATCAGGAACGACGACGGGAAGCGCTGGGTTTCGGCGACTGTCCGGCTCAGCATGATGACGGCCTCCAGCATCGGGGTGAACGCCTGCAGATCACCGCTGAAAGTGCGCAGCACCTCGGCGAATTGGGGTGTGAACACCTCGGTCGATGTCTCGGTGAGGGCACGCAGCAGCCGTCCCATGGTGGCGTCGGCGACCCGGTTGGCGTTCGCGCCCGCGAGATCGACCACCGACCCGGAGCGCAGCGGTGCGCCGCCATCGACGCGCTCGAGGGTGATGGCGCTGATGCCGAAGAGGTTCTCCGGTGCGTATTCGACGCCGAGATCCTCGGTGAGCCCGGAGGTCTGGGCCTTGTCCAGGTCGAGGGTGATGAGCTGGCGGCCCCCGCCGATGCTGGCGATATCGGTGATCGTGCCGATATCGACGCCGTCCAGACGCACCGAGGTGCCCTCGATAATGCCCTCGCCGATCTGTTCGGTGCGCAATTGCACCCGCATGCGCTCGCCGTCCGGGCGGTGCTGATATCCGGTCCACGCCAAGGTGACTGCGACGGCGACGACCAATGCTGCCGCACCCCGGGCGTGCGAACCGCGCCTGCCCATGCTGACGCCGGGCAATCCGTAATTGGGCATATCTCGCTTACCCCGGGAATTCGATCGAGGAGTTGACGCCCCACAGCAGCAGGGTCGACACCATATCCAGCGCGATGATTGCGACGAAGCTGGCGCGCACCGCACGACCCGATGCGATACCGACGCCCTCGGGTCCGCCGGAGGCGAAGAACCCGTAATAGCAATGGATCAGGATGACCGCGACGCCGAAGACCAGGATCTTGATCACCGCGGCGAGCACGTCGTAGCCGCTGGTGAACTGGAAGAAGTAGTGCTCGTATACCCCGCCCGCCTGGCCGTGCAGCAGCACGACCACCGTATCGCAGGCGAGGTAGCTCAGGATCAGCGCAATGAGGAAGGTCGGCACGATCGCGATCGCACCGGCGATGACCCGGGTGCTCACTACGAATGGAATCGACCGCAGGCCAAGGGATTCGATGGCGTCGATCTCCTCGGAGATGCGCATGGAGCCGATTTCGGCGGTCATCCGGCAGCCCGCCTGTGCAGCGAATCCGACCGCGGCGGCGATGGGGGCGAGTTCGCGGGTATTGGCGAAGGCGGACACCACGCCGGTGACCGGGCCGAGCCCGATCAGGTCGAGGGTGGTGAAGCCTTGGATGCCGACGCCGGCGCCCATGGCGACGCCGAGCACGATCAACATCGGCACCGTGCCGCCGCCGACAATGACCGAGCCGCGGCCCCAGGTCATATCGGTAATGGTGCGCATGGTCTCGCCGCGATAGCGCCTGAGGGTCAATGGAATGGCGGCCAATGCCTGGAATACGAATCCGATTGCGAAACCCGCGTTCTCCAGCGGCGCCAGCACCCGGGCGCGGTCGAGGAGGCGATTGGCCCAGCGAAATCCCTTGGGCACATAGGGAGTAGCTGGCCCGACCGCCGCCCGACCGCCACCCCTCATGGAATCGCTACGCGATGCTCGAACCATCAGGCCACCCGCAACGGTAGGAACATCGCGACGACCTGGGTGATCACCAGATTCACCACGATGATCGATGCCACCGACAGCACGACAGCCGCATTGACGCCGTCGGCGACGCCGCGCGGCCCGCCCCTGGCCTCCAGCCCCCGCTGGCAGGCCACGATCACCACAATGAATCCGAACAGCACCGCCTTGATCATCGAAATCCAGACATCGGTGAGCACGGTGAAGGAGCCGAAGGTGGCCCAGTAGCTACCGGGCGTGACATTCTGCGCGCCGATCGCCACTGCATAGCCCGCGACGATGCCGACGAAGATGATCAGCACATTGAGCAGCGGCGCGACCAGCATCATCGCGGTCACTCGGGGAATCACCAGCCGATGAACCGGGCTGATGCCCATGGTGCGCAGCGCGTCTATTTCCTCGCGGACCGTGCGTGCGCCCAGGTCGGCGGCGATCGCCGACGCGCCAGCGCCGCCGAGCAGCAGGCCCGTCGCGATCGGCGCGCCCTGCTGGATAACGCCGAGCCCGCCCGCCGCGCCGATCAGCGAATCCGCGCCGAGCTGATGGATCAGATTGCCCACCTGCACCGAAACGACCACTCCGAAAGGCACCGCCATCAGCACCGCGGGAATTGCGGTGACCGTCACCAAATACCAAGCCTGGCACAGCATTTCGTGCCATTGGAACCTACCCGCGACGATATCGGAGACAGTGCCGCGCGCCGATTCGAGACCGAGATCGACCACCCGGCCGAAGGTGCGCAGACTCGATTGCGTGGTATCGGTGAGATTCTTCCGCGCGATCTGCGTTGCCGTCGGTGCCGCGTTCGGCGCGTCGGAGTCCATCGATCGTTCCTCCCATATTTCCCCCACAAGGCCACGTCAAGTGCCAGGCCACACTGCCCGTTGACGTGACACGTCAGAGTCTTGACAGGTTCGACAGCCGCCGCCGTGGTGATCGCGAGTGGCTGTGCACGCGGTCACCAACCGCTCCCGGTGTGATCGACACCATCGGCTGCCGGGGCAAACGCTAACATTGCCCAGCAGGGAAAACAACAGGGTCAATTTCGATTGACATTCGGTGTGCCGGTGCAGGATTCGGCCGATTCCCAGCTGAGGCGCGGCCGGAGAATCCCCGATGGTGCGCGGCGGAGTAATGATGTCTACGGCAGGCGCGATGGCAATGCGTACACTGGCCCAGCCGGAAGCAATCTGAAACAGGTATCCGTCAGCCGACGTGGGGAGGAGCACATGTCAACACGACGTGACGACATTCTCGACGCGGCCCGCGATCTCATTGTTCGCGAGGGCTATGCGAGCGTGAGTATGCACGCCATCGCCCGGGCGGCGGGCATTACCCGGCCCGCGCTGTATGCCGAATTCGGTGACCGGGACGAACTCTTCGAGGCACTGCTCGATCGTGAGGACCAACGGGTACAGGATATGGCGGCCGCCGCGACCCCGGTGATTCCGGAGGGTGTCGACCTGGCCGCGATGGCATCGAATATCGCGGTCGACGGCGTTGATATCTATCTCGATCTAGTGGTCGCCGCGCCGGAAACCTGGCGGTTCGTCCTGATGCCCGGTGATGGTCTGCCCCAGGAGGTGCGCGAGCGGGTCGATCGCACCCGCAATGCGATTCGGGAGCGTAGTCAAGCCATGATCGCGGTGATGGGCGCGCTGAGCGAAAAAGATATCGACAGTGAGTTATTGAGCCACGCGGTGATCAGCGCAAGTGAAACCGGAGCCAGGATCGTGCTCGCCGACGGCGGTGTCGAGCGTCACGAGGCCGTGGCGAAAACACTGCGCTGGGTGGCGCGCCGGGCCGTCGCCGCCGTCGAGGCCCGGGAGACGTAGCAATGGCGAACGCGAAACAAGCAGTGCCCCAAAAGAAGACGGCAGCCGACAAAGCAGGTGGACCCCAGCCCGCCAAGCGCAAATACGCCAAACGACTCCAGCCCGCCGACCGGCGCGAGCAACTGCTCGACGCGGCACTGGGCATTGTGGCCGAGGCGGGATTCACCAGCGTGAGCATCGCCGCCGTCGCCGAGCGCGGCGGCGTGACCAGACCGGTCGTCTACGACTCCTTCGGCAGCCGCGACGAACTGCTCGAGGAACTCATCGAACGCGAGACCGCCCGAATGGCCGCCGCCGTCGAACGTTCCGTCGCCGGTGATGCCACGACAACCGATTCGCGTGCTGCCACAACAGAAGAGCTGCCCGCGATGCTCGCACGCTTCCTCACCGAGGTGCGTTCGATACCCGATACCTGGCGGCTGGTGTACTTCCCCATCGATGGGGTCCCGCCGGTGCTCCGGGAGCGGGTGGCCAAATCGCGCGACGAATTGCGCACGCCGCTCGGGCGGGCGGTCGGCCGGTGGCTGGCGGAACAGCCCGATGCCGATGACGTGGATGCCGAGGTACTGACCCAGGTTGTGCAGGGCGCCATCCAGACCGCGGCCCGGCTGGTACTCGACGATCCCGAACAGTTCGACATCGGCCGAATTCTGGCGCTGTTCGACTATGTGTTCCTGCGCGAGGCATAACCGGCATTCTCGGGTTCGCCTCCGGTGCGACAGAGACTCGTTGTGGCCACGGGCAACTCGCGCCGCGCGATAGGCGGCGGGATTGCGAATCGGGTTGCCGACGGATGTGGATGCCCCGCTGGCCACCCTTCCAGAAGGTCGGCGGCCGATGGCTGTGCAGCAAGTTGGAGAACACCCGGGCGAAATAGGTTGGCCGCCCGAACATGCACGCGCCCAGCCGTTTACGCACTCAGTCGGTCTCCGCAGCTCGCCGGTGCGGCACTCTGTCAGGGACGTTTGTAGAAGGCGTCGATGCGGGCTCGACCGAGGGACCGTCCGGCATCCAGGATGGCGTGTGGTTTCGCCGACTCCACCGGTTTTCCGCCCGCTGCGGTGATGGGCTCGGTCAGGGCGAAGAGTTGGAAGACATAGCGATGCGCGCCGTGTCCCTTGATCGGTGCCGGACCGAGGTAGCCACGGCCCCACCCCGAACGCAGTACCCGCACACCCGGCACCGGATCGTCGGCGGTGAGTGCGCCCTGCGGTATGCCGTCGACTGTGGGGTCCAGCAGGGCGACAGCATGCACGAACGGCATCTTCGTCGGTGCATCAGGATCCTCGATGACCAGTAGCAGCTGAGCTGTCTGCGCGGGCGGCGGTGACCACGTCAGCGCCGGAGAGCGATCCTGGCCGCCGACCCGTTTTCCGGCATGGATCATGCCCAAGGACGATTCGTGGTCGAAGTCCGGACTGGTCATCTGAAAGGTGTCGGCCTCGGCCAGATTCGGGCGATGCCAGGCCAGGCCCTGGTCACCGGCGCGCCGGTTCGCGAGTAGCTTGCCGACAATGGACATTGTGATCTCCTTGGTGGACAGTCGATTTCAGAGCTTGCGTTCGTGCGCCGAACCGCACCGCGGCGAGGTGAACCGGCTTGCTACCAGGTCCTCGGTCATTCGGTGTCATCCTTGGTGCTCGATATGCGAACGAAAGATATACAGCTAGCCTGCGCAGTTTTACTGTACTTTAGTGAACTGTGAGCGGTGAGACAAGCGATTACGAGACGATCGCTGAAGAACTTCAGTCGATAGTCGGCGCCTTGGTCCGGATCATGCGCTCGGCCTCTCCGGGGCGCGAGCTGTCGCTGTCGCAGGTGTCGGTACTCAAACGCCTCGATCGTGAGGGGCCCGCGACAGTTAGCGACTTGGCCCGCGCCGATAAGCTCCGCCACCAATCGGTCGCCGCCACGGTCGCCGCACTCGTCGACCGCGGCCTGATCAGTCGCACCGTCGACAGCGAAGATCTGCGCCGCAAACTGTTGATCCTCACCGAGGACGGCCGCGCACTTCTCACCGAACGCCGCCTGGCCGGCCACGAACACCTCGCCGAAATCATCGACGACCGACTCACCGCCGCCGAGCGCAAGCGGTTGGCGGCGTCGCTGCCCCTGCTGCGGCGGCTGCTGGACTGACTCCGCGAAGGCTGTTTCGCCCACGTCCTGGATACCGACCCGCACGGCGTCGATAGTGGGCGACATGCGGGAACCGATCTCTCCGGCCCGCCTGTATCCGCGCTGGCCGGACACCGGCCGATTCGATGGCGGATGGGCCAGCGTGAGGGATTGCGGACTAGGATCACAGGCAACTCATCAGCTACGGACAACGCCCCGGGCAGGAGTGCCATGTGTCGCTTGTTCGGTTTGTCGGCCGCACCGCACCGGGTGCGGGCTACGTTCTGGTTGCTCGATGCCCCGGACAGTCTGTCGATACAGAGCAGACGTGAGCCCGATGGCGTAGGTTTGGGCACCTTCGACGCCCATGGGGATGCGGTAGTGGAGAAGCAGCCGATCGCCGCATACGAGGATGTCCAATTCGCCCGGGAGGCGCGGGAACGAGAATCGACGACGTTCGTCGCACACATTCGCTATGCCACCACCGGTGGCATGCAACCTCGCAACACCCACCCGTTCGAACAGCACGGCCGTCTGTTCGCGCACAACGGTGTGCTGCAAGGCCTGGACGAACTGGACGCCGAACTCGGTGCGTACCTCGGTCTGGTGCACGGCGATACGGACTCCGAACGGTTCTTCGCCCTCATCACCCAGCGCACCGATCGACACGGCGGCAACATCACGGCGGGTATTACCGATGCGGTCCAGTGGATCGCGGACCGGCTGCCGGTCTACGCGCTCAACTTGGTGCTGACCACGGCGACCAGCCTGTGGGCACTCCGGTATCCCGACACACATGACCTTTTCGTCCTCGAACGCGCGGCGGGCGGACCACATGGCGATCGGCATCTGGACCACGCCGGACGCACGGGGATCCGAGCGCGCAGTGGACACCTGATCGAATATCCGGCGGTCGTGGTGGCCAGCGAGCGCACAGACGAGGATCCGGGCTGGCGGGCGCTGGAACCGGGCGAGCTGCTGCACGTCGACGACGGCCTGCGCATCCACTCGAGCACGGTCCTCGATACTCCGCCGCGCCATCTGCTGTCGCTGGCACAGCTCGACAGTCGCGCGGCGGCGGCCCAATCGGGGCGATGATCGCACCGCAGGCCGGGGGCACAGTCGGCACATTGTGGCGGCGACGACTCCGTGGTCAGGGCTTCGGCTATCAAATAGTTACTCCTGATGTGCCCCTCATTGTGTTCGTCGTCGTACAGACTTGCTCGATGACCAAGGTGCGATCGGAGGCAGCGTGACCGAGGAAGGCGGCACACCGGCTCGACCGAACTGGATACCGGAAAGTCTGTACCCGTATCCGAGTCATTTCGCCGAGATCGACGGCTCGCGCGTGCACTACCTCGACGAAGGCAGCGGACCGCCGATGCTCCTGCTGCATGGGAATCCGACCTGGTCGTTCCTCTACCGCGACATCATCGCTGGCCTGCATGACCTGTTCCGATGCGTCGCGGTGGACTATCCCGGCTTCGGGCTGTCCCGGGCGGCGCCCGGCTACCGCTTCACACCCGCCGAGCATGCGCAGGTCATCGCGGAACTGGTCACCCGGCTCGACCTACACGAGGCGACACTCATGGTGCAGGACTGGGGCGGCCCGATCGGGTTCGCCGTGGCCGGTCGGCATCCGGATCGCTTCACCTCCTTCGTCATCGGAAACACCTGGGCCTGGCCGAAATCCGATGTGACGACGCAGGCCTTCTCGCGTCTGCTGGGCGGCCCGGTCGGCGGTTGGCTGATCCGGCAGCGCAACTTCTTCGTCGAGCGGATCATCCCCGCCGGCGTGCGCCGCAAGAAGCTGGATAAGGCGGTGCTGGACGCCTACCGCGGTCCCTTCCCGACACCGGAATCGCGCGAACCCATCCATGTGTTCCCGCGCGAAATCCTGTCCAGCCGAAAGTTTCTGGCCGATGTCGAGCGCGGCCTCGATCTGGTCCGGGACCGGCCCGCACTGATCGTGTGGGGCACCAAGGATGTCGCCTTCCGCGACCCCGAACGCCGTCATTGGGAGGAGTTGTTCGCCGACCATCGGACGGTTCTCCTCGACGGTGCAGGCCACTTCATCCAGGAAGACGCCGCTGACGAGATTGTCGCTGCGATCCGGGAGTGGCATACGAAAGAGTGAAAGCGATTCCACGCCCAGCCGTTCAGGTGGTGGACGAGTTCGGTGCGGGTTTTGTCGCTGGGCGACTAGGATCGCCTACCTGTGCATGCGGAAATCGAGATGGTCGCGCTCCCGGCGGGGCGGGTGACACTGTCGGATCGGCGGACTCAGCGGAGTTGGCCGGTCGAGGTCGTGGGGTGCGAGATCGCGGCGTTTTCGGTGACGCAGTCACAGTATGCACAGGTCACCGGTGCGTGGCCGAGCAGCAGTCGCGGTGATCGGCGGCCGGTCGAGGGCGTCTCGTGGTTCGATGCGATCCGGTTCTGCAATGGTCTGTCCACGCGTGCGGGTTTGCCGCCCGCGTACCGCGTGCACGATGACGAGGTCGAATGGGACGCCGCCGCGAACGGGTATCGGCTGCCGACCGAGGCCGAATGGGAGTATGCCTGCCGTGCCGGTACTTCCGGACCGCGATATGGCGATATCGATGAGATCGCTTGGTACCGAGGCAATTCCGAGGAGCACAGTCACGAGGTGGGCGGCAAACTGCCCAATACGTGGGGGCTGTACGACATGCTCGGCAATGTCTGGGACTGGTGCTGGGATATCTATGACGCCGAGGTGTACGGCTCATATCGGGTGTTGCGCGGGGGTGGATGGTCCGATGAGAAGTGGAGCTGCCGGGCCTCGGTGCGGCGACGCAGCCATCCGACCTATCGGATCGATGATGTCGGATTCCGCGTCGCCCGCTCGATATCTTGACCAGACGCTCGGTCCGGCCGGGCGGACTGTGTGGCGCCCGGTGTTCGTCGAGGGGAATTTCGCGGCATTGCGCGCCCGGTATTCGATGAGGTCGATCGTGGTAGGCGCCTCGATTTCCGCGTCGTAGTGGGCTATACCGGATTCCCGATTTTCCTGCGATACGGAAGGAATGATTGATATGTTCCGCCAATAGCAAGACCAGCTTCGACGAGGATGCAGTTCGGTGTTCGATTGGGATCTGCTGCGTAGTACGTCCAGCGTGCATGTGCTGATGCAATTGGCGCAGGAGCGCGGAATGCCGCCGGAGGTCTGCCTGAAGGGCACGGCACTGGTGCCCGAGGCGGTGACCGATCCCAGCGCCGAGGTGACCGCGCGCCAAGAAGTGCGCGTCGTGCGAAATCTGCTGGCGCGATTCGGCGATGAGTCCGGTTTGGGAGTCGAGGCGGGGGGTCGCTACCACATCTCGCTGTACGGGCCGTGGGGCCTGGCGCTGCTGAGCAGCCACACGGTGCGCGAGGTGATCGAGGTGTCGCTGCGCTATATCGACCTCGCCCTCGTTTTCGGCCACCTGATCTTCGAGGAGGGGGCGACCGAATCGCGGCTGATCTTCGACGACTCCCAGATTCCGGAGGATGTGCGGCCGTTCCTGACCGAACGCGTCATCACCGGCATCCACACCATCGGCCGGGAACTTTTCACCGCGGGGGTACCCGCCTCCCGGGTCAGCTTCCGGCACCCCGCTCCGGCGGATACGACGCGTTACCGCAACATGTTCGGCGTCGAGCCGGCCTTCGGCGCAAAGGCCAATGAATTGGCCTTCGACAGTGCCCATCTCGATGACGCGCTGCCGCAGGCCAACGAATGGGCGCGCGGCATATGCGAACAGCTCTGCCGCGATCTGCTCAGCGCGCGCCGCGCCCGCACCGGTGTCGCGGGGTCGGTGCGCGATCGGCTGGTCCGCAATCCGGGCGAGATTCCGGATCAAATCGCGGTTGCCGCCGAGCTTTTCATGAGTCCGCGGACACTGTCGCGACGGCTGCGGCACGAGGGCACGTCCTTCCGCCATCTGCTCGACGAGGTTCGGGAGATGATGTCGGAGGAGCTGTTGCACCACACCGATATGACCACCGAACAGGTGGCGGCGCGGCTCGGTTACGCGGAGGCGGCATCGTTCATTCGCGCGTTCCGGCGCTGGAAAGGCTGTCCGCCGCAGGAGTTTCGGGCACGTGGTGCCCGGACGGCCGCGCCGATCAAGGCGGTGCCCGAGTTCGCGCTCGACCGGACCCATCTGGTCGGCGCCGGTTGACGGCTGGGTTGGTTTGTCCCGGACGCGATCTCAGTGAGTTTCGTCCGCGTCCCCGATTGTCTCTACGAGTCTGTCGGACATGGTGCTGGTGATGAACTTGGGGATCGTGGGGGCGAAGAGTTTGAGGTAGGAGTCCATCCATTCGTGGCGGGTGTTGAGGAATGGGAAGTCGGTGGGGGCCATGTAGCGGACAGCGAGCATGGGTAGTGGCGCGTCGAGTGCTGGGAAGTCCGGGTTGTGCAGCCCCGGGGTGGTGCACCCCGGATAGAACTGACCGAGCATCAGGCCCTTTTCGACGAACCGAGACTTCTGTTCGATTTGAACCGTGTCGATATCTTCGTATTCGGTGAGGTCCGGGAAGACCACCAGGACAGCCTTGAACTTCGAATCCGGCTCCTCCCGGGGCGGCAAGGCGGGGAACAGGTCGTACAGATCGTCGACGACCGCGGTCAGCACCGCGGCGTCGATGGAACGACCTTCGATGAATGCGGCCCACAGGAAGCGGTTCGTGATGGCGCGGCTGGTGTAGGGACAGACCGGGCCGGTTCGGCCGAGATCCGGATGCGGCTGACACAGGTATTCGCGGGTCCACCTACGTAATTCGGCTGCACGGGGATGCGCGGCGATAGGAGTCGCGGGATCGGGAGCGAACAGGTTGACTGGCTCAACGCCGGAGCGAGACCCGACGATTCGGCACGTGTTCATGATCGGCTTGTCCTTGTAACGGTTGGGACTCCTGTGGGGTGGTGTTGGCTGAGCGGAAGTGCTCGGTGAGGACGAATCCGATCGCGTGCAGCGAATCGGGTTCGATCATCCGCTCGTGCCGGACCGAAATGTGGTGTTCGGTGATCCGGCCGGTGATGAGGTCGTTCCATGCGAGGGCCGGGGAGGACCCGTCGTCTGCGTGGGCGGCGCTGAAGTAGATCAGGTCACCGTCGAATGGCGTCGGCCGGTGGTTCAACGTGAGGTCGACGAGCCGGATGTAGTCCTCGTGCAGGAGCACGAGATGCTCGGGGGTCACTGCGGTGAACAGTCCGCCTTGCCGGTGCAGCAGCTCCGCCGCGGCAGCGGCCGTGAGATCGGCCGGGCCCGGTGGCCCCTCGAAGCCAGCGAACTCGGCTAGCAGCTTCCCGATGGTAGGAGTTGGTGCGTGGACGGTGCCGGCCGTGACGACGCGAGTGTCCATCATGGCCAGGGTGGCGACGGACTCGCCGTCGCGGCGGAGTCGGACGGCGATGGCGTGCGCGATGGTGCCGCCGAGGGAGTAGCCGAGCAGATGGTACGGGCCGTGCGGCTGAATGGCGCGGATCTCTCGGACGTAGCGGGCGGCGAGTTCGTCGAGCGTCGCGAATTCCGCGGTGGCATCGCTGAA
>NZ_JBEXUI010000072.1:0-19767 GCF_040614395.1 Nocardia sp. NPDC005998 | reverse complement strand
TGGGTGACCGCGTCCAGGCCAATCGACCCGTGACGATGTAAAACTTCGCCGCCGAGAGTGTCCAGCGATGACGCCGACATCGGCAGATTCAGTGAGTCGAGCCAGGAGTCGTAGGCGCGCTCGGGATCGTTGGCCGCGTGTACCCGACCGGCGTGCGCGTCACGCCAGAAGCGCTGCAGCGGAGTGCCGTTCGCCAGCGCGGTGGCACCCGAGCTCTCGAACAGCCGGTCGATGGCGGCGACCGCCCGACCGGTCGCGCGGACCTGATCGCGGCGCGCCCGCACCCGCAGGTCGAACGGAACCTCCTTGCCCGCCACCAGCAGCGCGTATTCGTCGGCGACATTGCCCGACAGTTGACGCCATGCGGCATCGATATCGCTGGCGGCCTCGGCGATTCGCACCTTGGCGAACGGATCGTCCTTCGCCTTCTCGCCGGCGTAGGCCGCGCGGATCCGCTTGCCCTGGTGCTCGACATGCGCCTCGTATGCCCCGTAGGCCATACCTACGATCGGGGTAGAGATCGTAGTGGGATGGATTGTGCCCCATGGCATCCGGTAGACCGGATCGGTGTTGTGCTCGAGACCGGGAGCGGTCAGGTCGCTCATCGACCGCATGCTCAGGAATCGATGCGTCGGCACGAAGACATCTTCCACCACAACGGTATTGGAGCCGGTACCGCGCAGGCCGACCACATTCCACACGTCATCGATGCGGTATTCGGTGCGCGGGATGAGGAAGCTGCCGAAGTCGACCGGCTTGCCATTCTTGATCACCGGGCCGCCTACCATCACCCAGTTGGCGTGTTCGGAGCCCGAGGACCAGTTCCATGCGCCCTTGACGATGTAGCCGCCGTCAACGACCGTGCCCGCGCCCATCGGAGCGTACGACGAGGAGATACGGACCTCGGTGTCCTCGCCCCACACCTCTTCCTGCGCCTGTTGCGAGAACAGCGCGAGGTGCCAGTTGTGCACGCCGATGATGCCCGAAACCCAGCCCGTTGAGCCGCACGCGCTCGCGATCTTGCGGACGGTGTCGTAGAAGACGACGGGGTCCGCCGCGAGCCCGCCCCACTGCTTGGGCTGCAACAGGCGGAAGAATCCGGTCTCCTGCAGTGCCTTGATCGATTCGTCGGGGATCTGCCGCAGGTCCTCGGCCTCCTGCGCGCGCTCGCGCAGGGTCGGCAACAGTGCTTCGACCCGTTCGGTCACTTCTTGCGTCATCGCGGGACCCGCTCCTGCCTGGTCGGATTGGTAACCGGTACTCATTTGCCTCTGAGACTAGAACAGGTTCTTATTTCTGTCGAGAACGGGTGACCATTGGGGGCATTCGTCACCGATTCGCAGGTGGCCGACCGAATCGCTGGCGTGGAACGCGACATTTTTGTAACGTGTTCTAGTACAGAAGGAGGAGGAATCGCGATGGCAGTTACCCCACAGGGGAGCGGTGCGAAGATCCGTGAGCTCGATGTGGGCTCCGCACCCACCCGCTATGCGCGGGGATGGCATTGCCTCGGTTTGGCGAAGACGTTCCGCGACGGCAAGCCACACGCGGTCGAGGTGTTCGGCACCAAGCTCGTCGTCTGGGTCGACAGCAATGACGAACTCCGGGTGCTGGACGCCTACTGCAGGCATATGGGCGGCGACCTGAGCATGGGCGAGGTCAAGAACGGCGATATCGCCTGCCCGTTCCATGACTGGCGCTGGTCGGGGACCAACGGTAAGTGCACGGCGATACCTTATGCGCGACGTGTGCCACCGCTGGCGCGCACCCGCAAATGGACCACGCTCGAACGCAACGGACAGCTGTTCGTCTGGCACGATGTCGAGGGCAGCCAGCCTCCGCCCGAGGTCACCATTCCGCACATTGTGGGCCCGTACACCGACGCGGACGGCAATCCGAGCGAACAGCTCGACAGCGGGTGGACCGAGTGGACCTGGAACTCGCTGCTGATCGAGGGCGCGAACTGCCGCGAGATCATCGACAACGTGGTGGACATGGCCCACTTCTTCTACATCCACTTCGCCTTCCCGACGTACTTCAAGAACGTTTTCGAGGGGCATATCGCCACCCAGTTCCTGGAGACCAAGGGCCGTCCCGATATCGGCATGGCCTCCAAGTATGGCGGCGATACGCTGCTGAAGTCGGAGGCGTCGTACTTCGGGCCGTCGTACATGATCAATCCGCTGGTCAATATCTACAGCGGATACGAGGTCAAGAGCGTCCTGATCAACTGCCACTACCCGGTCACTCAGGATTCCTTCGTCCTGCAGTGGGGGGTTTCGCTGGAGAAGCCGAAGGGCGTCGACGGCGATATGGCCGACAAGCTGGCCGCGAAGATGACCGAGGGCATCAGCGTGGGCTTCCTGCAGGATGTGGAGATCTGGAAGCACAAGTCCAAGGTCGAAAATCCGCTGCTCTGCGAGGAGGACGGGCCGGTCTACCAGCTGCGTCGCTGGTACGACCAGTTCTATGTCGACCTGGCCGATGTGACCGAGAAGATGACCCAGCGCTTCGAGTTCGAGGTGGATACCACCAAGGCGAATGAGGCGTGGGAGGCCGAGGTTGCCGAAAACCTGCGGCGCAAGCGGGAAGCGGAAGCGGGAGTCTGATGGCGCCGACCTGGGCGAAAGCACCCGACTTCGCCGACCAACCGGCGCGGCGGGCCGCGGTGCAGGCCCAGACCGTGGTCGATAAGCAGCGCTATCTGGAGGAGGGGCTGACGCCGCTGCGGTGTCAGTCATGCCAGATCGAGGTGCTGGTGCGGAAAAGTTCTTCGCACCAGACCTCGGTGCAGTGGACGGAGAATCCGGCCACGCGCTGCCCGGTCTTCGCCAAGCTCAGTGCGCAGGGCTACGGCCCGGGACGGCCGGAATCCTGTGCGCAACTGGAGAAGACGATCAAATGGGCCGTCGACGAGGGTGTGCTGGAAATCGACTGATTCAGTCGAGGGTGAAGTCGGCGAAGTCGAATCCCGGCGAAACAATGCAGCTCACCAGCACGTACTCGGCGCCAGCCGGCCGCGCGGCCTGACCGACCCCACCCGGCACCACCGCCTGTAATACCTGCCCGCGCTCGACATCGGGCCCGAGGACGATCTCCTCGCCCCCGATGTCGAGCACCAGCGGCCCACCTCGATGCCACAGCCACAGCTCGTCCGAGCGCACGGTATGCAACGCCGACTTTTCGCCCGGCATCAGTAAGAAGTAGATCGCCGTCGCACTGGCCCGCGGCCCCGGATAGCCCTCCGGCGTGAATTCCACAGCACTACGCCAGGTTTGCCGATACCACCCACCTTCTGGATGCGGTTCCAGGTCGAGTGCAACGGCAAGCGGCGGTCGTTCGTCGGTCATGCCCCGACTATGCCCGATCCACCCGCCCCCGGGGTCCGAGCCACTGATGCGGCTGCCCGGTGACCGCTGCGATGCATTCGAAGTCGTGATCTCTGTGCAGCAGGGTCAACCCGCGTAGCTCCGCGGTGGCTGCGAGAACGAGATCAACCGGGCCTGCACTGCGATGTTGCGCTCGCTCGGTGAGCTCCCCTTGAACCTCCCAGGCGCGGTCGAAGGCCCGATCAGCGATGGGTTCCCAACCGAACACCACGCGCATGTCCTCGATGGTCTGCGCCCGATCGGCGGCAGAACGCACCGAGTGGAAGAACTCCAATTCGACAATCGGGCAGATGGCGATCAGCCCCGCCGCGGCCGCGCGCTGCCAGGCAAAGGCATCTGGGTCCTGCTTCATGATCGGCACCAGGGCGCTGGTGTCGATGAGGAATTGGGCCGCGCTCATCGACGGTATTGCCGCTTGTCCTCGAGCAGGTCCAGATCGAAGGCGCCATCGGAGGCGGCATCTTGCAGACGGATCAGCGCAAGAACTCGGCGCTGGTTCTCCAGCACCTCGCGCAGCGCCGCGTGCACCGTGTCCTTCTTCGTGCTGGTACCCAGTGTCTTCGATACGTCGGCAAGCAGTTGATCATCGAGATCTATCACGGTCCGAGCCACGGTCAAACCCCCTTGATATCTAGCCGTATATCAATGGTATCAGCAGAGATATACAACGGTCGAGCTGTGGTCAGAACAGGGTGGGTTCGCCGAAGCCCGGGGTGCGTTCGATTTCCAGCAGGCGCTGTTTGGTGGTGATGCCGCCGGGGGCGGAGAAGCCGTTGAGGGTGTGATCGGCGGCGAGGACTCGGTGACAGGGGATGATCAGGGGGATCGGATTGCGGCCCAAGGCTTGTCCGACGGCCTGGGCCGCGCCGGGCGCTCCGATGCGCTCGGCGACCTGGCCGTAGCTGAGGGTGTGGCCTGGATCGATGGCGCGGGTCACCTGGTAGACGGCGCGGTGAAATTCCGGAATTCCCTTGGTGGTCACCGGAATCCAGCGCAGATCGTCGAGTTCTCCGGCGAGGTGTGCCTGGATGCGTGCGATGGCGTCGGCGATCGGGCCGGTTGGTGCGGCCTCGGGGATGGCATCGGCGCCCGGAATCCGGCTGCTCGGCTGCCCGATCCTGGCCCGCGTCGCGGCGGGGCTCGCCTCCGGCAGCCGGAACCGGAATACCGCGTCATCGGTCCAGGCGATCGCGCAGGGGCCGATCGCGGTGTCGAACAGCGCCGACCCGGTGACCGCGGAAGCACTCATACCGCTCAGTGTGCACGCGGGGTCCGACATCTTCGAGCAGTCCAGTCCAGTTCTCAGAAACTGGCCTGGAATCCACTCGCGGTCGGCGTCACCGCTCCGCAACTCGGGTTCGAGATCCGCTGCCGCGCGGTCCGCTCGGGGCGCGGCAGCGCCACCGCATCGGGATCCGGCACATCGCCGCGGCCGTAGATCGCGGCGAGATCGACGTATTGGCGCTGGTTTTCGTAGTACGAAGGCGACCGGTCGGCCAGCGGTCCCGGTGCGTGGAACCGTTCGAGGCGAAAGACCGCACCGGGCCGCCTCGGTGCGTACCGATGCACGAGATAGCCGAAGAAGGCGATGACGAGGACGGTGGCGAGGGCGCTCATAGTGGACAGCGTGCGCCGAACTGGCCTTGCCATTAAATATCCAATTCGCTAATACTGGACTTTATGTCGACGAGAGTGATCGGTGCCGCCAGCCTGGCCCGCGATCTAGGGCGCTGGCGCCATGCGGATGAGAACGGCGAACCGGGCGAGCGCCGGTCGACCCGCCCGGCCTATCTGGCCCTCGCCGAAGGCATCCGACTGCTCATCCACGACGGTCGCGCACCGCTCGGCGTCGCCCTGCCCAGTGAGCGCGACCTCGCCGGCACCCTCGGCGTCAGTCGCACCACCATCACCTCGACCTACAGCCTGTTGCGCGAACACGGCTATCTGATCAGCCGCCAGGGCTCACGCAGCACCGTCGCCCTCCCGCGCGACGTGCAGCACGACGGCACCAAACCCGCCCGCAGCATCCTGGCGATGATGGCGCAGCCGGAACTGCCGACCATCGATATGACCTATGCCGCGATGGCCGCGCCCTTGGAGATGCAGGATGCGTACTCCGTTGCACTGCAAGGTATTCCGGCCTATCTCGGCACGCACGGCATGGACCCCGTCGGTGTGCTCGCACTGCGCGAGGCGCTGGCCCGCCGCTACACCGAGCGTGGCCTGCCTACCGAACCGGACCAGATCCTGGTCACCCTAGGCGCCCAGCACGGCCTGCGCCTGCTGCTCAATGTGCTCACCGCGCCAGCGGCCCGGGTGCTCATCGACCATCCGACCTATCCCAATGCCATCGAGGCGATCCGGGACGTCGGCGCCCGGCCGGTGCCGGTGCCGCTGCGTCCGGAAACCCCGGAGTCCGGCTGGGATCTCGATGGAATCCGCAGTGCCGCAAGGCAAACCGCGGCCACCCTGGCCTACCTGGTGCCGGACTTCAACAATCCGACCGGCCTGCTGCTCGACGCCGACAGCCGCGCCGAACTGGCCGCCATTGCCCGCGAAACCCGGATGACCATGGTGATCGACGAGTCGATGGTGGACCTGAGTCTGACCGACCGGACCGCTCCACCCCCGGTCGCGGCCTTCGCCAAGGGCACCGAGATCGTCACCATCGGTTCGGCCTCGAAATCCTTCTGGGGCGGTCTGCGCGTCGGCTGGATCCGCACCGGCCAAACGCTGATCGCGAAACTGCTCGGCATCCGCTCCACCGTCGACCTCGGCACCCCCGTCATGGACCAGCTCGCCACCATCCATCTGCTCGAGCACGCCGACACCATCCTCACCCGCCGCCGCGACCAACTCCACTCCCAGCGCGCGGCCCTGCTCACCACCCTCGCCGAGGAACTCCCGGACTGGCGCGCCATCGTCGGCGACGGCGGCATGTCCGTCTGGGCGCAACTGCCAGCCCCGGTCTCGACCGCCCTCGCCGCCACCGCCCCCAACCACGGCGTATTACTCGCCGCCGGACCGAGATTCGGCGTCCAGGGCGCCTTCGAGCGCTTCATCCGCCTCCCCTTCACTCACCCCGAACCCGAACTGCGCCTAGCAGTCAAATCCATAGCCGCCGCCTACGAAGCCCTCACCCCCCGCGCCGCCGACCCCCTCCAACCCCTCACCTGCTACTGAGTCCCGTCCGGGTCGCGCCCCGCCTCCCATCAAGGTCCGCCGGTCCTGAGCAGTCCAGTGCCCAGTCCACTGGCGCCGCCGAGTCCATCGGCCCCGATGGGCTCCCGCAGAGCGAGTGACTACCTCGCACACGTTGTGGAGTCTTGTTGCCGAATTGGCGCGGTTTTGGCCGTGGCACAGGTGACGTGCCTATGTGGACGGCTGAGGCGCAATCATGCCCGCCGCTAGGTGATTTGGTCGGTCGCCGTGACGGCGGTGTGGTGGCACGATTGCACGTTCGGCGTCTTCGGTAACAGGCACCGTGGGGCATGCGGTATGACAACTGGATATGCGCGAGTCCTCGGTGCCCAGATGGCCGATCCGCAACTTATTGTCGTAGTGTCAATACAGTCCGGGGGTGGCTCCCGGGAGCGCCGCGTCGGCGGTGCGCTGGATCAACGACGAACCGAGGTAAGGCGTGAGTACACCATCCACCGCCACCAAGCAGGGTCCGCTTGCGGGCATCAAGGTCATCGAGTTGGCCGGGATCGGGCCGGGTCCGCATGCGGCACTGCTGCTCGCCGACCTCGGCGCCGATGTGGTTCGGGTACAGCGGCCGGGGATGCTGCCCGGTTTCATGGAGCGGCCGCAGTGGCGCGGGCGCACCATTGTCGAGGCGAATCTGAAGGATCCGGCGGATATCGAGAAGGTGCTCGCACTCGCCGAGAAGGCCGATGTGCTGATCGAGGGGTTTCGCCCGGGCGTCACCGAGCGCATGGGCCTGGGCCCGGACGTCGTGCTCGCGCGCAACCCGCGTCTGGTCTACGGCCGGATGACCGGCTGGGGGCAGGACGGACCGCTGGCCGATCGCGCAGGACACGACATCAATTACATCTCGCTGACCGGTGTGCTGCACGCGATCGGGCGCAAGGGGGAGCGGCCGGTGCCGCCGCTGAATATGGTCGGCGACTTCGGTGGCGGCTCGATGTTCCTGGTCTTTGGCATTCTCGCGGCGCTGGTCGAGCGGCAGAGCTCCGGCAAGGGACAGGTCATCGACTCGGCGATGATCGATGGGGCGCTTGCCCTTTCGCACATGATCTGGGGCATGCGCGGTATGGGCCTGTGGTCCGATGAGCGCGGCACCAACCTGCTCGACACCGGTATGGCCTTCTACGACACCTACGAAACCTCCGACGGCAAGTACATGGCGGTCGGTGCGATCGAACCGCAGTTCTACGCGGAACTCTTGCAGGGCTTGGAGATCGACCCCGAGGGCCTGCCGATGCAGATCGACCCGAACGGTCAGGATCAGCTAAAGAAACTGTTCTCGGAGAAGTTCAAGACCAAGACCCGCGACGAGTGGGCCGCGATCTTCGACGGCACCGACGCTTGCACAACACCGGTGCTGACCTTCACCGAGGCCGAACAGAACCCGCACATCGTCGCCCGTACCGGACTCATCGAGATCGACGGCGTCGTCCAGCACGCCCCGGCACCGCGCTTTTCGCGCACCCCCACCGCCACGCCCACCCCGCCGCCGAGCGAGGCGACGCCGATCGAATCCGTCTGGGCGGATTGATGATTCACCTGTGACCCAGAGCGTCGCGATGCCGACAGGCCCCGGTTTCCGTCGGGGCTTGTGTCGCTTCAGACCCGCTGCACCGCGAGGCGACACCGATCGAATCCGTCTGGGCGGATTGATGATTCACGTCTGACGCAGAGCGTCGCGATGCCGACAGGCCCCGGTTTCTACCGCGGCCTGTGTCGCTTCAGATGTTCTGATCTAGCTCCGGAGCCATTGGCCTGCGAGCTGATTCAGCCGACAGTCGCTCGAGCGAACTGTCCGGCAGCAGTCGCAGTTCGGCCGCGTAGCCGAGGACGCGACGATCGCGTTGGAGCGCGCTATCGACTTCGAGGCGGCCGCCGCTGGCTGCGGCGCAGTATGGCCGAATCCGAGCCCGGATTCGGTCCGGAGCTGCTCTTCATACAGCACGGGAGCAGGACCCAGCAGTACCGGCCGAATTCGCCTGCACGGCCCGCATATCCTGCGTCCCTGCGAGTGTGTCGAACTGGCGAGCAGCATCGCGCCCACCGGCATGTCGAGAGCCGCCGGTCTGCAAACGTGCCCTAGTGGCGGGTCCACTCCGGTTGGTCGAAATGGGCAATGCGGGCTTCGGTAGCGTCCCGGCCGAGCAGGACGACCTCGCGGAACTGCCAGAGCATCGCGCCGGTCGGGGCGTGGATGGTCATATTCTCGGCGAGGCGCATTTGCAGCAGGCCGGCGCCTTCGAGGGTGGTCGATGGCGCGTCGGCGCGCAGAGCAACGTCCTCCGGGGACACCCAGTGCGGGACATCATCGGCGGCCAGCCTGTCCAGATCCACGAGATGGACCGAGTGGACCTCCGCCGGATTGGGCCGCAGCTCGCCCGCATCGTCGAGGGCCGCGACAATCGGGGTGATCACGAAACCGGACGTGGCGGGAAAGTCGTCGAGTCTGCCGAGGATGTCGGCCGGGGTGGCGGTCAGGCCGAGCTCTTCGTGCAGCTCGCGAATCGCGGCCTGTTCGGTGGTTTCGCCCGCATCGACCCGCCCACCCGGCAACCCCCACTGCCCGGCATTGCGCCCGCGATATGCACGTTTGATGACGATCACCGATAACGGGCCGTCCGGTTCATCGACCACGCAGAGCAGGACCGCGGCGCGCCGAAGGCTCGGCGCGTCCGCGACCTCGGTGTGTGGAAACCCGCTCAGCCGGGTGCTGGCCGTTGCGCGGAAGTCGGCGATGCTGGTAGGGACGCGAGGTCCCGCAGTGGGGCCCATCCTTCGATCTTGCCCCAGCAGCCGGCTTCGGTGACATCGGTTCTCACACATCGGCACGCTCTCGACTCCGGCCGACCTCACACCGCTGCGCGCGCCGCCCCCTGATTTGCCGCATCGGCCACACCGCGGGTCACCAACTCGGCGATTCGCGCGACGAGGGTGCGTGGGCGACGCGGCATCAGGTGCGCGGAAGCGAGAAGATCAGCCCATGCCGCCCCACATCCGCCCGCCCGCTGCGCTCCCGCTGCGCTCCCGCTGCGCTCCCGCTGCGAGCCGACGCCGCTCGCACCGTGCGCGCCGTCCTCGACGCCGCGGAACCAGTGCTGAGCCAAAACCCCAACGCGACACTGGAACAGATCACCGAACCCGCCGGAGTCGCCCAAACCACCGCGCACCACCGCGCGCCAGCCGCGCCGAGAATGCGCTGGTGCGGGTGGCTTCTCGACGTTTGCCTGCATCAGTGCATGGTGATCGCTCGTCCAGGTGTGGTTGTTGACTTGATGTGGGTGAGGGGGCTTCTCGGCGCCACGTAAGTTGTAGTGCTCGAGCTGGGCGAGCGGGGGCGGGTGGGAAGCGAAGGTTTGGTCGACCGCTGAATGCGATGACCTGCGACGATGATCAGCGTGGTTAGGATGGCCGCATGGTGGGGCATAGTGGGGATCGAATGTCCGACGAGACTGTTCGACGTTCGGTTGTGTTGGGTGGGGGCAGCGTCTATGGCACGGCGTGGATGGCGGGTTTGGCCGCTGAGTTGCGCTGCCGTGGAATCGATTTGGGTGCGGCCGATTCGATAGTGGGCACCTCCGCGGGCGCGTTGGTCGGTGCCATGCTGGTCACCGGCCGCGATCTCGACTCGCTTGCCGAGAGTCCATTCCCGCCTGGCGTCACAATGCCGCCGCCTCCGCAGCAGCCTGAGCTGATTGCTGGTGTGTTTTCCGTACTGCTCGACCGAAAAGTGGATCGTGATGTGGCGCGCCGCAAGGTGGGCCAGATGGCGATGGCCGAAGAACCGGCCCGGCCGGAGCAGATCGAGCCGGGGGAGTGGTTTATCGGCGGCAACACCTGGCCGGATCAAAGGCTGCAGGTCGTCGTTGTGGATGCCGAGAGCGGTCAGCGCCAGATCTGGAACTGCGACAGTGGTGTGGCGCTGGTGACCGCCACCGCCGCAAGCCATGCCTTTCCTGGAGCCTTTCCGCCTGTGGTCGTGGACAATCGCTACTACATCGATGGCGGGGTGTGGTCGGCCACCAACGCGGATATCGCCGCGGACGCGGATGTTGTTCTGGTCATCGAGCCACTGGCGCATCGGTGGCCGCGCGAGCCCCTTCGTTCCGAACTCGCCGGGACTGCGGCCGATGCCGTCGTGCATTTCAGTCCGGACGCCGCCACGATCGACGTGTTCAACGCGTTCGCGACCGATCCGGACGTTGTCGCGTGCTGGCCTGGAGCGTTCCAAGCTGGCGTTCGCCAGGCAGAAGCCCTGGCGGAGCAGTTGGCGCGGTCGGCCTGGCAGTCGCCGCGGAGCTGATGCGGCGAGAAATGGCGCAGAGTTGTTGTCGCCGTAGGGCCGAGGTCATTGAGCCCTCTTGGCAACTGGGACTGGAAGTCCGAGCGTGACGGTGTTCTGCTCGAGCCGGGTCGCTTCCCGTCGTTTCGTGCGCAGGAACAACAGGGTCAGGTCAAGGCGCTCGACTTCGCCGTGCCAGCCTTCGGTTTCGGCTCGCTCACGCCGAACCAGCAGGTCGTCTTCGATCTCGTCGAGGCGGATGACCATCTTCGGGTCAGCGTGCAGCATGGGGCAGCAGATGCAGGCTTCTCTGAACTAAAGCCTGCGCACCTCAACCTAGGTCGACTGCGTGTTGGCCGCCACGGCTGGCGGAACGTGCTGTCGGCGGCATGTGCGCGTGTTGTGTGGGTAACGCGTCACTGGCCGCCGAGAGGAGGGTCGGCTTGCGCATCGTCGTTGCTGGCGTTGGCGCGGTCGATCTCGGCCATGTGCTGCTCGGCCCAGGCCCGCAACGCCGCCAGCGGGGCCTCCAGCGAGAGGCCCAGTTCCGTGAGCCGGTAGTGCACCCGCGGCGGCACAGTCGGCTCGACCCGGCGGGCGACCAACCCGTCCCGGACCATGCTGTGCAGGGTGACCGACAGCATTTTCTGCGAGATGCCGGGCATCCGCCGCCTCAACTCGGCGAACCGCACCTCACCCGGAGCGGCTTCCGCGAGCACCTTGACCGCCATCGATGTCCATTTCGTGCCGATCCGATCCAGGAGTTGACGCGTCGGGCATTGGAGATCGAACAGATCACCGTGGGCTGCGCGCTGCGCACCCACGGGCCGAGTGGTCACCTTGACCTCACCACCTGTCGACAAAGTGCCGCCTTGGCAACCTCAACCGCAGTTACCTACGGTTTTGAGGTAACCAACAGTAACCGACAGGGAGTTATTGTGCCCGACACCGCGCCATCCCGCGCCCCGCAGGTCCAGCTGCGCCGGATCGCCGTCAACGGCATCCACCTCAACGTGGCCACGGCCGGCACCGGCCCCGCGATCGTGCTGTTGCACGGCTTCCCGCACACCTGGCAGCTCTGGAGCGAGATCATCGGTCCGTTGTCCATCCACCACCGGGTCATCGCCCCGGACCTCCGTGGATTCGGCGCCAGCACGCGTCCAGCGGAGGGTTACGACGCCGGCACCCTGGCCGTCGACATCAACGGAATCCTCGATGCCCTCGCCGAACCCACCGCCGCCGTGGTCGCCATCGACGCCGGCACCCCGGTCGCCGTGCTGCTCGCCTTACGGCACCCCGAACGGATACGACGGCTGATCGTCATGGAGGCACTGCTCGGCTCGCTGCCCGGCGCCGAGGACTTTCTCGCTGCCGGGCCACCGTGGTGGTTCGGCTTCCACGCCGTCCCCGACCTCGCCGAAAAGGTTCTGATCGGACACGAGGCACAGTACATCGACTGGTTCCTCACGGCCGGCACTCGCGGCCAGGGCGTGCGACCGGACATCCGCGCGGCGTTCATCGATGCCTACACCGGATCGGAGGCGCTGCGCTGCGCTTTCTCCTACTACCGCGCACTGCCCACCACCGCCCGCCAGCTCAACGACGCCTTGATCGACGGGCGGCTCACCATGCCCACGCTAGCGATCGGCGCCCACCCGGTCGGCACCGCGCTCGAACAGCAACTACGCCCCATCACCGACGACCTCACCGGGCACGTCATTCCGGACTGCGGCCACGTAATCCCGCTGGACCGGCCCCGGGAACTGCTCCGTCTCGTGACGCCCTTCCTCGCCGCCGATCAACCCACCGGATCACGTAATCATCTACCCCCCGGCCGTGATCACTCCCTCATCGGCATGACAGGAGGTAGTGAGTAGTCATCCCGGTTGAGATGTGGATGTTGTTCGACCGGCGAGTGAGGCGAACGTCGGCATGCCAAGCGTCACCGCACTGGTTCGACGCTGGAGCGCCGCGTCGATCTGGGCAAGCTTGTCCCGAGATTGAGATACCCGAGCAACGCCGCGTCGATATGGATCGGCAGCCCGTGATTGACCATGTTTGTGTAGTACGCGGGGTATTGGCGGGTTCTTGTGTGGTGCGCGGTGTTGGTGCCTTCGGGGGTGCGCCGAACTAGGTAGTAGGCCAGAATTCAGGCAGCGTGACGAGACGTGGAGAGCGGAGGGACCGGCTGTGTCGGGTTGGGGTGAGGTCGTCGTCGGCCTGGTGATTCTGGTCGGACTCCTGGGGATTATCATTCCGATCCTGCCCGGGGTCATTCTGATCTTCGGGGCCATTGCGGTCTGGGCGTTTATGACTGGTGGGGCGACGGCTTGGGTCGTATTCGCGATCAGTAGCGCGTTTCTGGTGCTCTCCGGGATCATCAAGTACACGTGGCCGGGGCGGAAGATGAAGGTTGCGGGGGTTTCCAACCGGGCGCTGTTCGTGGGGGCGGTACTGGGCATCGTGGGCTTCTTCATCATCCCGGTGGTCGGGTTGTTCGTGGGATTCGTTCTTGGCGTGTATCTTTCGGAACTCCACCGCCTCCGCGAGAACCAACCCGCTTGGCAGGCAACGGTTCACGCGCTCAAGGGTGTCGGTCTGTCGATGCTCATCGAACTCTTCGGCGCACTGCTGGCGACCGGGGTGTGGGTCATCGGCGCCATCGTGGCCTGAGTCGAGGCGGGCTCCGTCTGGGCAGCGCGAGACGTACACCTACGACTGCAAAACCCGATCGACACCGGGGCCGGCTACGGCATCGGTGGCGTGGCTACGAGGTGACGTAGGCGATGACGGCGACGATCAGCACGATGATGGCTCCTACCGCCGCCAGGATGATGAATGCGGAGGAGATGATTCCGCAGATGTAGCCTGCCATCACCAAGCCTCGGCCGCCGATTGTGCCGTCGGAGCGATCGATCTCGGCCAGGGCGCGCCGTCCCATGAACCAGGCGAACGGGCCGATCAGGGTGCACAGCACCAGGCTCAGAATTCCGAGAATCAATATCAACACGGCCTGGGGATGATCCGCCGGTGGGTGTGGATAACTCGGGTAACCGGCCCCCGCTGGAGTTTCGGTCATGCAGGAAGCGTATGACAGACCACCCTGAAGCGGGATGAATCTGTGTCGCTCCGCGGCGACCACCCGCCTACGGCCGGGCACTCACTCGATGGCAGGGAACGGAATCGTATCCGCTGCTTCGAGTTTCGGGATCTCATCGCGTCGCAGCGGCAGGGTCGGCTGTTCGGTGCGCGGGATCGGCAGGGTGGGTGCGGGATCGGTCGGAATCTTGCGTGCGCGGGCGGGCAGTCGATAGAACGCCCGCGCGTTGTCCTCGAGCACCTTGAACATATCGGTGCCGACCACATCGCAGATCAGATCGACGTCGGAGTCCACGAAGGGCCGTCCCGCCCTGGTGCCGGGCAGATCCGTGCCGAACATGAGCGCCTCGGGATTGACGGCGTGGATGCGGCGCAGCGTATCGGCCACATTCATGTGCACCCGCCCGAAACCGGTCGCCTTCACCCGCGCGCCGCCATCGACCAGATCGAGCAGGTAGGGCAGGCCCTCCTCGGACATGCCGAGGTGGTCGATGGAGAGCACCGGAAGTTTCGAGATCACCGGTTGCAGCGAGGTGAGCATGGTGCCGTCGATATAGACCTCGACATGCCAGCCGACCAGCTCGTGCGCCCGCAGCGCCAGCCGGGTCATCGCGGTGATGTCCGCGGCCGCGCGCTTGACGTTGAACCGCAATGCTCGCACGCCGATCCGGTCGAGTTCGCTGATCTCGGCATCGGTGGCATCGGGGTCCAGTGTGGTGACGCCGACCCAGCCCTCGCCCAGTTCCGCGAGTGCCGCCTTCAGGTAGGTCTGATCGGTGCCTTGGAAGGATCCGCTGACCACGGCCCCACCGCCGACATCGAAGCGAGACATGCGCTTTCGGTAATTGGCAATGGTGAACGGGTCGGGCAGGTAGCCCTCGTTCTCGGCCAGCGGGAACCCCGGGTCGAAGATGTGGAGATGGGCATCGAACACTTGTACAGAATGCCTCAGTAAAGGATTTTCCGCTGCCGTAGACCCGACAGATTTTGCACTGCTGCGGCCGTATCGGATTGTCGAGTGCCACAGGGGGTGACGCGCACCCCTGTGGCACCGGCACTAGACCTTGTGCGGTTCGCTGGCGCGCAGCATGTCCTCGCGCTCGACGACCTTGACGCGCTCGCGGCCCTCCGGCTCACCGAGCGCGCGTTCGTGCGCGTCGAGGCGGTACCAGCCCTGCCAGGTGGTGAACGGGATGCCCTTGCCCTCGAGGAATTCGGTGACGGCGTCCAGTTCCGGCTTCTCGGCCGGAGTGAAGTTCACGCTGTCGTCGAGCAGGCAGGCCACGGTCTCGTTGGCATCGCCCTTGGTGTGGCCGATGAGGCCGACCGGACCGCGCTTGATCCAGCCGGTGACGTAGGTGGCGGGCAGGTAGCGCTGCGCACCATCGGCGTCCTCGTCGGCGATGACGCGTCCGGCCTCGTTCGGGACCACACCGGCCTGATCGTCGAACGGCAGGTTGGTGAGGTTCTGCGACAGGTAGCCGACGGCGCGGTAGATGGCCTGGACGTCCCAGTCCTTGAAGACACCGGTGCCCTTGACATTGCCGGTGCCGTCGAGCTGGGTGCGCTCGGTGCGCAGGCCGACGACCCTGCCGTCCTCACCGATGATCTCCGCGGGGGATTCGAAGAAGTGCAGGAACAGCTTGTGCGGGCGGTTGCCGACATCGCGGATGGCCCACTGCTCGAGCGTATTCGCGATCATGTCGACCTGCTTGGAGTGCCGACGCGCGGCCTCGGAGCCCTCGTCGTAGTCGATGTCCTCGGGATCGACGATGACCTCGATGGTCGGGGAGTGGTCGAGTTCGCGCAGCTCGAGCGGCGTGAACTTGGCCTGCGCCGGGCCGCGGCGGCCGAAGACGTGCACCTCGACCGCCTTATTGGCTTTCAATCCGGCGTGGACGTTTGGCGGTATCTCGGTCGGCAGCAGTTCGTCGCCGGTCTTGGCGAGCACCCGCGCGACATCGAGTGCGACATTGCCGACACCGAGGACGGCGACCTTCTCGGCCTCCAGCGGCCAGGTGCGCGGCACATCCGGATGTCCGTCGTACCAGGACACGAAGTCCGCGGCGCCATAGCTGCCGTCCAGGCCGATGCCGGGGATGTCCAGCGCGCGGTCGGCGTTGGCGCCGGTGGAGAAGATCACCGCGTCATAGAACGTGCGCAGATCGTCGAGGGTGATGTCGGTGCCGTAGTCGATATTGCCGAGCAGGCGGACCTGCGGCTTGTCGAGCACCTTGTGCAGGGCGGTGATGATGCCCTTGATGCGCGGATGGTCCGGCGCGACGCCGTAGCGGATCAGACCGAACGGCGCCGGCATGCGCTCGTACAGGTCGATGCTCACCTCGGCATCGGACTTCATCAACGCGTCGGCGGCGTAGATACCGGCCGGTCCTGCGCCTACGATCGCGATGCGAAGCGGGCGAGTCGCTGCACTATGTTCGGTCATCTCTTTACGCGCACCCTTATGGTCGAAACAATTATGGCGTCAGTCTTAGCTTAGGCTAACTTGGCGCACCTTTTTGGTTGCACCTGACGATGCGGACAGGCGGCTCGCGGCTGCACAGTCGCTACGTCGGTGAGCTGGCATATGGCTATGACAGCAGGCCGCAGTCTCGCGATTCTATCGGTGGCGCATGGCGCACCCTGCGGGCGGTGCGTGAACCGGATGGTTGCCACCCGGGCTCACTTACCGGAATACCCACTGTCCGGGTGGCTATCGAATTATTACTGTGCCGCTGCCGTGCGGGGTCGCGCCCGGTCCGGGGGCGCCTGTCGGATACCGCTGCCCACCAGGGATGATCGACCCATGACAGAGCAGCAGGGCACCGATGACGAACCGGTGATCGAGGTCGACCAGACCGATCGGCGCACGATGGCGCCGTTCATCGCGGCAGCCGTATTCGCGGCCGTCGTCCTGGTCGCCATCGTGCTGGGCGCGGTGCTCTCGCCCGCTGAGAAAAATGTCACAGAATCGGACAAGATCGCGGCCGCGGTGCATCGCTATGCAGAGGCCAGGGGCACCACCGACAACACACCGCCACCCGCGGTGGCCTGCCAAGGATTCGACGAGAGCAAGTCGCCGCTGGCCGCCCAGTTCGGTGGCGCTGCGGCCGGAAAGTCGATCAAGGTCACCAACATTGACAACGCCATGGTCGATGGCGATAGGGCGAAGGCGAACGTGACCATCGCGGTCGACGGCCGGGAGACGCCAGCGACGTGGAATTTGGTTCGCTCCGGCGACCGCTGGATCGTCTGCAACTGATTACCCGGCGTGGCGCTGACCTGGGTTTGACAGGGCGGCCCCTGCCCAGGCAATCTCGGACACAGGTCATGAGAACCAGCGTCAAGCCCCGGCTAGCTGGTCGGCAACCCTCCTCCGCGGTGGGGTGCTCCGGGTGACGACCTGGCCGCGCACCGAAACCCAGGTGCGGCAAGCGTGGATTCACAGGAGGATCGCATGACATATGCCGGTGACATCACCCCCCAGCAGGCGTGGGAGTTGTTGCGCGACAATCCCGAGGCCGTCTTGGTCGATGTGCGCACCGAGGCCGAATGGCGCTTCGTCGGCGTCCCCGATACGAGTTCGATCGATCGGCCGACGGTGCTGATCGAATGGGTCGACACCAGTGGCGCCCGCAACGGTGAGTTCGTCGCACAGCTGACCTCGGCCCTGGAGGGTCGCGATCCGGCGGCGCCCGTCGTCTTTCTGTGTCGCTCCGGGCAGCGTTCCATCGGTGCCGCGGTCGCCGCGACCGGTGTCGGGATCGAACCGTCGTACAACGTGCTCGAGGGCTTCGAGGGCCCCATCGACGAGTTCGGCCACCGCGGCGGCTCCGGCTGGCGCGCACTCGGTCTGCCGTGGCGGCAGTCATGATCACCGGGGGTGCGTTCGACAAACCGCTGCCCAAGGGGGTCGGCCCCGCCACGCTCGGCGTCCGAGGCGGCCTGCGCCGCTCCGGATTCGAGGAGACCGCCGAGGCGCTGTACCTGTCCTCCGGTTTCGTCTATGAGAGCGCCGAGGCGGCCGAGGCCGCGTTCACCGGCGATATCGAGCATTTCGTCTACTCCCGCTACGGCAACCCGACGGTGGCCATGTTCGAGGAGCGACTGCGCCTGATCGATGGCGCCGAGGCCTGTTTCGCGACCGCGAGCGGTATGTCGGCGGTATTCACCGCGCTCGGCGCGCTGCTGGGTGCGGGCGATCGACTGGTGGCCGCGCGCAGCCTCTTCGGCTCGTGCTTCGTGGTGTGCAATGAGATCCTGCCGCGCTGGGGTGTGGAGACCGTCTTCGTCGACGGCGATGATCTGGACCAGTGGGAGCAGGCGCTGTCGGTGCCGACCCAGGCCGTGTTCTTCGAGACGCCGGCCAACCCGATGCAGACGCTGGTCGATGTGCGCCGGGTGACCGAACTCGCCCATGCCGCGGGCGCGAAGGTGGTGCTGGACAACGTCTTTGCCACCCCGCTGCTGCAGCGCGGTTTCGAACTCGGCGCGGATGTGCTGGTGTATTCCGGTACCAAGCACATCGACGGTCAGGGCCGGGTGCTCGGCGGCGCGATTCTCGGCCCGCACGACTACATCGACGGTCCGGTGAAGAATCTCATGCGCCATACCGGTCCGGCGCTGAGCCCGTTCAATGCGTGGACCCTGCTCAAGGGTTTGGAGACCATGCCGCTGCGGGTGCGTCATTCGACCGAATCCGCATTGCGCATCGCGCGCTTCCTCGAGGGCAACAAGTCCGTCTCCTGGGTGCGCTATCCGTATCTGGAGTCGCATCCGCAACACGAGCTGGCGACCAGTCAGATGAGCGGCGGCGGCACGGTGGTCACCTTCGAGCTGAACGCGCCGGCGCACGAGGCGAAGAAGCGCACCTTCGAGGTGCTCAACCGGTTGCGCATCATCGATATCTCCAACAACCTCGGTGACTCCAAGACCCTGATCACCCACCCCGCCACCACCACCCACCGCGCCATGGGCCCCGAGGGCCGCGCCACCATCGGCCTGTCCGACGGTGTCGTGCGCATCTCGGTTGGGCTCGAGGATGTCGAGGATCTGCTGGCCGATTTGGACCATGCGCTGAGCTAGTCGTCCGACGAACGGCGTTATGCCGAGGTCTGCCTCACTACGCTTGGGGTATGCGAATTTCGGTTGCGGCGGACGAGCGGGTGGGTGTGGCCGAGCAGCTCGTTGTGGAACTGGGCAGGCGGGGGTTCGAGACGCTGGTGCACGGGGCGTTATCGGATACCGAGCGGGACGACTGGGCCTGGGCCAGTGCGGCGGCGGCGCGCGATGTGATCGAGGGGCGGGCCGAGCAGGCGATCGTGTGCTGTTGGACCGGGACCGGTGCGTCGATCGCCGCCAATAAGGTCGCGGGGATCAGGGCCGCGCTGTGCCGTGATGCCGTGACGGCGGCCGGTGCGCGGAAATGGAACGACGCGAATGTGCTTGCGCTGAGCCTGCGTTCGACTTCCAGCGCGGAGCTGACGGAGATTCTGGACGCTTGGTTCAGCGGCGAGGCGAGTACGGATCCGGATGACCGCGCCAATATCGCCCATCTCTCGAAGATTGAACGCGGTCACTGATCGGTCCTGGTCCGCCTACACCGCTTGTAACGATCCGCCCAGAGCCAGAGCCAGAGCCAGAGCCAGAGCCAGAGCCAGAGCCAGAGCCAGAGCCTTGGGGGTGAGCCAGAGCCTTGGGGGTGAGCGCGAGGTTGGGGGTGAGCGCGAGGTTGGGGGTGAGCGCGAGGTTGGGGGTGAGCGCGAGGTTGGGGGTGAGCGCGAGGTTGGG
>NZ_JBEXUI010000071.1:0-19967 GCF_040614395.1 Nocardia sp. NPDC005998 | reverse complement strand
TCACCTTTGGCCCCGGCCGCTACGAAACTCTCATCTGCACCGGCACTTTCGAACGCCACCCGATCCTCACCATCACCGCGCCCTGGCACTACACCGACCTCCCCGGCAACCCACCCTCGGCCGCCTATATCCGCCATCTCGCGGCAGGCCTCACCGAATCCCACGGCTGGGCCGCCGAGAAGGTCGCCACCTACCTGGCCACCCGCCCCGGTGCGGAACTCGGCTGGACACCGGGAACCATCGCCACCCTGCTCAGCGGTCAGGCCACGCGGATGGACGCCGAGACGATCGCGCCATCGCGAACGACGTCGTAGCCCGCGAAGGTCCGATAGGTGCCGTCGGACTGCCGGGCGAACAGGTGGATGTGGACGGTATCGCCGTCTTCGGAGGTGACGGCGAGCGCCTCGTGGTCGGTGGTGGCCAGGCCGTCGACGAAATCGTCGTAACTGGAGTCGAGATTGCGGCCGCCGAGCGCCGAGGACTGCGGGTAGTCGCGGCGGTCGATCGCGTCGAAATAGGCGTAAACGACTGCGGCGGAGACGGATACCGCCGCCGTGACGGTGGTCCGCGGCGTGCTGGTCGTCGGCAGGCTGGTCGTCGGCGCTACCGAGGTGCGCGCGCCGAGCGCTTCCACCACGGTCACCGCGGCAGCGCTCGGCGTTGTGGACGGCCCCGTCCGGCCGCCGGACAGCGTGAGCATGGCTACGACCGAAACCGCGGTGGCGACCGCCGCTAGTAGCGGTACCGACGTATTCACGAAAGGCGTTCTCGCAGTGCGATTCTCGGGCACCGATGCCGGAGCGGAGAGGTTCGCGCCGCAGCCGGTGCAGAACCGGCGCGTGGTATCGGCCGGTTCGCGTCCACAGTTCCAGCACAGCTGCGCTCCGCGCGGGGTGCAGTGTCGCTGCCAGGTCCTGGGGATCGGGCCTCGGCATTTCCAGCATATCGCCATCAGAACCGCCGAGTGCTCCCGCGTCACTCAGCCGCCGAGGATGGAGCTGGCGGCGGCCTCCAGTGCCGTCACCATCCCGGCCAGCGAGCCGATGCCGACGACCGCCCGGCCCACGGCGTGTAGCAGTCCGACGACAGTTCCTCGTCGACCACCATGGACAGCTCGTCGGTTTCCTTACGGTCGCTGAGGAACTCGACAACACCGGATACCGTCGGCCCGGCCGCGCGATAGCGGTACGTGCCGCCGATCGGGTTTATGACGGCGGTGCCGTCGTGCAGACTCACATGCCGCTCCGGAGATGCGCCCACCAGCGTGCGCTCACGGTATAGATGACAAATTGTCCAGTAGGCGCCTATCTCCCGGTGCAGCAGTCGACGGAAGAGCGCCAGCGCGTGACGGGACGCGTAATCACCGGTGTCGGCCGGAACGACGGTTTGATGACGAAATTCGCTCCCTGGCCCGCGCCGATCTACTCATCGAGGACGACCCCGACATCGGCATAGGCGTCGTCGGACACGTCGAAATGCCCGCGTGACAGCCGCAGTTCAGTGTCGCGAATACGGCTGACCGCCTCGGACAGCGGAAGGACGGTCTGCTGGTCCAGAACTGAGCAGGCTCCCCGCACATGCACAGGAGTTCATTCAGGCCGCTGCTCTGGTTGGGAACAGATTTACATTGGAAGACGTCGCGCGATTGCAGTCGGTTACGACATTGGCATTGCTGCCCGCGCTCGAGGAGGTCCTTGCCTCCGGCATCGTCCGATTCCGTGATGATGCACTGTTTTTCACCTCCGAGGAGGTTCAGCGGGCGCTTCAGGCTCAGATATCCGAGCCGGCGCGGCGCATGCTGCTCGGGAACCAGCCCGGCGTGCATGCGCATCGCGGCGGCTCGACCGATACCCCCGCTCCTTCGGTAGGGTTCGTGACGGCAATGGTCGAGCCTGACAGCCCCGTCTCGTGCGGCTTCTCACTGCGCACGAGCTCCGCATCGCCCAGCTGGTCGTCCTAGGGCTGACGAATCGTGAAGTGGCGCAATGGGTCGCGCGTTCGCCGCACACCGTCAACTACCACCTGCGTCAGATCTTCCGGAAACTCGAGATCAATTCCCGAGTCGAACTGGCCCGGCTATTGACCGAGTGATCGACGCCGATCCCAGATCGGGATGGCAGAACCTCACCAGACCGAGCCAGCACCGGCGGGAACGCGGGCTCGAACTCACCAGAGAACCGGGATCTCCTTGACCGTATAGACGGTGGCGTCCGGCAGAAATTCCAGCTCTGACATCGGCACGGCCAGGCGCAGGCCCGGAAACCGCCGGAACAACGACGGGAACGCGGTCTCCAGCACCACTTTGGCCAGATAGGCGCCGAAGCAGTGATGCGTCCCGATTCCGAACACCAGGTGTGGATTCGGATCACGGCGCAGGTTCAATGCGTCTGGGTCGTCGAACATCCGCGGATCCCGGTTGGCCAGGGCGTCCGCGGCGATCAGGCCCTCACCCGGCTGGATCGTGACGCCACCGATCTCGACCTCCTCGAGAGCTACCCGACGTCTGCCCAGATGGGTGGAATTGACGTAGCGGATGAGCTCCTCCACCGCGATCGCGACCTCTTTGGCGTCGCCGTCGCGAATGACCGGAATCTGCTCGGGGTGTTCCAACAGCAGCAGCGTGCCCAACCCGATGGTGCCACCGGTTGCCGCGTAGCCGCCGGCGATCACGACCTCGATCAGACCGACCGCCTCCTCGCGGCTGAGCTGCCCGGTGTTGATGCGATCACGCGCCAATCGACCGATGAGGTCGTCGCTGGGCTCGAGTTCGCGGCGCCGGAACAGCTCACCGAGATAGGAGGTGAGCTCATCGTGATCTCGCTTCGCCTTGTCCTCGCCGGTGGTTATCGTCAGCCTGCCCTTCACGTTCTGCCGGAAGAACTCGTGATCCTCGTAGGGCAGGCCGAGCATCTGACACAGCACCTTGGACAGGATCCGCACGGCGAAGGCATCGACGAGGTCCACCGGCCCCGGGCGCGCGGCCATGCCGTCGAGCAGTTCATCGACGACCCGCTGCACTGTCGGGCGCAGCGGCTCGATCCGCTTGGCCGTGAACTCCGGAATCAGCATGCGCCGAAAGTACTGATGACGTGGGTTGTCCATACCGAAGAGCAACCCTCCGCGCGCACTACGCATCTGCGCGCCCGGCGAGGTCTGCGGAAATTCCGGCCATCGCCGATCGACGCTGAAGCGGGCATCATCCTTCATGATCGCTCGCACATCTTCATACCGTGTGAACAGCCAAATCTGATGACCGTTCCAGATCGTGATCCGGCCGGTCCCCTGGCTCTCCCGGAGCTTGACCAACTCCTCGGGCAGGGCGAACGGACACCCCGTCGGCCGCGGTATCGGATACGCCGGAGCCCCCGTCGCGAACTCAGTTTTACCCAGTTGATCGACCGTAGACATGCACTCCCCGCCTAGCTGGTAGAACTGCCGCGAGACAGCTTCGAGTCAAATCCAGAGCGCATCTGACCGCGTGTGTCTGCGGGCTGCCATAAGTGCAGCATTTGGCATTGGCATATTTCTGTCAAGCCCTGTTGAAAGATCTAGGCAAGAAGAAATGACCGCAGATCTCCCCGCTCTGGCCTTGCCGCCGAGTTGCCACAGTGGAAGAGCGCTGAATCCTGCGCGCATCGACACACTGATATCTCGAGATGAGCCCTGCCCGACTCTTTCGGAGTTCTTTCTCCATACTTGACGACTGGCTCTGCAACCATAACACTCCGCCAGGGATCGCTTTCAGTCCGAGTCTTTGGCGGTTTCGATATCGCGGTCGACCGTCAACAGGAGACATTTGATGCGTGCCGCCTTGCCCAATAGCGATCCGGTCGCTGCCTATCCGGAACTCGCGTTGGTTCGCGAAGCTGTGAACAAGCAGGATTGGTCAGCCATTCAACGGTATTACGCGACGTTACCCAGCGACTCCGATCGGACACTCCTCCCTTTGGTGATCATTGGACAGTCCGACATCGAGGTCGAGCTGCAACGCGCGCTGAAACTATTCGAGGATGATCCACTGCTGCTGGCGTTGCTCGGCACATACGAAGTGACAACCAGCTGGCGCAGTCTCGGAATCCGTTGGAACGTGCCCACAGCCACTGGATCCGACGGTATCGGCGAACTCCAACGCGCCGAATTCCGGCGGCGCCTGGGTCTGGGTGAAGGCCTCCTCCTCCAGGCGGTTGCGCTCGACCCCACTTGCGATATCGCACTGGCGGGACTGCTCAGAACCTCACGGGGTCTGCACCTCGGCGTGGACGAGTCACGCCGCCGATACGACCGATTGGCCGAGCACAACCCGGCGCACTACTCGGGACAGTGCCGCATGCTGCAGCAGCTCTGCCCGAAGTGGGGCGGAAGGTGGACCTTGGCTCATCGATTCGTGGATGAGTGCCGGGCCGGCGCACCGGACGGGACACTGACCGGCGCGTTGGCCGCCGAACTGCACATCGAACATTGGAAGGCCGGGGACACCGATTACCTGCACCGAACCGATGTCCTCCAGCAGCTCGCCGAGGCGGCTCAGCGTTCGGTGCTTCATCCCGCATTCCGGCGCGTATATCCCTGGGTCAGAGCGCACGGAGCCTTCGCGCTGGCCTTCGCGGTGAGCGACGCCCACCGGCGAGCGGCACCCCACTTCCGCGCCCTCGACAACCTCATCGACGCCAATCCACCTTGGGGCTACCTACCCGATGCACCCGCGCAGTACGCCGCGTTTCGCGCCGCCGCCTTGAATGAGGATTCGCATTAGTTAGTTTCACTTCCAAATAGGAGGGAAAGATCTCCGTCGGATGTCGGCCTCGTCACTTCGTTCACATCGATGCATAGATCAGTGTCTGAACTGTGGCAAAATCCATTATTAGAGATTCCCATTAATACTCGAGTAGGCTGCGCACGTGTCCCCATCCCTGTCTCCAAGCCGCCCATCGGTCCTGCTCACCTTGCCCGTCTTTGCGATCTCTCGCCTCGGACGAATCGCGAACGAAAAGGTCAGAGCCGTCTTTTCACAGGAGGGGCTGTCCTGGCGCGGACACTTCATTTTGGTCTGCCTTAAAGAACACGGTGAGTTGTCCCAGCGCGAACTGGCCGACCTTGCGTCCCTGGACCCGAGTGACCTGGTCAAGGTGCTCGATGTCCTGGAAGACACCGGGCTGGTTCAGCGGCGCCCCGATCCCCGCGACCGCCGGCGCCACGTCCTGTCCATCACCGATGATGGACAGGACGTCTGCCTGCGCGGGGAAGAACTGATCCGTACCGTGACCACGGACCTGCTGGCTCCCCTCGGCGCCGACCGGCAGGCCGCATTACACGAGTTGGTGACCACGATCATCGATGCGCACACCACCATCGACGGCGATCGGCGGCCGCGGCCAGGCTGGCGCAGGACGACACACGAGGAATGACTCACGTCCCCCGTCATCTCCGGCGGCCGGCTTCGAGCGGCTGCGGATATCGACCGCGCATGGCCGAACCGGCCGCGGGGCCTGCAACGAACACACAATTCTGCGCATCGACACGCCGACCGGTGCCCTGGTCCACTACGACCGGCTCGAGCAGCTCACCGGTGTCGCGATCGACCAAGACCATGCTGCGCTGCTCGGCAAGCAGGTATTGATTGCCCCAGGCCACCAGCGCCAGCAGGACCGGCCGCAAGTTCCGTCCCGCGGGAGCGAGCGCATAGGTGGTGCCCGGCGCATCCACCTGCCCCGGAAAACGGTCCACCAGGCCGACCTCGACGAGGCGGGCGAGCCGCTGGGCCAGCACGGTCTCGGATACCTTCAGATATCGGAGCATCTGCTCGAATCGGGTATGGCCATCGAAAAGCTCGTGGAGCACCTCGAACGTCGGCAACTCGCCGATAGCTTCCAGCGCCTTGGCCAATGGGCAGTCTTCGGGCTTGGAGGACATCGCGCCACCGGCGATTCCCGAAGCGTCGTGGTCGCTGTCGAACGGTTCTCGAATCATCATCAACCTCACGGTGGGTGTACGGATTTCAGGCTCCGGCAGGATTCGACCGCTGAGCTCAGGCAGCCACCTGCTGAAGAAGGTAGCCACGTCGATGTGCGGTGTTCAGCAACAGCTCGACCTGGATCAGTCGTCGCCGCAGCCTCATGATGTGGAGGTCCAGAGAGTTTCGGGTCGGTCGAGCGATCCGGTTATCGGCAAGTCGCTGCTCGAGTTCGTGGCGGTAGACGATCTCACCGAACCGCTGAATGAACAGATCCACCAACTCCGCCTGCGACGACGAGATCGCCACGGACAACCCCGCATTGAACAACAACCCCGCGCGATCCAGGACTGGCCTCGTGGTGTGTGACGAGCGGTTGCGCAGCGCAGCGACCCGCGCTTTCAGGTCAAACTGAGAGATCGGCGCGCGCACCCAATCCTCGTTCGGATCGCTGCACACCGGCGGCTGCACGCCTCCTTCGATGATCAGGAGTCGGAGGGCCCCCTCACTCCTGCATCGGTTTCGCAGCCCTTCCTGGGCGGGCCATCTGATGAATTTCACGTCGCTTTCGATAGATCGCTCCACAGATATCGTCATACGTCGACTTCTTTCCACAATTCACCAGCAAATGGTGAATCCGAGAGATTCATCTGGCATTTGCGTTATCCGACCGGCCAGACACATGGCATGTGTCTCATTAGTTCCGCAACCATGGACCGCGTACGCCAGTATTGATGTGGATCGGTTCCAGCGGGAATTTGATCGCTTTACGGTGAGCCGCTCCGGAATTTAATCCGGTAGAACCACACGTTCACCAGACCGCGGGATGCCGCCTAACAGGCCAGTTGGTCTTTGCGCTCCACAACAGCAGCGACCAGCGGCCGGAGGATTTGAACCAGTCATTGGAAACCGTGCTCCCCCACGTATCATCCATATCCGTCCGAAGATTTCCGAGGCCAACCGCGCCGGGCCTCCGACGAAAATACTCACTCGTCAAGGTTCTGACGATATAACTAGTTCTACCCGAGGTTCACAGACTTGTCCACCCGATCAAGGTGGTCTGCACCGATAGCATTCCACACGGGCATCTATTCAATGGAACAACGGCTGTTTGCGACACAACAAAGAGCCCGTGCGGCAAATTCAGAATACCCAACATGCGAGTTATGGTCGATGACGTCGCCGCGCAGGCGTCTGGATAATCGATGGTCGAATCCGAATGCGTGTAGCTTCAGCCTCCCGTTATGGCGAGTCGCCCTGCGTCCGCAGAGCAGGGGCGTTGCCGGTCATGCCGATACGCTGGCTGGATTCCTGTGCAATCGCCGTTCTTCGACCAGCAGCCAGCCCGCCAGCACAACGGCAATGGTCAGGCCGCCGACGAGCCATCCGCAGGCCACCTGGAAACTGCGCAGGTTCGGCACACCGTGGTTGCCGATGGCCACCACGAGCGTCGTCGCACCGATCGAGCCGCCCACGCGCTGAATGATGTTGGCTTCGGACGTGGCATGGGCCAATTTGTCTCGGGGCACTGTCGCGTAAGCGACGGATAATGCCGGCATGGAGGCCAGCCCCAGGCCGAACCCGGTGATCACCTGACAGACCTCCACCAGGATCAGGTCGGCATCGGCGCGCAGAAACAGCAGCGGCACCACGCTCAGGGCACTGGCTACGATGCCCGCCGCCGAGATCACACCACCACCGATCCGGTCGGTGAGAACACCGCCGAACGGCATGGACAAGGCGGCGCCGAGCCCGATGGCCAGCATCGACAGACCACTTTCCAGGACCGATTGATGCCGGATCAGCTGGAAGTACAGCGGGAACAGGACCATGACCCCCAAAAGGGCTGCGCCGGTGAAGAACACCGATGTCGCTGCCGCGGTGTACACGCGATTGGTGAACAACCGCAGATCCAGCACCGGGTGCGGGATGCGCAGAGCGCGCCGGGCGAACAGCGCGAGGACGACCAGCCCCACCAGCAGGATGGCTACGATCCATCCGGTGTCGAGGCCCCGTGCCTGTTGCCCGAGCGCCGAGACTCCGAAGATCGTCATCGGCAGCCCCACCATCACCAGGACGAACCCGGGAAGATCGAATCCGCGTGCGGTGTCGGGTGTGCCGTGCGGCACCAGCCTGAGTCCGACCACGAACGCGATCGCACCGATGGGAACATTCACCAGAAACAGCCACCGCCAGGACAAACCACTGATGATCAGGCCGCCGATGACCGGACCGACCACGGGCGCGAGAAACGACACCACCTTGGTCGAGTTGAGCACTCGCCCCATGCGCTCGGGTCCGGCAAGGTGCCCGACAACGGTCTGGCCGGTGGGCACCAGCAATGCCCCGGTCACACCTTGCAGCACCCGCAAGGCGACCAGCATCGGCAAGTTCGGCGCCAGCGAGCACAGCCCGGAAGACACGGTGAACCCGGCCAGCGCTATCAGCCAGAGTCGGCCAGCACCGATGCGACCACTCAGCCACGCGGAGATCGGCAACACCGCCGCGAAGGCAATCAGATAACCACTGATCACCCATTGCACCTGCGCGAGCGGCACGCTCAGATCCCGGCTGATGGTGTTGAGCCCGACATTGATCAACGACGAGTTCAGCGTAGACATGAACGACCCGACGATGATCACCGCGGCAACCCGCCACACCTCGACGGGAATCCTGACCGGTGTACTGGGTCGGGCTTGTGTACTGCTGGCCATCCCACCCTCACTATTAATGGGAACTTCCCACAATGGACTTTACCCACATTATCGTAGGAGGATCATCGACACTGTCAATCCCCTAGCGAGGGATCCAAATCCCATCACCGACAGCGGCTTCGATCTCGCGGGCGCCCAGACGGCGACTCAGACCGGGCGCTGACCGTTCCGGGCTGCCAGCGCGCACGGCGAGAACGCCGCCCGAACCCTCTCGCCGAGATCGCTTGCGGTGCACGCCTGCGCCTGCGGCTCAGTCGAGAACGGCTACCGCGTCATTCATTCCGCCGGATCCCTCAGACCCATCTGGCGGAAGACTCTGTTGCCGAGGGCAGTGGCGACGTTACCCAGATCGAAGGGAAGGTCGAAGTGGTTGCGGCGTTCGGCGATCACGGAATCCACCACGATGCCGCGCGAAGCGACCGCGGCGACCAGATCACCGTGCTGCCTGGCGAATTCGACGGTCTCGACACCGCCGCGGGCGACGATCAACGGTGGCAACCGACTGCGCAGATGCCGGATCGGACTCAGGTGTTCGGCAGTCGCCGGGTCGAGTGCGAGTGCGACATTGATATAGGTGCCGACCAGTGGCTCGAGGTCATAGACGCCGCTGAGGAGGACCGCGCCGGCCACGATGTCGGCGACATGACTGCCGTGTGGCATCACGTTGTCGTGCAGAGCCATCAGTGCCAGATGCGCACCCGCGCTGCTGCCGCCGATGTGTATTCGACCGCGATCGATGCCATGCTCATCGGCGCGGGAGACGAGCACACGCAGCGCGCGACGGACCTGGTCGACGATCTCGGGCAGCGAGTAGTGTGGTGCGAGCCCGTAGCCCACCACGGCAAACGCGGCGCCTGCGGCAACGAAATCCGTTGCCGCAAAAGCGGAATCGAACCTGCTGAGTTCTTGCCAGTACCCGCCGTGCACGTAGACGAACATTGGTGCGTCGCGGCGCCGGGCAGGAAAGACATCGATCGTTTCGCAGGACTCGCTTCCGTAGCGCAGTTCAACATGCTCGAGTTCGTTCCGAGCGACGCGGCTGCGTTCGGTGTAGCCGGCCAGGATGCTCCGGAACTCCGGGGCACGCGAGCTCGGCGAATACTCCTGTTCGAGGGCAGCGTGATCGTAGCGCCGCCACACACGATCGCTCATGCCGCAGGATGCAGCCGAACCGGCAGGCTTCGATATCCGTACAGGAAGTTCGAGTAGATGCGCACGGGGTCACCCGCGAGTTCGATCTCGTGCACCGTCGACACCAGTGCGTCGAGCAGTGCGTGCAGGGTGGCCCGCCCCAGATACGAGCCGACGCAGAAGTGCGGACCGTGCCCGAATGCCATGTGCTTGTTCGGGTTTCGGTCGAGGGTGAGCGTATGCGGCTCGACGAAGACCGAATCGTCGTTGTTGGCCGAGGTGTTCCACAGCGTGACGATGTCACCGGCCCGGATCTGCTGTCCACCGATGGTCGCATCGTGTGTCGCGGTGCGGGCGAAATGCATTGCAGGCGTTGCCCATCGCAACAGTTCCGCTACTGCGGTAGCGGACGATAAGTGTCCGTCACGCAGTGCGTGCCACTGCTCACGGTTGTCGGCCAGGGCACGGACCGTGGTGATCGCCGACATCCTGGATGATTCGTCGCCGCCCAGGATCAGGCTGTAGCAGTTGAGGGCGACGTCTTCGCTGTCGAGCACCGAATCGCCGACTTGTCCGGTGGCGAGCATGCTGATCACATCGTCACCGGGGCTGGCCCGCCGCTCTTCGGCCAGATCGATGAAGTACAACACGATTTCGCTGCGGGCCTGGACTGCGACGGACGGATCGGCATCCGGGGTCGGTGCCGAGAGGGTTTGTTTGTTCCACTCGAGCAATTGGCGGCGATCGTGTTCCGGGACTGCGAGCAGGTCGCAGATGGTGTGGATGGGAATGTGATCGGCGACGTCTGCGGCGAAGTCGAGCGTTCCGGACTGTGCCGCGTGTTCGATGAGTCGCACGGTGCGATGGCGGACCTTCTCGGCGACGTCGTGCAGCACACGAGGAGAGAAGGCGCGTTGCATCAGGGTGCGCAGTTGGCGGTGTCGTGGCCGGTCGGAGACAGCGAGCATCCGGCCACCGGCAGAGTCGTCGTTGTGCAGCAGGACGTCGAGTACGGTGCCGCGTGCGGAACCGAAAGTATCTGCGTCGGTATAGATCTGCTGGATATCGTGGTATCCGGCGACCACCCAGAACCCGGGTCGGCCCTCGGTGCCCGGATGCCAGTACACCGGGTGATGACGACGTACTTCGCGCCAGAACGGCAGCGGATCGTGGGTGACGAAGGTGGCGGGATCGGTCAAGTCGAGCGAAGTCGTTGTGGTCGTCGCAGTCATTGCTCATTCGCCTCCGACCGAGTGTGGATGGTGGTCGCGACCGCTGCGGCGAGGTCTGCGAGGGTTCGAGCTTCCATGATCGTTCGGATAGGGAGTTGGACTCCGAGTTGTTTGCGGACGCGCGTACCCAATCGTGCTGCGGTCAACGAGTTTCCACCCAGTTCGAACAGGTTGTCGGCAGGCCGCGCAACCGGGATCGACACCAGTTCGGCAACGATGCGATAGAAGATCTGTTCACCGGAACCGTCGGTCGGCAGCTGTGAGGATTCGTCGTCCAGGTGCTCGCCCCATTTCTGCGGCACCGGCAAAGCACGTCGGTCGATCTTGCCGTTCGGCGTCGTCGGGAGCCGGTCCAGCACGAGAACCGAGGCAGGAACCATGTGCTGAGGAAGCCGCTTGGCCACATGATCCCGCAGCATCCGTTCGTTGGGCGGCGCCACCTGCGCCGGTGTGGTGACATAAGCCACCAGCACCGCCTCGGCCAAGGCTCCGTGAACGGTGACGACCGCCAGCTCTACCGAAGGATGCGTGGCCAGACAGGCTTCGATCTCGCCGAGCTCGACCCGGAAACCGCGCAGTTTGACTTGGTCGTCACCTCGTCCGGTGAAGTACAGTTCCCGCTCGACCTCACGGCCCTTGTCGCCGGAGCGGTACATCCGGCTTCCGGGGGGACCTTTCGGGTCGGCGACGAACGTGGCGGCGGTCTGCCCGGCCCGGTTCAGATATCCGCGCGCCAGCCCGACACCGGCCAGATACAACTCCCCATCGGTTCCATCGCCGACCGGGCGTAGCCGGTCGTCGAGAACATCGACACGCTTGCCGTGCCAGGCAGCCCCGATACTGATGGGCTCCTCGGCGCTGATCGGTCCGGCAAGGGTTGCCCCGATGGTCAGTTCGGTGGGCCCGTACCCGTTGAACACCCGTCGCCCCGGGCACCATTGGCGAGCAAGTGCCGGTGTGAAGGCATCTCCGGTGGAGATGATCGTCGCGCCGTCGAGGACGTCGTCGGCGACGGTACTGCTCAGTGCGACCGGCGGCAGGGTGGCGTGGGTGATCGTGTACCGGCGCAGCGTGTGCTGCAACGGTTCGCCGGGTAGCAGCAGCTCCGACGGCGCCATCACCAGCGCGGCACCGGAGAGCAGGCCCAAACAGATATCCCAGAATGCGGCATCGAAACTGATTGATGCCCACTGCAATACCCGGTCGCCCGGACCGGCGCCGAGCGCACGCGACTGGGTGCCGACGACATCCATCACCCCCGCATGGCTCACCGCAACCCCTTTCGGGGTCCCGGTCGAGCCCGATGTATAGATGACGTACATCAGGTTCTCCGCGGACAGCGAGCCGCGTTCCGCCGATGCGAGGTCGGTGTCGTCGACGGCCGTGCACTGTGCCGCGAACACATCGTCATCGATGACGATCTCCGGAATGTCCGCATCCGGTAGTGAGACCGATGCTGCTCGCAGCACCAAGGACGGACGCGCATCGGCGAGCATGTAGGACACCCGCGGCGCCGGGTAGGTGGGGTCGATCGGCAGGTAGGCGCCCGAAGCCTTCAACACCCCGAGCAAAGCGACGATCAGATCGATCGAACGCGGTATCGCGATCGCGACGAGGACCTCGGGTCCGACGCCGCGGGAGATCAGGAGGCGCGCCAGCTTGTTCGCGCGCTGGTTCACCGCGGCGTAGGTGATCTTGCAGTCCTCGAACACGACGGCCGGTAGATCCGGCACACGGTTGACGACCGATTCGAATATCTGCGGGAACAACGGGACCGGATTGCCGGGAATGTGTTGCGAAGGCCAGGGTTCTGGTGTGGTGACTGGCGATCCAGTCAGTGCGGTCGTTCGTGTCATTGCGGTCCGATCACAGGTGGGGCCGTACTTGGTCGGCGAACAGACGCAGGGTGCGCTGCATGGAAGCCAATGGCTGTTGGCCGAAATCGACCTGCCACAAGATCACGTCGGGTTCGAGGGTCCGGCAAATCTCGCTCACTCGGTCCACCACGCGCTGCGGCGATCCGAAGATCGCGGTCGATTCGAGTTCGGCATCGCTGACGCCGTTGCCGAACTTCTTGCGCACCGCTTCCTGATATCCCTCGTACGCGGGTGAGCTGTGGTTGTTCCACGAGGCCGCGGCGTTGCTAAATCTGGCCCAATGCCTACGCAGCAGTGCGCAACCAGATTCGCTTGCCTCCCTATCTGATTCAGCAATGAGCAGCGGGATGCTCACCGCGACTCTCGCCGATGCGGCTGCGCCCCGCGCCGAGGCGGCGAAGCGGTCGCGGTAGAGCTGAAGCAGCTCTCGGGTCTGCGGAATGTCGGCAGGGCGCGGCGGCGAGGCCATCAACAGGTTGAATCCCTGATCACCGATCCACTCGAAGCTGGAGCGGGTCTGCAGCGCCGCGGTCCAGATCGGCGGATGCGGATCCTGCGTCGGCAGCGGATAGGAGCTGACATCGGAGTACCCGAAGAAATCGGTGTCCTCGCTGACCTTCTGTTCGGTCCACAGACGCGCCACAGCGAGCACGGTCTGCCGGAAGCGTTCGGTGCTGGTGTCCATATCGACGCCGAATGCTTCGAATTCGTAGGGCAAGAAGGCACGCGCGAATCCGACTTCGAGGCGGCCACCGCTGATCGCGTCCAGTTGCGCTGTCTGGGCCGCGATTTGGATCGGATGGTGGAACGACGCCTGAATACCACCGGTCATCAGGCGAATCCGGTTCGTGACGGTGGCGGCAGCGGAGAGGAAGATCAGCGGGCTCGGACAGTACCCGCCGTAGATGTTCATGTAGTGCTCGGTCATCTTGAGGTAATCCAGACCGAGCTCGTCCGACAGCCGCGCGATCGCAAGCAGATCCGCGTAGTAGTCGCGACCGGAGCGCTCATCGGGGCCGGTGTCGGGCAACAGTGAGATACCGAATTCCATGGTTATGCCTTCCTGTCGTGTTGTCCGCGTCGGTATGCCGAGTCGACCCGGCGCAGAACGTGTTTCGATGCCGGGAGAGAGCTGGCTCTCGGCCGCGCGGTGCAGCAAGGGGCACCGCAGCAGTTACCGTGGCAGGTGGGTCACCTGCGGTCGGATTGGGTGATCGATACGAAAGTGGGTGGATACTGGGCGCGCATCGCGTTGCTCGCTGCAGGGCCGACGGCAAATTTGTGGTCCGCGCCGTCGATTCGCCGTCCGGTGACGGCGTCGACAACTACCGGCTCGACCTGCTGACCGGAGACGGCGTCGACCACGATGAGGCTGCGTTGTTCGGGTGCGAGCTCACTGTTGCCGTAGGCGGCCATGACCAGTAGTAGTGGTCGAAGCGATCGGCCCGTTCGAGTCAGTCGATAGCTGGAATCAGCGCCCGAGTCGGGATCGGCTTCGAGCAAGCCGCGCTCGGCGAGCTGTGTCAGGCGCCGGGCAAGTGTTGGGGCGGGCAGTTGCAGATTGGTTCGGATGCCATCGAATCCGACGTTCCCATTGAACAACTCGTGCAGGATCTCGAGGGTCCACCAGTCACCGATCCGGACGACGGTTCTGGCCAGTGGGCAGTCCGGAACGCGCGGGGGCGACGCTGCGCCCTCGGCGCGATTCACAGCGATGCCTGTTCGTGGGCAGAGCCGGTGTGCGCGACGCTCATATGCAGCTGGCTGCGTAGCTGGCGAAGTTCGGGAAACGGCATGGCGATGCGGCCGATGAGGTAGTCGGCCCCGGTCGTGCCAGCGGTTCCGCGCCGGTCACCCAGCATCTTCGACACCAGGGCGACATGCCCGATCTTCCAGTGCCAGTAGCGATTTCCGATGTCCAGCAAGGTCTCGGCGATACGGTGATAGACGCCGGTCGCAGGCCCACGCCGACATACTTCGGCGATCGAGAATCCCGAACGCAACGCTGCCGCAGTGAACTCTTCGTAGAGTCGGCCCGGCCGCTGCTCGTCGCCGAGTAGCCGTCCGAGTCCGCGGAATTGCCGTGATTCAGCACCGCTGGCGGTGCCGAGATACTGCCGAAACACCGCGAAGTGGCGGACCGGCAGCTTTTCCAGAACACCAACCTGGTCGTGCAGCACGCGCAATAACTCGGCCGACCGCTCGAGGTACTCGACGCAGGCTTCGGCGCCGGTCGGATCGTTGGCCATCGCCAGCGCGTCCACGGCCGCATCGAGATCGAGCGCCAACTGCTTGAGCCACAATTCACAGGACTGATGTGCAACGATGAAAAAATGCTCGGCGAGCACCACGGAGCTCTCCGAACCCGGTGGCGTCCGCGGGTTCTGCGTCGACAGGAGTGTGCCTAGTTCGAGATATTCCGCATAGTTCAAGGATTTCATCTCGCATACCTCCGAGCAATTAATGGACGACGAAACGCCGTCAGTCGATGAGCAGTAAGGAGTGGCCACCGCGTGAGCGCAGCTCAGTCATGCAGTGCGGCCACCGTCCACGGGGATGAGCGCACCGGTGATCCAACTCGACAGCTGGGGATCAAGTAAGCAGCACACCCACCGTCCGATTTCCTCGACCCGGCCGAATCGCCCCATCGGCGTGGCGGCGCCGATATCGACGCGCAACCGCGCCAGATCGTCCTCGGACAACCCGGCATGGCTCCACATCGGAGTGTCGACCGGGCCCGGCAGAATCGCATTGACGCGAACCTGCGGTGCCAGCTCGAGAGCCAGCGATCGGGTCAAGCTGTTGAGCGCCGCCTTGCTCGCACCGTAGAAGGACCGTCCGGGCATCGTCAGCACTCCACCGACGGATGAAATATTGACCACACTGCCGTTGGCTGCCCGCAAATGGGGCAACGCAGCACGGATCAGCGCGGCGGGCGCAGTCACATTGGTCCGCAGCATCGCCTCGAATTCGTCGAGGCCCGCCTCCTCGAGCGGCGCGAACCGTGCCCACCCCGCATTGTTGACGACCGCGCTGACCTCGCCGAAGGATTCGACGGCCTGGGCCACGACGTATTCGGCCGAGCCGCCGACGGTGATGTCAACGGCGACCGGATGGATTTGAGAACCGATCTCGTCCCGGAGCGCAGAGAGCGGTTCCGGCGAGCGGCCGACGGCCACCACCTGCCCACCGGCGGTGGCAACGCACTCGGCTATACCGCGCCCGATTCCGCTGCCGGCCCCGGTCACGATGACGCTCATGCCAGCGAGCGCCGCGTCGCTCCCTGGTAGTCGTGCGGTCGTGGACAAGCTCATGACCGGACTCCGGTCAGCGAGCCGATCAGGTCCTCGACGAACTCCGCCGGGTCGGCGAACAGATGAAAGTGCCCGCCGGCACGAGCGCGAACGCTGATCCCGCGAGTGGTCGCCGATGCCCAGGCATGCATCGCCTCCTCCTGGTGCATCCGATCCTGCGGGCTGTAATAGCAGCGAATCGGACAGTTCAGCACCGCGATCGGCGCTGGCGGACAATAGGTTTCATTGGCCGTGATGTCCGCCCGCAGCGCAGGAAGCATCAGATCCCGGAACTCCTCGTTGTCCACAAGATCGGGTTCGATACCGCCGAGTGCACACACTGCCGACCAGAGCCGCTCGTCGTCATAGCTGTGGACCCGTCCGCCGCCGGCATGCCGTGGAGACGGTGAGGCGGAGACGAACAGATAGGTGGGTGCCAACCCGGAATCGGTGAGCGCGACGGCGGTTTCGTAGGCGGTCAGCGCACCGAGGCTGTGGCCGAACAGGGCAACCGCCCCGACCTCCGGTGCCAGTCGAGTCACCTCTGCTGCGACCTGACGCCCGATCTCGTCGACCCGTGCCACGGGCGTTTCCAGGAACCGATCGCCTCTGCCGGGATATTGCACCGCCCACCACTGAGAACCCGTGGGGGCGCAGGCGGCCAGTGGCCGGAAGCTGTCCGCGGAACCTCCCGAATGAGGGAAGCAGACGATCGCCACGTCAGCGGCCGCTGGTCGATGCAATGCACGCAACCATGAATAGGTCTGTTGGCCGATCAAAAACACATCATCCCCCCAGGAAGAAATCCCTGTCTTCGAGCTTCAGCCCATATTGATGGGAACTCCCATCATGGGGTTATCCTGTGATCATGCTAGCTGACCAATCTGCGGCGCGTCCACCAATACCGAGAGGCAGCCTCCGCGGGCGGTCCAACGCTCCTGCGGCACAAGGCATCGCACCAATGAGCGAGCCTTCGACCGCACAGTCGGACAAAATGCACCCCGCGGCCGCGCCGGTTCAGGCTGCAACGGACTGGTCAAATTGCATGACCTGGAATGCCTTTCGCCCGTGTCAGCAAGGGCAGGCGATGCGCCCCGAACCGAATGCCCTCGGCGTTCCCCTCGATCCCCACCTGGAAATCACAAGCACCACAGTATCTTTCATCCCATCATCCGGCCACGAGCGCGTTAAGCGCAGCTGACGCCGATATGGCCGCAATCCCAAGAAGCGAGGACAACCTGTGACCGAACTACTGCGTGAGCACCCCCAGCCGACGGACCTGGGCCGAGGCCAGCACATCGGGACCTCCCACCTACACGACATCCATCGACTCGTTGAGGCACGCAGCGAACCGACTGTCGCCCTGCACGTGGGTGAACCGCACATACGGATGCCGCAGGTGGCCGCCGACGCCTACGTGGGCGCCATCCGCGACGGCCACACCTCCTACACCGATGCGCCCGGCATCCTCGCGCTGCGTGAGATTCTCGCCGAACGCCACAGCCTCGGACACAGCCCCGAGTTCGTCTTCATCACCCCCGGCTCCTGTCAGGGCATAGCCGCAGTCATCCAATCTGTCGCCCGCAACGGCGGTTCGGTCCTGCTGCCGGACATCCATTGGCCGATCCATCTGCATCAAACCCTCGCCGCGGGTCTCGAACCGCGGTTCTACCGGCTCGACGGTATCGATGGCGATCTGGTCACCGCACTGGAGCAGGCCTGGGACGAGTCGGTGCGCATTGTGTTGATCAACTCCCCGTCCAACCCATCGGGCCGGATCCTCGACCACACGACACTGCAGCAGGTCCACGCCTGGGCATATCGGCGCCAACTGCCGATCATCAGTGATGAAGCCTATGAGGACTTCGTGTATGACGGTGTCCACGAGTCGATCTCGCTGTTCGATACGGCGCTGGCTCCCGCCGAGCGGCTCGTCTACACGATCCGCACCTTCTCCAAGGGCTACTCGATGACCGGGTGCCGACTCGGGTATGTCGTCGCACCCGATCACGTCCGTGCGGAGATGTTACGCCGCATCCAGGAAGCAACTCTGGTCGCGCCCAGCACCCCGGTCCAATACGCCGGACTCGCCGCGCTCACCGACGCCGAGCACCTCCATCGACACCGATCTCACGTGAAGCAACTCCGCGATGCGGTGTGCGACAAACTGTCTCAGGCCGGACTGCTCTGGGAACGCCCCGCCGGCGGCTGGTACGTCATGGCCGACCTCCACATCGTGACCTCCGACAGCCAGAGATGGATCCCCGAGTTGCTGAACAATCGCGGAGTCTCGATTGCTCCGGGCAGCGGATTCTTTCCCCCCAACGACAGCCGCGGCCAGTCGCTGGCCCGCATCACCCTCTGTGGCGAGCGCACCGAAACCCTCGAGGGCATCGAGCGACTTGTCGATTTTGCCAAGGACAGTGCCCCGACCGCCCTCTCACACTGATCGCCACACCCACCGACATGCGTAGCGCCGGTGATGCTGGCTAGTGCGGTGACCACGAACCTTGGCAGGTTCGTGTGACGAGCTCCTGGTTTTGCGGCGGTGGTGCTGCCGCGGGCGCAACCTTGATGGTGGACTTATCGATTCGCTGTCGAGGTGAGAGGTCATGGCGGAACCGGTTCGAGCGCGTCGGTTGACCGACGCGGAAGGTCAACGGCTGCAACAGATCGTGCGCCGCGGTAAGGGCGAGACGGTGCGATGGCGACGAGCGTTGATCATTATGGCGTCCGCGTCGGGCAACACGGTGCCGGTCATCGCGCGGCTGGTGGCCGCCGACGAGGACACGGCGCGGGAGGTGATCCACGCCTTCAACGCCAAGGGCTGGCCGTGCTGGACCCTCATCCGGCGGGCGGCCGCCCCCGCCGGATCACCGATGAGGACATCGACCACATCGTCGAGACGGCCACGACCGCCCGAGCAAGCTCGGACAGCCGTTCACCACTGGAGCCTGCGCAAACTCGCCGCCTACCTGTCCGACAACACCGTTCGCGTGGTGACGATCGGCCGGGAAAGAGACTACGGCAGATCCTGCACGCGCAGCGAATCTCCTTCCAGCACACCCGCATCTGGAAGCAGTCCCATGATCCGGACTTCGACGCGAAACTCGACCGGATCGAGCAGGTCACCACCGAAACACCGGACCGGTGTTTCGCCTTCGGCCAGTTCGGGGCCGATCTCGATCCGGCCGGGCCACGGCTCGTCGTGGGCACAACGAGGCAGACCGCAACGGTGGCCCGCGACCTATCACCGCGACTGCGGCATCCGCTATTTCTACGGCTGCTACAGCCTCGGCGAGGACAGATTGTGGGGCGTGGTCCGCGCCCGCAAGGGCGAAGACCACAGCCTAGCCGCCTACAAATCGATCCGCGCTGCCCGCCCCGACGCTGACCCGATCTACCTCATCATCGACAAACTCTCAGCCAACAAGACACCCCGGATCCGTTGCTGGGCAAGGCAAAACAATGTGACCGCATCACCTGGGACCGAGGAGGCTCTCTCCAGTTCCCAGGACAACCTTCCGACCATTCCACGCCCCTTACGCCGGCGGTTCTTACGGTCGGTGCCCGTCACGCTGCCCGGTCTGCAATATTTCGCCACCGAATCCCTGACCTGGACCGGCGGCCGAGCCTTCTACGATCCGGATGCCCCCGGCGAAACCGCCACCCGCGCCCACCTCGTCACCATCGGGCAGTTCTCCGATATCGCCGCCCAAGAGATGTACCGAGCGCCCGGCATCGACCTGGATCTCACCGAAGCGATCACC
>NZ_JBEXUI010000070.1:0-20725 GCF_040614395.1 Nocardia sp. NPDC005998 | reverse complement strand
GATGCAGGAAACGCCCCGAGGGCACTCCTGCATCAGCGCATGGTGATCGTTTGTCCAGGGCTCAGGATGGGAGCCCAAGGCCCTGGGCTAGGACTGGCCAGGAGGATTTGAGGGCGTCTTGCCAGTAGCCCCAGGAGTGGGTTCCCGAGGGTTGGAAGTCGTAGGTGGCGGGGATGCCGAGTTGGTTGAGGCGGGTCTGGAGGTTGTGGGAGCAGTAGTTCGTCGCGGCTTCGAGCGCACCGCCGAGGGCGACCTGGTTGGTGAGGCCACCGACGCCGGGGAGGGTATGCGGACCGTTGAGCGTATCCCACTGGCCGGGCATACCGTTGCCGTCGGAGACGAACAGGTTCAGGCCGCGCAGCTGGTCAGCGTGCACGTACGGGTCATTCGCGGCCCACATCGGATCACCTTGCGGCCCATACATATTCACGGAATCACCGCCACCCACTGCGACCACGGAGTTGACCATGTTGTAGCCGACGGGGTCAGAGATCTGCGCGCAACCGCTGTAGGCGGCAACGGATTTGTACAGACCGGGTGCCGCGATCGGTAGTTGCAGCACCGAAGTGCCCGACATCGACAGGCCCGCGATCGCATTGGTGCCGTTCGTGCCGAGGCCGCTGTCGATGAGCGGTGGCAACTCCTGGGTGAGGAAGGTCTTCCACTTGTTGACGCCGAGCTCCGGATCCGGCGCACGCCAGTCGGTGTAGTAGCTCCAGTGGCCGCCGACCGGTGTGATCACATTCACATTCTTGTCGTCGAAGAACTGTGCGGCATCGGTCCGCGCCTGCCAGGTCGCCGAATCCTCTCCGCCACCAGCACCATTGAGCAGATACAGGGTCGGTCGCGGAACCGTGGTGTCGGCGGGACGCTGCACCTGGATCTCGATGTTCTTGTCCATGGCGGCCGAATACACCTGCAGTGTCAGGTTGCGGTTGTCCTCGACCGCAACCTCGGCGACATAGGAACCATCGGACGAGCGCGACGAGGCGAGCAGTTTGCCCGAGGAGATGATCGGATCGCCCGAACCGGCCGCGGATGCGAGAAATCCGCCAGAGGCGGCCGGAAAACCCACCAAAACCGCTGCCGCCCCCACCACTGCCGCCATTCGCACTCTCGTACCAGCCATTCGGCCAAAGTAGGGAGAGTTACTGAAAAATAGCTGAGAGCAGCCTCAGAACAGACTGCGCAGTCGGCCGAAAAAGGTGCGACCCGGATCACGGTCGCGCTCGCTGAACAGGAACCGCAATTCCTCCTCCAGCTCCTTGCGCACCACATCACGCAACTCCACCGCGGCGGCATGCTTATCGACCGCATCCCGCCACGGCGTCGGGTCGATCGGCGCACCGGCGGAGAAGTAGAAGCGCTCGGGGCGTGGAATACCGGTCGGGCCGACACCGCGGATCAGCGGCGGGGTCAGCTCGCGGCTCAGGCCGAGCGCTTCGACGGCCCAGCGCAGTGGGCGCATTACCGGATGGTCGCCGTCGACAACGATGTCATAGGCGTCGTCGACGCCGATCATCGCCACCGGCACGATCGGCGCACCCGCTTCGATCGCCATATGGGCGAAGCCGGAGCGACCCTCCCATTTGAGGACGTACTTTTCGTTCTTGCGGCGCACGGCTTCTCGGCCACCGCCGGGAAAGACGATGACGGCCTCGCCGCGGGCCAACAGCGCGAGGCAGTTGCTGCGATTACCGCGCACCGACCCGAAGTGGTGCAGCAACTGCCGGATGCCGGGCACATTGATGAGCACATTCTCGGCAAGCCCGCGGATCAGCCGCCCGCGACGGCGCAGCACCTCCGGCAGCAACAGCGGTGCATCGATACCGCCCATCAGATTGTGGTTGCCGACCAGCAGTACCGGGCCCTCGGCCGGAATGTTCTCCAGGCCGTAGAACCGCGGACTCGTCCATGCGCGCAGCGGCGCGAGCAGGGCGTCGAGCACCCGCTTATCGGTGTCGGTGAGCGAAACCGATAGTGGCGCACCGTCACTCAGCACGGGCGTGGCGAGCGACGAATCACCGGAGCGCCGATCACCGGAATCGGCGGCACCGGAGTGGTCATGCGACATGGAACCCTCCTGATGTCGATTCGATGACGATAGCGCAACGAATTCGCCTGTGTCGCACCGGATGTGCCAGGGGTGCGCTACCGACCGGCCGGTCCGTGAACGAACTGGGCCGATACCGGTGCGTCGGCCGCCGCCCAGCCGCCACCTTCAGCGGGGTGGCCGACTGCTCGCCGGTCACTGGATGACACCACGGCTCAGTGCGAATGCCCGTTGGTCTCGGCCGGACCCGATCCATTGGTTTGCGCCGAACCACCGGCGTGCGCGTACTGCGACAGTGCCGCGGCCAGTGCATGCGGAACGCGTGCGTGGACCCGGGTGCCGCCCTCCTCGTGCTCGGCGGTGGTGATGCGCCCGTCCGCGTGGATGCGGGCGAGCAGATCGCCGCGGGTGTACGGCAGCAGCACGCTGATCTCCACATCGAGGCCACCGAGCACCTCGGCCAGGCGCTCACGCAGTTCGGTGATACCGGTGCCGCTGTGTGCGGATACATAGGACGCATCGGGCAGCATGGCGCGCAACCGGGTGAGCTCGACCGGGTCGATCGCATCGATCTTGTTGACCACCAACAGTTCCGGCGGCGCTGGCGTACCCGACTGCTTGATCACATCGGTGATCACCTCGCGGACCGCCTTGATCTGTTCGGCGGGCAGCGGATCGGAGCCGTCGACCACGTGCAGCAGCAGATCGGCGCCGGTGACCTCCTCCAGGGTGGACCGGAACGCCTCGACCAACTGGGTCGGCAGATGCCGTACGAAACCGACGGTATCGGTGAAGACGACCTCACGGCCGTCGTCCAACTCGGCGCGGCGAGTGGTCGGATCCAGGGTCGCGAACAGGGCGTCCTGGACCAGCAGGCCCGCGCCGGTCAGCGCGTTCATCAGACTGGACTTACCCGCATTGGTGTAGCCGACGATCGCCACCGACGGGATGCCGCTGGAAGTGCGGCGGGCCCGCTTGGTGTCGCGTGCGGTCTTCATCTCGCGAATCTCGCGGCGCAGCTTGGCCATTCGTTCGCGGATACGACGGCGGTCGGTCTCGATCTTGGTCTCACCGGGACCACGCAGACCGACACCGCCACCGTTGCCACCCGCACGACCACCGGCCTGCCGGGACATGGACTCACCCCAACCGCGCAGTCGAGGCAGCATGTATTCCATCTGGGCGAGCGAGACCTGCGCCTTGCCTTCGCTGGAGGTGGCGTGCTGGGCGAAGATATCCAGGATCAGCGCGGTCCGGTCGATCACCTTGACCTTGACGACCTTCTCCAGCGCGGTCAGCTGTGCCGGTGTCAGTTCACCGTCGCAGATCACCGTATCGGCGCCGCTTTCGAGCACCACCGCACGCAGTTCGTCGGCCTTGCCGGAACCGATGTAGGTGGCCGGGTCCGGCTTGTCGCGGCGCTGGATCAGGCCCTCCAGAACCTCCGAACCCGCGGTCTCGGCCAGCGCGGCCAGTTCGGCCATGCTCGCGTCGGCCTGGGTGGCGGTGCCGGTGGTCCAGACCCCGACCAGCACGACCCGTTCCAGGCGCAGCTGCCGGTACTCGACCTCGGTGATATCGGTGAGCTCGGTGGACAGACCCGCGACTCGGCGTAGCGAGGAGCGCTCGTCGAGCTGCATCTCACCGACCGTGGGATCGGCGGTCCACCCGGACCGCCGCATCCGCGCGGCGTGCTCGGCTACTACGTCGCCGGTGTCTTCCGTCGTGTCCTCGACGGCCTCGTTGTCATCGTCGGCCGGAGTGAATTCATAAGTCTTTGATTTCGTCATACAACATCCATGCTGCCACGCGAGCTCAGGTACGCGCATTCGGTTATCCCTGGACACGGCCGACGCCCGTGGTTCACACCGGTCCAGGCGAGCCGCCAGACGCCCACAATGTCCGCAGTTCGGCTACCAGCGCACCGTGACCCGAAGCGCAGGTCGTAGTCCCCACCGACCTCAGCGCACATCAGAGCGACCCGCACGGCACCACCGGGCCATCCCCAGGTGGGGTCCTGGCATTAGTCGCCGAAAATCGGGCGGATATGGCGTTAACCGCTGTTCAGCTCCTCGACCGCCGCGGCCGAGCACTGGCCTGGGTCGGCGGATTACCACCGGAACCCGAAGTCGGTGCGGCTGTCGATCAACCGCGCCGCCCATTCGACCTAGGGGTGTCAGGGGCCGAGAGGACCCGCCAACCCGATCGTTTGGAGCATCCGATGCACAAGACCGTCGCCGCCATCGCGGCAGCCGCCCTGGCCGTGGGCATTCTGTCCGGCTGCGGCTCCTCCGCGGAGCCGACCACCACCGTGCATCCCGGCCACTACGCTCAGGTCAACGGATTGAACATGTACTACGAAGTGCACGGCGAACCCAATGGTCTGCCGCCACTGGTACTGCTGCATGGTGGGCTCAGCAGCATCGACAGCACGTTCGGCAAGATTCTGCCCGATCTGGCGAAAACCCGACAGGTCATCGCCATCGAGCAGCAGGGGCATGGGCGCACCGCCGATATAGACCGGCCGTTGCGCTACCAGACGATGGCCGATGACACCGTCGCGTTGCTGAACACGCTCGGCATCCGCAAGGCCGACTTCTTCGGCTTCAGCGACGGCGCGACCATCGGCCTCGATATCGGCGTCCGCTACCCGGAGTTGTCTCGCAAGCTGGTGCTGACCTCCGTCGGCTACGACCCGCGCGGGGCACAACCAGGGCTGCACGAAGGGCTTGCACAACTGCAACCACAAGTCTTCGAAGGCACCCCGTTTCTGGCCGAGTACAACCGACTTTCCCCGCGACCCGAGGATTTCCCGAAGGTGGTCGAACGCGTCAAAGATCTCGATGCCCATGCACCGACCTACTCTCCGGAGCAGATCAGGTCCATCCAGTCTCCGGTGCTGATCATCGCCGCCGACAACGACATAATCCGCCCCGAGCACACCATCGAGATGTACCGACTCCTGGGTGGCGGCGTCGAGGGCACCAAGGGCATGCCCGCCGCACGCTTGGCAGTGCTTCCCGCTACCTCACATCTCACCGTATTCGACCAGACACCGCTGTTGCTCCCGATCGTCCTCGACTTCCTGGGCGTATCCGAAGCGGGCCGGTGAGCATTCGTCAGAGCCGATCCTCGTACTCCCGGTGGCGCGGCGACAACGCTCGAGCTCGGCCGGTGGCCGCCCGCCACACCTCGCCCGGTATTCGATCGACATACCGTCCGGATGCGGTATGTCGTCGCTCAGCTCCGCGAGTTGGGCGACCACTGATCTCGGTGGTAACCCGCCCGAGTTGCCCACGATGGTTCGCCAGATGCGGTGTGCGCTGGTCAGGGGTCGCCGCCAATGGCATTGGTCGTCTCCGTTTTCAGCACTGGTTGTGATGTCCGAGCACCGCGGAGCAGACAGGCCGGCGCGGACCGAGGCCACGCGACCAGCGAGCTAGGTGGTCTCCCACCAGCTTTCGGCAATCCGACCGGTTGCCACCAGCACCGACGGCCCACGCAACCATGCCGCGCCCTCGGCCAGGCGGACGGTGACCTCACCGCCGGGTACCCGAACCCGGACCTCACCGCTATCGGTGGCGATGCGGAAACCGTTGGCGGCCAAGGCGGCCGCCGCGGTGGCGACAGTTCCCGTTCCGCAGGAACGGGTTTCGCCGACACCACGTTCATACACGCGCATATCGACCGCGCCGTCGACCAGTCCGGTCACGATCTCGACATTCACGCCGTGCGGGAACAGATCCGGGTCGAATCCGGGGGCGACGCCGAGGTCGAGTTTGGCGAGCGCGTCGGCGGACAGGCTCGCATCGACGCAGGCCAGGTGCGGATTGCCGACATCGATGCCGATACCGGGAAACGCCCAGCCGCCGATGGTGGCGGTTGACGGGCCCAATTCGCGCACCATCCCCATACCGACGGTGACCTCGCCGTTGACCGGCCCGCCGCTGTGCACGGTGACCGGACGGGCTCCGGCCCGACTGCCGACCACGTACTCCGCGCGCGATTCGAGTCCCTGTGCCGCCAGGTAGTGCGCGAAAACCCGCACCCCGTTGCCACACATCTCGGCGATCGAGCCATCGGCATTGCGGTAGTCCATGAACCAGTCGGAGTCGGCGACACCCTCCGGGATCTCGGCGAGCACACCGGCCTCGCGCAGCGCACCGGCGCGCGCCACCCGCAGCACACCGTCCGCGCCAAGGCCGCGCTGGCGATCGCAGAGCGCGGCCACCCGGTCCGCGGTCAGGTCCAGGCGGACCTGCGGATCGGGCAGCACCACGAAATCGTTCTGGGTGCCATGGCCCTTGGTGAACTCGATATCCGACACGTCGCGCATTCTCCCTGCTTATCGTCCTCGAACCAACGTACGGCGCTGCCGTGAAATTTCGTACAGCGCGACCGCGGCGGCCGATGGCGCGCCCAGCGAGCTGGCGGTGCCACCCATCGGGATGTAGACCATATCGTCGCAGGCCTGCTGCCAGGCCGCGCTCATGCCGCTGGTCTCATTGCCGATGACCAGGATGGTCGCCTCGGCGAAGTCGTAGTCGAAGACCGCGTGCGCGCCGTTCTCGTCGGTGCCGACAATGCGGGTCGGGATTCCCCGCTGCACCTGCCGGTCGCGGAATTCGAGTACCTGCGCGGTCCCGGCCGCACGGAATACCGGCATGGCGAACAGCGAACCGGTGGACGCGCGCACCGCCTGCGGATCGTATTGGTCGGCACCGTGGCCGGTGACAATGATGCCGCTGGCGCCGAACGCATCCGCCGAGCGGATGAGCGTACCGAGATTGCCCGGCGAGTTGGGGCGGTCGAAGACGATCACCACCGGTGGTGCCGGGTCACCGGGTTCGCCGGGTTCGAAGGTATCGAGCTCGGGCTGCTTCGATACCGCGACGGCCACCAATTCCGGTATGCCGGTGGATTTCTCGCCCAGTTCGGCCATCAGCTCCGGCACCAGGCCGACCTGCGGCACACCGCTGGTCTCCAGTAGTTCACGCGCCCAGCTCGACAGGTCGGGCGTGCCGAGCCGGTAGAGCATCGTCTCCAGCGGCCAGTCGTTGGCGATCGCCTGGGTGATCGGACGCACGCCCTGCACCAGGAAGCGACCGTCGCGGTGGCGTTTGGTGCGGTTGCTCAGGTACGCCTGCCACACCTGCACCGAGGCATTGCGGGTACTCATACGACGTGTCACTGCGGCGTCCGTTCCTTCTCGAGCAGGGTGAGTGCGGTCACGACCAGATCGGGATCGGCGCCGTCCACCCAGCGCACCCGGGGATCGCGGCGGAACCACGAGCGCTGCCGCCGGACGTAGCGCCGGGTGCCGATCAGGGTGCGTTCCTGTGCGTGGTTCAGGTCGTATTCGTTGTCCAGATACGACAGGACTTGCGCGTAGCCGATCGCCCGGCGCGCCGTGACGCCCTCGCGCAGACCCTGATCGATGAGGCCACGGACCTCGTCGACGAGACCGGCCTCGAACATCCGCGCGGTGCGCAATTCGATGCGCGCGTCGAGTTCGGCCGTCTCCCGGTCGACCCCGATGATCACGGTGCCCCAGCGCGGTCGACCGATGGCGGGCGCCGAGGCCGCGAACGGGCGCCCGGTGAGTTCGACGACCTCGAGCGCGCGCACCATGCGGCGGCCATCGGTGGGCAGAATGGTCGCGGCGGCAGCCGGATCGGCCTGTCGCAGTGCCTCGTGCACCGCGCCGAGGCCGCGCTCGGCCAGCAGTTGCTCCCAGCGCGCGCGGACCGTGGGGTCGGTAGCCGGAAACTCCCAATCATCGAGCAGCGCTTGGACATACATCATCGACCCACCCACGATGATCGGGATGCGCCCGCGGGCCATGATCTCGCGCACGTCCACGCTGGCAGCGGCCTGGTAGGCGGCGACGGTCGCGGTTTCGGTCACGTCGAGGACATCGAGTTGGTGGTGCGGGATGTCGCGGCGTTCGGCCGGAAGGAGTTTCGCGGTGCCGACATCCATGCCGCGGTAGAGCTGCATGGCGTCGATATTCACGATTTCGCCGCCGAGCTGCTCGGCGAGATCGAGACCGAGATCGGATTTGCCGGTGGCGGTAGGACCGACGACGGCGATCGGAGTTATCACGTTGCCGGACGACGGGTTCCCCGGCGCCGAGCCCGTCGAATACGAATCCGAATCGATCACGAACCACCTCCCGATACGCTCGGCCGCCAGACGCTCACCTGGTACCCGACGCCGAACGGGGCATCGCTGTACAGGGTTTCGACGAAGGGGGCTTTCGGATCCGCGGCGAACAGTCCCGCGAGCACCTGATAGGCCGCGCGCCCGGATAGTGCCAGTTCGGCGCACAGTGCCGGATCCAAGGCGAGCAGTCCCGCGGTATCACCTTCTGCCAGGGCCCGGTCCAGCTCGCGCTGCACGTCGGCGGCGCGCTCGTCGAGATAGCCGGGCGCCTTGACTGTGAGGGTCGCGGCGCCGTCGGCGATCACCAGGACACCGGCCGGTTCGGGCGAGCCGTCCAGGGCGCTGCGCAGGTCCGCGCCGATCCGGGCACACCGATCGGCGGGGGTATCCGCGGCGACCAGCGTCGTCGAGGCCACCGCATCGGGTGCGATCTGTCCACGCAACCACCCGGCGATCAGGGCGGGTAGCGGCAGCTGCGGATCCGCTGTGTCGGGACTGTGCCGGGCCCGCGCAAGCGCATCGTCGGAGAGTGCGACCCGGACGTCCGCACCGAAACCGCGGAAGGTACCCACCGCGTCCTGGCCGACGACCTGCGCGGCTTCGCCCACACCGATGACCGTCCAGTGCCGAGTTACCTCGGCCAATGCGCCGACCGCGGTGAGTGCGGCCGCGCGCAGCACGGCTGGCGCGTCATCGGGACCGGCCCCTGCCGCGTGCGCGAGACCGCCGCAGAGCTCGGGCACCAGGATCGGCGGCGACGGGACCAAGGCCGCAATGGAGAACACGCCGTAAACCGTAGTCGTTGGCCGAATGAGCGATCCACACCGCCGCTGTCGCCCTCCGTAACGCCCGGCTTCGAGTGTCTCTGCCGCAAACTTGGCCGAGATTGATAGTGTTCAAGGTGCTACAACCCAGGTCATCACGGGTTGATTTCCCTGGGAATCATCAGTCGGAGGGTATTGATCGATGGTTTACAGGGCTCGGACCGGGTTCAATGGAGTGAGCTAGGGCGTAACCAGGCAGCCGTGACGCGCGGCAGGGACGAGGAGCAATGAATCAAGCATCGCGCAGCGATTCAGTGAGGGGTGGTGGCCGGGAGACGGGTGGGCGCGACAGCAACGGAACGGCGAAAGCGAACCCAGGCAGCACGCCGCGCCCCTCGGATGCCCCGAAGACCGCCGCGCCTAAACCTTCCGCCACCCCGAAACCGTCCGCGGCCCCCAAACCAGGCGGGTCGACGGCACATCCGAAGCCGCATGCGATCAAACCGGCGCCGGGTCCGGCCGCACAACATCCGCATCCGGTCGTTGTCCCGACCGTCAGCGATCCCAGCGTCTGGGGCCGCGTCGACGACGACGGCACCGCCTGGGTGAAGACCGCCGACGGCGAGCGCATCGTCGGGTCGTGGCAGGCCGGTGACGCCGCCGAGGGGCTCGCGCACTTCGGCCGCCGGTTCGATGATCTGGCCACCGAGGTGGCGCTGCTCGAGGCCCGGCTGGCCGCTGGCGCGGATGCCCGCAAGACCAAGGCCGCCGCGGTCACCATCGCCGAATCGCTACCCACCGTGGCCGTTATCGGCGATATCGACGGGCTGGCGCAACGACTGCAGGCCATTGCCGAGCACTCCGAAGAGGCGGCGGCACACGCCAAGGAGGAGAAGGAAAAGGCCAGGCACGAGCACACCGAGCGCAAGGAAGCGCTGTGTGCCGAGGCCGAGAGGATCGCCACCGAATCCACCCAGTGGAAGGCCGCTGGCGATCGGCTGCGCGAAATCCTCGACGAGTGGAAGTCGATCCGCGGGGTGGACCGCAAGGTCGACGACGCGCTATGGAAGCGCTACTCCAAGGCACGCGAGGCATTCAACCGGCGCCGTGGCGCGCACTTCGCCGAACTCGATCGCGAACGCGCGGCCGCGAAGACGCGCAAGGAAGAGCTCTGCGTCCGCGCCGAGGAGCTGTCCGACTCCACCGATTGGGGTGGTACAGCCGGTGTGTTCCGTGACCTGCTGGCCGAGTGGAAGGCCGCGGGGCGGGCGCCGCGCGAGGCCGACGAGGCGCTGTGGCGGCGGTTCAAGAGCGCCCAGGATGTGTTCTTCGCGGCGCGCAATGCCGCGGTCTCCGAACGCGACGCCGAATTCGAGCACAATGCGGCCGCTAAGGAAGAGCTGCTGCACGCCTACGAGCACATCGATCCGGCCAATGGCCTGGACTCGGCCCGCGCCGCACTGCGCGAACTCCAGGACAAGTGGGATGCGATCGGCAAGGTGCCGCGCGAGCGCATCCAGGAGTTGGAAGGCAAGCTGCGCGTCATCGAAAAGCGGGTCCGCGACGCGGTGGACGCCCAGTGGCGGCGCACTGATCCGGAGGCAATGGCGCGGGCAGCGCAGTTCCGCGAGCGGGTGGCACAGTTCGAGGAGCAGGCCGCAAAGGCAACCGCCGCCGGAAACAAGCGGGATGCCGAGAAGGCGCTGGAGCAGGCCAAGCAGTGGCGCGAATGGGCCGAGGCCGCGGAGGGTGCCGTCAGCAATCGCTGATGGTCAGCGGCGGTCAATGCGCTGAGCGTGCACTCTGCGCCGAATCCGGCGATCCATGCCGGATTCTGGCGAAAGTGCACGCTCAGTGCGTTTCAGCGGGCGGAGGTTCAGGAATCGCCGATGCGGCGCCGGCGATCGCGTTCCTCGGCGGCGGCCGCCGCGATGCGGCGCTGTTCTTCCGCGGCGAGTTGCAGTGCGGTACGGCTCCAGACGACGCGGATCCAGTGGAATGTCAGGACGATGATCGCGATGGCGCCGAGAATCAGCCCGACGCCGGGGCCCGCACCGTGATAGTTGCCGAGGCCGGGGGTCTGGCGGTGCCAGATGGCGAAGACACCGAAGACGCTGCCGATGGCCGATCCGGCGACGGCGATCCACGCGAGCACCCAGCGGCGGGTCATCAAGGCGAGCAGCGAGAAGCCGATGCCGAACAGGACTGCGAACCAGACAAAGATCCGCGACGGCAGACCGATGTGCTCCGCACGGGCGGCATCGGTGCCGAGCAGCACATCGAAACCGCGGGCACCCCCGGCATGCGGCAGCACCAACGACAGCAGCAGCAGGAATACCGCCCCAGCAACCACCAGCGCGCGCACGCCCGGATCGATCTCCCCGGCAATGCGCCGCTCGACGGCGTCGAGTTCGTCCTTGAACTGCTCGAAGTCGTTGCTGCTGTCGACCGAGTTCACTGAGCCCTCGTTTCCTTCGGCTGATTCGTGGTCCGCTGCCTTACCCGCACCCACTGTGCCATCAGTGCTCTCAGCGGCCTCAGCCGACCCACTACGTCCGGTAGTACTTTCCTCATTGTCGCCCGAGCTGGACGTCGGATTGCCCGCGACGCCGCCCTCATCCGGGGTCGAGGAACCGCCGTCGGGTACGCGACCGGACGCCGGATCCGTGCCCTCGACCGCGTGATCGGCTTGGGCACCATCCGAATTCGATGCGGACGAACCAGCCCCCGGTTCACCGTATTCGCGGTCGGGCGCGGCGTCCGCTCCCCTGGCACCGCGCGCCGTGTCGTCGTCACCCGGCCGGATGCTCACGAATCCACCTCACTACCGCTCGATCGCGTGCACGGGTTCAGCGAACGTTTCGTCAGCGCGGTCGACACCGCCGCGCTCGCCCTGGCCGCGGTGACAACCGCACCAATGGCTCGCACGATCATGCGTCGCAACCGGTTGAGCAGCCAACGGCGGCCGGTTCCGGTGCGGGGGCGCCGATGCGGGGCAGGCCGAGGCCGACACCGATGGGTTCGGTCTTCGGGGTGATGCCGCGTTCGTGGGCGTCACCCGCACGGGTGCGGCGGTGCGACTTGATGGCCGAATCGGCGATCAGGTGGTGCGGGGCCGCGTCGGTGATATCGACGGTGATGATGTCGCCCGGACGGATCCGCTCGGCGGTGCCTTCGGGGCGGAAGTGCACGAGCCTGCCGTCGCGGGCGCGGCCGCTCATCCTGGCGGTCGCGGCATTCTTCTTGCCAGCGCCCTCGGCCACGAGCAGTTCCACCTCGGTGCCGATCAACGCACGGTTCGCATCGAGGGAGATCTCCTCCTGCAGCGCGATCAGCCGGTCGTAGCGTTCCTGGACCACGGCCTTGGGCAGCTGGTCGGGCATATCCGCGGCCGGCGTGCCGGGACGCTTGGAGTACTGGAAGGTGTAGGCGCTGGTGAACCGCGCCTGCCGGACCACATCCAGGGTCTCCTGGAAGTCCTCCTCGGTTTCGCCCGGGAAGCCGACAATGATGTCGGTGGTGATCGCGGCATGCGGCATCGCGGCCCGCACCTTCTCGATAATGCCCAGGTAGCGCGCCTTGCGGTAGGAGCGGCGCATCGCCTTGAGCACCCGATCCGAACCGGACTGCAGCGGCATGTGCAGCTGCGGGCAGACATTGAGGGTCTCGGCCATCGCCTCGATCACGTCATCGGTGAACTCAGCCGGATGCGGCGAAGTGAAACGCACCCGCTCCAGGCCGTCGATCCGTCCGGCGGCGCGCAGCAGTTTGGCGAATGCGCCGCGATCGCGGGCCTCATCGGGATCGGCGAAGGAGGCGCCGTAGGAATTCACGTTCTGACCGAGCAGCGTGACTTCCAGCACGCCCTGGTCGACCAGCGCCTGCACCTCGGCGAGCACATCACCGGGACGGCGGTCGACCTCCTTGCCGCGCAGTGACGGCACGATGCAGAACGTGCAGGTGTTGTTGCAACCCACCGAGATCGAAACCCAGCCAGCGTAGGCGGATTCACGCTTGGCGGGCAGGCTCGACGGGAACGCCTCCAGCGATTCCAGGATCTCCACCTGCGCCTCGGCATTGTGCCGGGCCCGCTCCAGCAGCACCGGCAGCGAACCGATGTTGTGCGTACCGAACACCACATCCACCCACGGCGCCTTGCGCACGACGGTGTCGCGGTCCTTCTGTGCCAAGCAGCCGCCGACGGCGATCTGCATGCCGGGCCGGTCGGCCTTGATGGGCGCGAGGTGGCCGAGGGTGCCGTAGAGCTTGTTGTCGGCGTTCTCGCGCACCGCACAGGTATTGAAGACGACGAGGTCGGCCGTCGCGCCGGGCGCGGCCTTCACATAACCCGCATCCTCGAGTAGGCCGGATAAGCGTTCGGAATCGTGCACGTTCATCTGGCAACCGAAGGTGCGGACCTCGTAACTGCGGGTGCCGTCCTGGGCCGAAGGTGCGGGAGACAACACTGCCTGTCCGATCGAATCCACCCATCCAGGGTACGGGGGTGGGCAATGTGGGTTTTCAGCGCATCGGCGCAGGCTCCGGGCCCCGACCGAGTCGCATCGGATGGGTTACGGCCCTGTGTCGGACCGGCGTGTCGCGACGGTGTGTCGCAGAAACCGGGGCAAATCGCCGTTTTCCGCTTAAGGTCTTGGACCATGACCGACGAAGCCGCCGTGCCCGACACAATCGGGTTGGCCAAAACCGGGGCAACTAGTTCTGATGAGGGCAGTACCGCCACGGGCGCACCGATGATTTCGATGCGCAATGTGGACAAGCATTTCGGTGAACTGCATGTTCTGCGCGATATCAACCTCGAAGTCCCCAAGGGGCAGGTCGTCATTGTTCTCGGTCCCTCGGGATCTGGGAAGTCGACGCTGTGCCGCACCATCAACCGCCTCGAGCCCATCGACTCCGGCGATATCGCCATTGACGGCGTACCGCTGCCCGCCGAGGGCCGATCACTCGCCGCACTGCGCGCCGACGTCGGGATGGTGTTCCAATCGTTCAACCTCTTCGCTCATAAGACGATCGTGGAGAACGTGATGCTTGCGCCGCTGAAGGTGCGCAAGGTCACGAAGGACGACGCCCGCAAGCGCGCGATGGAACTGCTCGAGCGCGTCGGCATCGCCAACCAGGCCGACAAGTATCCGGCGCAGCTGTCCGGCGGCCAGCAGCAGCGGGTGGCGATCGCCCGGGCGCTGGCGATGAGCCCGAAGGTGATGCTGTTCGACGAGCCCACCTCGGCATTGGACCCGGAGATGGTCAACGAGGTGCTCGACGTCATGGTGTCGCTGGCCAAGGAGGGGATGACGATGCTGGTCGTCACCCACGAGATGGGCTTCGCGCGCAAGGCGGGCAACCGCGTGCTGTTCATGGCGGACGGGTTGATCGTCGAGGACGACACACCCGAGGTGTTCTTCACCGCGCCGAAGTCCGACCGCGCCAAGGATTTCCTCGGCAAGATCCTGAGCCACTGAACCGAGTAAACACCAGAGGGAGAAGGAACCGATGAGGATCAACCGTGCGCTTCGACTCGGCATCGGGGCGGTAGCCCTGACGCTGGCCGCCAGCACCGCCGCCTGTGGGGGCGGCGGCGATAAGTCCGCACTGGACCACGCCAAGGACGGCAAGCTCACCGTCGGCATCAAATTCGATCAGCCGGGCCTCGGCCTGCGCAATAAGGACGGCTCCTACAGCGGCTTCGATGTCGAGGTCGCCAAGTACGTGGCCGGCAAGCTCGGCGTGAAGCCGGAGAACATCACGTTCAAGGAGTCGCCCTCCGGTCAGCGCGAGACGCTGATCGAAAACGGTCAGGTCGACTACATCGTCGCCACCTACTCGATCAACGACAAGCGCAAGGAGAAGGTCGACTTCGCCGGACCGTATTACGTCGCGGGCCAGTCGCTGCTGGTGAAGGCCGACAACAACAGCATCAACGGCCCCAATGATCTGAAGGGGAAGAAGGTCTGCTCGGTGAAGGGCTCCACCCCGGCCCAGAACATCGAGAAGAACTACCCGGACACCCAGTTGCAGACCAACGACACCTACTCGCTGTGCCTCGAGGGCCTGCAGGCCGGTTCGTACGACGCGGTGACCACCGACGACATCATCCTGGCCGGTTACGCCGCGCAGAGCGCGGGCACGTTCAAGGTCGTCGGCAAGCCGTTCACCACGGAGAACTACGGCATCGGCCTGAAGAAGGGCGATAAGGAACTGCGCGACAAGGTCAACGACGCGATCGAGGCGATGATCGCGGACGGTTCCTGGAAGAAGGCGTTCGACTCCACGGTCGGTGTCTCCGGCTACCAGGCGCCGACGCCGCCGACGGTGAACCGGTACTGAGTTCCTGATCGGGTGGTCCGCACCGGGCCACCCGATCTCTTCGCTACGAGCACCCCTGTACATAGCGCGCGGAAGGACGATCTCCGGCCGCCGCACATCTATCCGATCGGAGGGACGCGCCCACCGTGTTCGACCTGATCTCGAGGTATGACGTCCTCGGCGCCTTCTGGGTGACCATCAAATTGACCGCGGCGTCGGCGGTCCTCGCCCTGATCCTGGGCACATTCGTCGCCGCCATGCGCGTCTCTCCGGTGCCGGTCGCCCGCCTTCTCGGCACCGCCTACGTCACCATCTTCCGCAATACCCCGCTGACGCTGATCATCGTGTTCTGCTCGCTGGGCCTCTACTCCACGATGGGTTGGAAGCTCGCACCCGAGGGCCCGAACTCGCTGGCGCAGAACAACTTCCGCTACGCAGTACTCGGACTCAGCATCTACACCGCGGCATTTGTCTGCGAATCGCTGCGCGCGGGCATCAATACCGTGCCGATGGGCCAGTCCGAGGCGGGCCGCTCACTGGGCTTCACCTTCCTGCAGAATCTGCGGATCGTGGTGCTGCCCCAGGCATTCCGTTCGGTCATTGCCCCGCTGGGCAGTGTGTTGATCGCACTGACCAAGAATTCGACCATCGCCTCGGCCATCGGCGTGGCCGAGGCCGCGACCCTGATGGCCAAGATGAACGAGAACGAGGCCGCGCTGATCACCATCGGCTTCATCTTCGCCCTGGGCTTCGTAATCCTGACCCTGCCGACCGGCCTGCTGTTCGGCTGGCTGGCCAAGCGATTCGAGGTGGCCCGATGAGTTCTGGAGCTTCGGTCCTTTTCGACGCGCCGGGACCACGCGCGCGCCTGCGGAACCAGATCTATTCCGTCATCGCGATTGTCGCGGTACTGGCACTCGGCTGGGTGTTCTACCGCGGCTTCGCCGATAAGGGGCAGTTCACCGCGGAGAAGTGGAAGCCGTTCCTCGAGGCGGACGTCTGGAAGACCTATCTGCTGCCCGGTCTGCGCGGCACCCTCGTGGCCGCGCTGCTGTCGATCGTGTTCGCCCTGGTGATCGGCATGATCTTCGGCATCCTGCGGCTCTCGGACCACCGGCTGGTGCGCTGGGTGGCGGGCGCGATCGTCGAGGTGGCCCGGGCCATCCCGGTGCTGATCCTGATGATCTTCCTGTTCTACGTCTTCTCCGATTACCAGGTATTCAAGGTCGATCAGCTCGCACTATGGGCCGTGGTGATCGCGCTGACGATCTACAACGGCTCGGTCATCGCCGAAATCGTGCGCGCTGGTATCAAATCGCTGCCCAAGGGGCAGACCGAGGCCGCGGTGGCCCTCGGTCTGCGCAAGGGCCAGCTGATGCGACTGATCCTGCTGCCGCAGGCGATCACCGCGATGCTGCCCGCATTGATCTCACAGATGGTTGTCGCACTGAAGGATTCGGCCCTCGGCTACCAGATCACCTACCTCGAGATCGTCCGTCAGGGCTCCCAACTCGGCGCCGCCGAACGCAATACGGTGCCCGCACTGATGATCGTCGCAGTAGTAATGATTCTGCTGAACAGCACCCTGACCGTCGTGGCCAACAAACTCGAGCAGCGCCTCCGCTCCCGCAAACGCAAGAGAGGAGGCACGGTCGTCGCCGCCGACTCGGTCCTGACCGACGCCACCCCCGGAATGGATATCACTCAGAAGTCCTGAGCCCAGCCGACTGTTCGGCTCGAAGACTCCTCGCCTTGGTCGCCGATCGCGGGATCTCCCGCCTCGGCGACCGGTGCGGGTCATCTGCATGTCACCGGTAGCCGCGCGGAACCAGGACCGTCCGTCGATGGTGTGCACACGACCTCCTGTCGGGGACGGGCTCGGCGGACGTGGAACACGTCAGCCGCAGCGGAATCGGCCGCATAGCTGGCCGCCGCGACCGATGGGCACCGACAAGAAGCCAGCGCATGCTGGCCGAACTGAGGGTGCAGTCGCGGTCCGGCGAACAGATGGGTGGTCCCGACCGTTGTGCGCTGGTCAGAACGAGGTCACGATGCCTCGGAGCCCTTCCCCGTCGAGCATGCGGCGTGAAAGGCCAAAGGCGAATGTGACGCGACGGATTCGGGCAAGTACTCGGCTGCCGTAACGGGAGGGCTGACACAGACCCGGGCAGCTTATGACCGCCGAACTCGGGGCAGTATCGCGGTGGAAGAGTGGATGATCCGCACCGGTCATGGCGGTCAGGGCAAGGTCACCACGGCCTGGAGGCCTTCGGCCTCAGGAAAGCGGCGTTGGACACGAAAAGTCTCGACCGCCCTGGCCGGATCCGGGCGAACAGTTGACTGCCGTAACGGAAGCGGCCCGGACAGCAACAACGCATGCTCGCCGAACCGATGCCGCAGTCGCGGTCGCGGCGAACGGGTGGGTGGTCCCGACCATGTGCCCTTGTCAGGACGAGGTCACGACGCCTTGGAGCCCTTCCGCGTCGAGAAGGCTGGGGGTAGAAGGTTCTTCTGTCGTGGCGGATTCGGGTGGGTAGGTGGCTGCTGCGACGGTGGTGGCGGCGCGGACGAAGGCGGCAACGGCAGGTGAGTGGCAGGTTTGTGGCCAGGCCAGGGCGAGGGTGGTCGGCTGGAGGTCGGTGACGGGACGGTAGGCGATATCAGGGCGGGGGTGGCGGCGGGCCACCGAGGCTGGCGGGAACCAGATGATGCTGCCCAGTTCGATCAGATGGAAGATCTGTGCCAGGTCCAGGTTTGTCCGGCGGGCGACCGGGTTCCGGCCGTGGGATCCGCTGTGAGCATTGGGGATCAGGCCGTCCTGGTCGGCGGGTGAGCCGTCGGGCAACATTCTGCCGGTGAGGTCGGCCAAGCACAGGGTTGCGCGGGCGGCCAAGGGATCGGATGCCGCCAATGCAACCACGCGCGGCTCGGTCAGCAGGGGTTCGACGTCCAGGTCGCGGTCGTCGAACGGGGTGGGCAGCAGTGCGATATCCGCTCGGCCCTGGCGCAGGGCCGGGACCTGCTGACCCCGACCGCCCAACATCACCTCGACCGGAATCGCCGCTTCCGCACGCTGGTATGTCTCGAGGATCTGCAGCAGGAGCCCGCCGTCGTAATCGGTTTTGAGCGCGAGCCGCAACCCGGGCGTGGGCTGCCCAACGTGCCGGGCTCGCTGCGCAGCGGCGGCGACCGCGTCGAGTGCGGTCGGGGCATCGCGGAGCAAAACCTCACCGGCCGCGGTGAGCACAACCTGCCGGGTGGTGCGCTCGAACAACTGAACACCCAACTGGCGTTCCAGCTCCCGAATCGCGCGGGACAGCGGCGGCTGCGCCATCCCCAGGCGCTCGGCGGCGCGCCCGAAATGCAATTCCTCCGCGACGGCCACGAAGTATCGGAGTTGGCGAACCTCCAGATCACTCATATCCCCACGGTATCAACGGATATCGGATCGGTCCTTCAGGTTCGGTGTCGTGCCGAGTTGACTGGCCAATGCCAAATCACACGAACAGAGGTCGTCATGATCGTTGTCACCACCCCAACCGGCACCATCGGCCACCAGGTCCTCCAGCGTCTGTTCGACAGCGACGCAGCGGTCCGCGTCATCGCACGCGATCCCGCACGCCTGCCCGCAGACATCCGCGAGCGCGTCGACATCGTGCAGGGCTCACACGGGGATATCGATGTGGTCACCAAGGCATTCGCCGATGCCGACGCCGTGTTCTGGCTCCTTCCCCCGAACCTTCGCGCCACGAGCCTCGATGCCGCCTTTCTCGACTTCACCCGGCCCGCGTGTGCGGCATTCACGAGCCAGGACGTGCAGCGAGTGGTCGGAGTCTCGGCCGTCGGGCGCGGGTCGGCGGTAGCCGCACACGCCGGACTGGTCACGGCATCGCTGGCCATGGACGATCTGATCGCAAGCACCGGCGTGAGCTACCGAGCGCTGACCATGCCCTCGTTCATGGACAATATGCTCGGCCAAGTCGAGACCATCAAAAGCCAGGGCACATTCTTCTGGCCAGTCGCCCCCGATCACAAACGCCCAACCTGCGCAACCCGCGATATCGCCACTGTCGCCGCCGAACTGCTACTCGATGATTCCTGGACGGGACAGGACAGCGTCCCCATCCTCGGCCCCGAGGACCTCTCCGGAAACGACATGGCACAGATCATGTCCGAAGTACTCGGCCGCCCGATCCGTTTCCAGCAGATCCCCGGCACCACCTTCAAGACCAGACTCCTCGAATCCGGTATGTCCGAAGTAATGGCCCAGGGCATGCTCGACATGCTCGAAGCCAAGAACAACGGCCTCGACAACGCCGAACCCCGCACCCCCCAATCCACCACCCCCACCACCTTCCGCCAATGGTGCGAAGAATCCCTCACCCCCGCCTTCCAAAACTGACCCCACCCACACTCCCCCAGTGGGTGGCAACTTCGGCGTGCACCACAGTGCAGGCTGCGGATTGGCGACGGCCGCAACAGGCGAGCGCCAATGACGGCGGATCACCTTGTCGCAGTCAGGTTTACGGCCACCAGTGCGATCCACTGGATCACACTCATCCGGAGTTCGCCACGAACACCCTCGTAGCGCAGAGTCTTGGACCAGTGATCACCATGCGCTGGTGCAGGTAAACATCGAGAGCACACCTGCACCAGCGCATTCTCGCTGACTATATGGGCGCTGTGGAACGGGACCAGGTCAGGCGTGGTGGGCGCTCAGTCGGGGGCTGGGGCGTCGAATTGGGCTTGGGCGAGTTCGGCTTTTACTACGGTGAAGGCGGTGGATTGAGGGTAGCCGCGGCGGGCGAGCATGCCTACGAGGCGGCGGATTGTTTTGTCGCGGTCCAGGTTCGGGGGCATGGTGCGTAGTTTGCGGCGGACCAGTTCGGCGGCGCGTTCTTCCTCGTCGTCGGCGGTGATGGCGGCGAGGGCGGGAGCGGCGTCGGATTGGGATATGCCCTTGCGGCGGAGTTCTTGGGCCAGGGCTTGTTTGCCTTTGCCGGAGAAGGTGTGGCGGGAGTGGACCCATTGTTCGGCGAAGGCGGCATCGTCGATCAGGCCGACCTCGGTGAAGCGGTCGAGGGCTCGTTCGGTGATATCGGGAGTGAAACCCTTGGCTGCTAAGCGCTGAGCTAGTTCGGCACGGCTGCGGGCGCGGACGGCGAGCAGACGAAGACACGCCTCCTTCGCCTGCTCGACCGTCCCGCCTTGGAGGGTGCGCTCCGGACGTGACCGGGTTACACCGGTATCCGTCGAGGGCGCATCCTCCTCGGATCCGGCCGCCACCGGATCCGCCCATCGGCCTTCGGAACTTTGAAAGTCAGCCGACTGGGAGTCGTTGCCTCAGTGTCACCGTGCGCCGCTGCGCAGGTCGAACGAATTTCCGGGACCACTCAGCGGCGACGAATCGACCGCCGAC
>NZ_JBEXUI010000069.1:0-21009 GCF_040614395.1 Nocardia sp. NPDC005998 | reverse complement strand
GGTGTTGCCGCGCTTCTCGCGCGACCTGCTCGGCATCGACTCCGCGGTCTACCAGCATTTCGGGTGGGTGTGCGCCGGGTACCGGAGCGTCGAACATCGGGTGGTCCCACAGCGCCGTACCGTCCCCCAGTTGATTTCCGGCATCCGTCAGTGTGCTGGGGCCGGCGGTGTAACCGCCCTCGGCGCCCGGTTCCCCCACGGTCTGCGGGTGTTGCCGCGCTTCTCGCGCGACCTGCTCGACACCAACCCCCCGGCGGACGGCCTCACGCTGCCATCGCGCAGCCTGCCCCACATGCGCCGCCCCGAGCATGCGCACCATGGCGGCCACGGCGGACCTCACCGCGGATGGGTCCATGCCCAGACTTCTTCCGGCTGCGCTGTAGCGCCAGTCGAGAACGTACTGCGCGAACGCCTCCCCCTGATGGACTGTCCGCAGCCCGACCGATCTCTGCGCGGTCTGCGAGTGTCGCCGTGCTTCTTCCGCGATCTGCTCGACAACGACCCCCCGGTCGTCGGCATCGCGCTGCCAATCCACAACCTGCCACACATCCGCCGCCCCGAGCTTGCGTACCGCGCCGGCCACGTGCTGGAACACCGTGGCCTTGTTAGTACCGCCGAGCCGTTTTCCGGCTTCTTTGTAGCTCTCGTCGATGACGTACTGCTCGAGTATCTCCCTTTGCCTGGGTGTCAGTACTAGCTCGGGGCGCCGCACGGGGGCATCGGCCGGTGAGTGCGGTGCGCCGATCGGTGTGGTACCCGGAGCGGCGGCGCCGTCCGCGCCGCCCGGGATGGTGCGCGAGACGCCGTCGGGGGCAGTACCGGGCCGGTAGCTGGGGAATGCCCCGCCCGGTGCCTCGGCCGCGCCCATGTCCTCGCCGAGCTCCTCGAGAAACTGGCCCGGGTCGTCGAAGTCCCGGATGCGCTCACCGGCCGGGATGGCCGGCATGGTGTCGTCATGACCGGGGTGGAGGTCATCACGCACCGAGACAGCCCCATCCCCCGGCCCACTCGGGTCGGCGATAGGAGCGTTTCGGTCGCCCGTCGAGTCCGCGCCCGACGCGCGCGGAACCGAGGGCCGCGCCGCGCCGCTATCCCGCGACGAGGATGCCTGCGCCGGCGCGGAAAGCGTTGCGCCTTCAGCAGGCGGCAACGTACCCGAATAGTCCCCGTCACCAGGTTCAGGCTTCCGAGCCAGTAATCCCCACTCACGAGCCACCCGCCTCGCATTCGGTAGGTTACGGGCCTCATCCGACAGATTCAATTTGATGTATATCGACCTCACAAGCCCGTCGACTACCCATTTAGTGGCACCGAACTCCTCGGCTATATCAGAGCGATTACGTCCCCTGGCAGTAAATTTGTGCCGCGCCACCACAGAAAGTAAACCGACCTCATCGGCCGAGAACGATACCGGCCGGCCGGACTCCGGATCCCGCCCGAAATACACGAAATCCAGATCACCGGGCAACGGATCCGGCCGCAACCACCCATGCTCCCGGCCCAGCAGCACCGCAATCGACCAATCACGACGCTCACCCCCCTTCAGGTCCAACTTGTCGAGCACGTCCCTCCAGATTTCCTCGGTCCGGGCATTGGTGATGCCGAGGTCCTCAGCGACCTTTGGAAGGGTTTTGCCCTGCGCAACCCCATTGAGTACTTGCAACTGCCTCGGCGTCGGCGGCCCCGGCCGAGGAGGAGGCAAACGCCGTTGAACGGCCTCCACCTCCACCGCGCCCACATTCCGCAAACGCTCCATCAACCCCGCCACCGGCAACACCATCGGCAACCTCGAATCACCCTCCGCAACATCCAACACACCACCCTCCCGCAACGTCGCCGACACCTTCCTCTCCTCTCCACCCGGCACCACCTCACGCCACGACGCCTTCGTCCCCGCAACGAAAACATCATCAGCCAGCACGAACAAAAACCGGCCCGTCTCCCACACCCGGGCAACCCCGGCAGTCACCGCAGGCTGCACCACCCGCACCACACCACCAATCAACTGCCGCGAACCCGCCCGCAAACGCCTCCCGAACTCCGCCACCGGCCACACCCTGCCTTCATCAAACCGGACATACCGGCCACCCTCCGGCCCCTGCGGCTCCTCCACTCTCGCCACATACCGGGATCCATCACGATCGGTGAACGTAAACCTCGTATCCGCCGGGAAATCAACCCTCGTAAACTTGTCCCGGAACACCCCCCAGCCGAACTCGTCGAACCGATCCCCCTCCGACACCGCACCCGGGAGAAGCCTCCCCGGACCGTCGCCGGGCCGAACAAGACCACCCGCCCCGGACTCGCTGTGCTCGGGGCCGACACGTGGTTCGTCGTCGGTCCTCGGCCGCGTTTCGCGGGTGCCGGAAGGGCCAGGGGCCGGCAATCTGGGTGTCAGGCCCGTGAGGGCGGCGACGGTATCCATGTCGGCACGCGGCTCGCGGGGTTCGTCGAACAGGCCGCGCAGCAGGTCGTCTTCCAAACCGTCGAGCCGCGAGGGGGCCTGCTCGTCGAACAGGGTCCGCCAGGCATTGCTGTCGAGAGCGTTGAGCAGCTGGTCTACTCGCTGGGGCCGGTCCAGACCGTATGCTCCGGGGCCGCTCAGTCCAATGCCGCTGAACAACGGCAGGTATTCGAGACCGACCGCCAGGATGCCGCCGCGGCGCGGTATCGTCGCGTCCGGCGGGTCGATGCGGCCGGGGTCGTCGGTCCAGTCGGCATCCCCTCGCCGCTTGAACCGCTTATCGCGGCCGTCCCCGCTCGTCCAGAACACCGTGCCGTCGACCGTGCGCCGGAATCGGCTGCCGTCGGGGTAGGTGCGATGCTGTGTGCCGTCGGTGGTTCTGCAGAAGCGGGCATGGTCGCTGAGGAGACCGTAAACGGTGCCGTCGGGGTCGCGGCGAAATTTGCCGCTGGGCCGGGTGAAGTATTCGGTGCCGTCGGGGTCCTTGCGAATCCGGACCGAATCACCGGTGTGCTCGACAGGGCGGGGGTCGAGGCGGAGTTCGATACCGGCGGCCGGGACGGGATACCGGTGGTGATGGTCGTGCGGGTCCTCGAGCAGCAGGCGCACCGGTGCACCGCTCGCATCGTACTCGACCCCGAGGACCGTAAAGGCATGGTCCGGCAGCAGGCCCGGCCCCACCTGCAGATTCGAACCACCCCCCCCGAATCGGTCGGTCGCCAATGTCACTGTGGTGTCGCGCTGCAGTGCCCATCGGATCAGTTGCCCGATGGCCCGGGCCGCGACCACGGATCTGCCGGACAGTACCCGGTCCTCCGGCTGCCCGTCGTATACCTCGTGGAGATATTGGGTCAGAGCGTCCTTTTCCAGTTCCCATTGCTGCGGGTGAAGCCGGTCGAGACGCTCGCGGAAACCGGTGGGGGACCTGAGATCCGCAGCATTCCAATCCTCGAAGGTTTCGGCCAGCGCGTGCGAGAACTCGAAATCCGCCACGGGGAAATCGTCGGTCGAGATGTCCGAGCGCACCTGGCGTGAAATATAGGTGCTCACCAACTCGTGCAGCGTGTCGACGTCGAATCTGAGTGGATGCAGTATGTCGCGACGCCGCATCTGCTGGACCGGTTGCGGCAAAGCTCCACCCTTGGCCAGGTGGAAGCCCTTGCCCAAGCGAGCTGCCGCCTGAACGAGCGGGTGGCCTTCGAGGGCCAGGTAGCCGTCGCCGTTGCCGAAACGGATCGCGTAAGCCTTCTCGATCATGGTGGCCCACAGTGGTTCTCCGGGCTCATGGCGGATGAAATACCCGGTCTCGGTGCCGACTTCGACATAGTTCGACTTCTCGACCCGCACCCATTCCAGCCTGGTGTCGCCATGGTCGTCTTCGACGAGCAGGCGGACGGAGACGGTGCCGTCCTTGTTGTCGTGCAACATCCTGATGATCGAATCCGGATCGTGGTGGGCGAGCCACTTGAGATCGGCCAGCAGGGAGCAATCGCCGGCCTTACCCTGCCGCACGTCTTGCGGCTTTGGCCTGGGCTTGCCCCGTTCGTCTCGCCCGTAGAGCGGATCATTGTGCCGGGGAGCCAGACGCGGCAGTTCCGGAATAATGTCGTGTGGCGCGGCGGTACGGACCCACCGCGAGTCCTCGGGGAATTTCATCCACCGCCACGGCCCCAACCCGGGTTTCATCACGAGGGGGTCGTCGTAGGCGACTATCGTCGGCGTCGGCCGATCCTCGGCGTCGTACGCGAGGAATCGAGCCTCACCGCCCGGCACATCCCAGCTCAGCGTGCCACGGAGGTCACCGTTCGGCCCGTGTTCGAAAGTGAACCCCGCGGCCCGATACCCAGGAACATGGGCCAGATCCCGACGCACATACTGGATCGGCTCATTCGGCCACATGATCTGGTAATAGTCGGGTCCATGGCCGTGCTGTTCGACCAATATGGCGGGCACTTTCACGCCCTTGGCCGGCAGTCGCTCCACCCCGCCGTGGTGATCGATGATGCTGAGGAGGCCCTCGCCATCCGTGGGGCGGCGCAGCCGCATCCCGACGGCGGGAGTCGGCAGCAACTTCTCCCGCTGCGCAGGTGTCAGATTCTTCCGCCGGTCGCCACGAGACAGTCGCGGCGGACGCAGACCGTCGTGGTTGAAGCGTTGCCGACGGACCTGAGTCGGCCTATCGAGTTCGACCTCGTGCTGCTGCCGCAGGTCGGGTCCGAACTCACCGTCGTCGGCCTCCCGCTCGGACGGCCGGCTCGCCCGCGGGTCGGCAACGGACGAATGGGCTGCCGCAACGGCCGCCGGTGGAGCCGACGGCCGCACCCCGCCATCCCGAGACGACGACGCCCGCGCCGAATCGGAGCCGCGCACGTACGGCGGCTGCAGGACCGCGGACCCGTCCCCGCCGCCGCGTCGCATCCGCAACTCCGCGATCTGGCCTTTCCGCAAATAAGGATCGACCTTTACCAGAAGCTGAGCCACCTCGTCTGGAACCAGCCGCCGGCTATTGACTACAACATCAAAACGGCGGCCGATTCTGTGCAGATTTCCGAGCAAACGGTCCAGCTTAAACCCGAGTGCCGCCGCGACTTCTGCACCCGTGTACTCGGCAGCGAAGTACTCGAGGACGTTTCGCTCATGGGGCGCCAGTTTCGAAGGAGGTTCAATCTTGTCCAGCTCTTCGACGGTCAGTACCCCCTGCTCCACGGCACGTTCCCGCAGAGTCGAGGTGTAACCTACCCAGTTATCGGCGCTGACCCGGACATCGAATACCCTGGCCAACTCCTTGATAATATTCAAGGACGACTTGGTTAGCCTCAGAATCTCATCGATCTGACTGGACCGGTGGCCTTTGGCGACATACGGAAGAATATCCCGCTCTTGCGCTGTCAGATGGCCGGACGGATGCGGCACACCACGCACCATGTCGATAAATCCTTGGTCGTGCTCTATCTTTTTTATTGCCTCCGCTTTGTTCTCTACTCCAAGTTTCAAGTGTGCCCAGTAGAAACGTTCCTGGATGGAAGCTCTGCCTTTATTCAGAGCTCGCATCATCCGCTGTTCGCTGTATCCCTTGCCAAGGTAGGCGAATGCCTCTCGCCCTTCAGGCGACAGATCACTGAACGAACCCGACCCCGGATCAGCAACGGTATCAACAGACCCCGAACCCGTGTCCACCTCGGGCGCGGCGACAGAAACATCAACGACGGGACGCTCAACGAATACCGCCGTGATATCACGGCCAAGCTCGGCGATATAATCACGAATGAAATTCAGAGCACCACCCCTCGAGACAGGCTCCATGCCAGCCGCAGTATCCGAATCATTGAAACGATACTCCGGATACACATCACCATTCTCACCAACAACCAGCCGCAACGTCCCCTCATCATCACCCAGATAAATATGCGCACCCGAATAATTCCAGAACTCACCACCCAGAGTCTCCGCCGTAGTCAACTCCGCCCCGAAATCAGCCAGAAACTGCGCAACATCATCGAAATACTGAATAGGACCATCCGCCGGCTCCCACCGAGACGGCAAATCAACCACCCAATCACCGCCACCCAACACCCCCTCAAACCCCGAACCCCCCACCGAACCAGACCCCGACACCGGCGGAGCCGACGGTCGCACCCCACCATCCCGAGACGACGACGCCCGCGCCGAATCGGAGCCGCGCACGTACGGCGGCTGCAGGACCGCAGACCCGTCCCCGCCGCCGCGTCGCATCCGCAACTCCGCGATCTGGCCTTTCCGCAAATAAGGATCGACCTTTACCAGAAGCTGAGCCACCTCATGTGGAATCACCCGCTGGCTACTGACTGCAACACTAAAACGGCGGCCGATTCTGTTCAGATAGGCGGGCACAGTGTCCGGCTTCAACCCGAGTGCCGCCATGACTTCTGCACCCGAATATCCGGCAGCGAAGTGCTCGAGGAGATTTCGATCCTTGGGCATCAGCTCCGAAGGCGCTGCAGTCCTGTCCAACTCCTCGAGGGTCAGCGCCCCACAATCCAACGCTTTCTCCCGAAGCGCCGAAGTGAAAGCCACCCAATCATCGGTGCTTTCCCGAACCTCGAATACCTTGGCCAACTCATCGATACGCCGCGAGGACGTTCGCCGGGGCACTTCCAGGATGTCGTCGATCTGCCTGGACCGGTGGCCTTTGGCGACATATGGAAGAGTTGCCCGCTCCTCCGCTAATAGATGGTCGGACGGAGGCGGCAACTCGCTCTTCATTCTGTCAAAGTCTGGGTCATCCGCTACTTTCTCCATTGCCGCTTCATTGTTCTCCACTCCAAGTATCACGCGTGCCCTGTCGAAATATTCCGAGACGGAATTTTTGCCCTTGAGACCGAGAACGAGATTTATCCGCGGATCACTGTATCCCTTGCCACGGTAAGCGAATACCTGTTGCATTCCAGGCGTCAGATCACTGAACGGACCCGACCCCGGGACAGCAGCGGTATCAGCAGACCGCGAACCCGCATCCACCGCGGGCTCGGCGGCGGAAACATCGACGACGGGACGCTCAACGAATACCGCCGTGATATCACGGTTGAGCTCGGCAATATAACCACGAATGAAATTCAGAGCACCACCCCTCGAGACAGGCTCCATGCCAGCCGCAGTATCCGAATCATTGAAACGATACTCCGGATACACATCACCATTCTCACCAACAACCAGCCGCAACGTCCCCTCATCATCACCCAGATAAATATGCGCACCCGAATAATTCCAGAACTCACCACCCCGAGTCTCCGCCGTAGTCAACTCCGCCCCGAAATCAGCCAGAAACTGCGCAACATCATCGAAATACTGAATAGGACCATCCGCCGGCTCCCACTGAGACGGCAAATCAACCATCCAATCACCGCCACCCAACACCCCCTCAAACCCCGAACCCCCCACCGAACCAGACCCCGACACCGGCGGAGCCGACGGCCCCAACTCACCATCCCGAGACGACGACCCCCGCGCCGAATCGGAGCCGCGCACGTACGGCGGCTGCAGATCGCGGCCGATGTCATCGGGGTAGGTCTCACCGGCGTACGGGTCGGTCCGGTGATGATGTGCGGCCGAATGGGAGTCGGCGGCGAATATCTTATCCGGAACCGGGCCGAAGGAGGTCTCACCCGCCGGGGGCTCGAACACCGGGTCGGTGCGGCCAGGCGCACCGGATTGCTTGGGCGGCAACGTATTCGACGAACCGTCGAATACGGACGCGTTCGGACCCGAACCTTGGGCGGTGTCCGGAGAACTGCCATCGAGCCGAGCGCCGACCTTCTCCCCCTCCGGAGACGGCGCGGCGAGCCGCCGCGACGAGCCGGGTGCGGCATCCGTCTTGCTCGCGGACGAAGTAGCCGGAGGAGCATTGGCGCGATGCGCGCCGGGGTCTTCGACCGGGAGTGGGTCTCGTTCTCCAGGAACGGGTTCCGCGTCCTCGTGCACGCGGTGGGGCGCGAGCAGCTGTTCCTCGGCGCGACGCTGCAATCGCGGCATCGTCTCGTCCTGCAGCACCCGCTCGGTCTCCTCGACGCGCTCATCGGCCTTGCCGAGAGCCTTCTGTTTCTCCACGGAAGGATCGGCCTCGTACCGGGCGGCGGCCTGGTCCCGCTCCTCCATCGCTTTGGCGTACTGGATGACCTCGCGAACGGCTTGCGCGTCTTCGATTTCGGTGACGAAATCGTCGGTCGCGATATAGACCTTCGCCGACCCGGGCGTGCCGCCGTTCTCCCGGTCCTCGCCCGACCCGCCGCGGGCCGAACGCCAGATCGCCTGCAACAACACTCGCATCGAAAAGGCCGGGCCGCCACTGACTCTGGTGATGACGCCGCCGAGCAACTTCGACTCCGCCGTCGGCTTCGGGTCGGTCCCGCGCGCACCCGACTTGTTGATGAACATGATGCTGCCCGGCTTCCCGAACTGCTTCACCAGCTCGGCGGCCTTGATCTCGGCGGCATCACCGCCGCCGTGCTGCTCGTGCCACTCGGCATCGATCGCGGTATAGGTGAGTTTCACCCCTTTCGCGATCGTCAGCCCGTGTTCCAGCGCATGCGTCATTACGCGTCGATCGACCATCGCGTCGACCCAATCGATGACCCCCCGCTCGGACAATTCCTTGTCCCGCCAGTGATTCAGCTCGATCCTGGTCTCCTCGACCGTCCGGCCGCCGCCCGGCTTGTCGACGACCCGCTCCACCAGACGCTCACTGTCGCCGCGGATCTCGCTGTTGTCGAGCGAGATGTTCCACTGCGGCCGGCCCTTCTGCTCGATCCCCACAATCACGCCGTCCTGCACGGTGAACGAGATCTTCGCGGCGTCGATGACGTCGGTCGCTATACCCGCCAGTTTCGCCATGCGACTGTTGAACTTGGACGTATCCTCCTCGTCCAATTTCGATCGGTAATACCGCTCGATCTCCGGCACCCCGAAATAGTCACCCCGCTCGTCGCCCTTACCGCCCCAGCTGTCGTACATGACGTCTTCGACTTCTTTCGCCGTGCCCGACACACCCTTCGGATTCTTCAGGTACCGGCTGCCGATCCACTGATTCAGCGACATCGTCAGCGAATCCGCCGGGTGATCACCGCGCACCGTCACGCCCTCGACGACGTCGAGGTACTGGCCCAGCTCCTGCAACCGCGTCTCGCTGGCCTTCTCCCGATCCCACGACAACTTGTCGGTGGTCTTCGCGTGGATCAGCATCACCTTGTCGTGCTCGCGCGAGGTGATGAAGTCGGCGCCGCGTTTGAGCCCCCACCTGGCCAGTGCGAAGTTCGTGTAGTGCTTCGCGGCGGCGAGCACCACATTCCGGTCCTCGCCGGTCGCCGCGGCCAGCTTCTCGACCGCGGTATCGCTCAACCGCGCGTGCCAGAGCCCCTTCGTATTCTCCGGCCTGCCGAAATCCTTGGCGTTCAAGCGATCTTCCGGCTTCAAGCGATGATCCAGCATCGCAATGCGGAACTTCTCATATGCGTCTTTCAGCTCCGCCACCTGCTCCGGGTTCGCGTCCTCACGGGCACCCGGTGACAGCACGCCCCGCACCTGCCCGTCGAAGGCGGTATCGACCTCGTCGAAATTCCCCACGCCCTCGGGCAGCGGCCGGAACCGCCGCGACGACCCGTGCTCCTGCGCCATCGCGTTCAGGTGATCGGCCAGCTCGTCCACGTGCGGCTCCGTACGCAGCCAATCCCGCAGCCCCGCAACCACATCCGCCGGCGCACCCGCCCGCTCGATCTCGTCCACCATGGCGTGCGCCTCGTGCAGGCCGGCGAAGATCACCGCCTCTTTCGTGCCCACCACCAGCAGGCTCCTGCCCTTGTCCCGGGCATCCCAGCCCCACTGCGGGAACGGCTCGCTCTCCTGCAAATGCACCAAATCCACACCCGCGTCCGGGTGATGCGATCCCAGGTACGTCCGAACCTCGTTCATCATGTCAACCACCAGCGGATCGCTGCTGGTCAGGCTGTTCACCACACCATGGACGCGGGCATCGCGGTACCCGGCCATGATCATCAGCAGGGTCTTGCCCTCGCCACCCTTCATATCCGCGGGGCCGAATTCGGTCAGCACATACGCCAGCATTTGAGTCTCGCGCGGGGTGCGACTCTCCGGATCCCGGCGCGTCATCCACTCCGGCATCGCCGCCACCCGCTCCGCGCGAGTGCCGACACGCACCAGGCGATCCACCTCGTAGTCGGTCGCTCGCCGCCCGGTCACCGGGTCGGTCTCGGTGGTCTTGCGCAACACCTCGTCCCGGAATACGAACGCGGCCTTCTGCACCGCGTCTGCGGCCGCGAGCGCCTTTCGTGACGCCGCCTGCATCGCCGCCCGCTTGTCCGCCAGGCCCGCCTCGTAGGCGTCGCGATCCGGTTTCTTCGCGTTCTCGACACTCGCGAGCCGGTCCTCGATCACTCCCAGCATCGTGGTCTTGAAGTTCTCGACCGCCTGCGGATATGCCGCCTCCTGCTCCTCCAGACCCTGGCGCAACTCCTCCACCCGCGCCTGCGCCGCCGGATCGGACTGCTGCCGGCTCAATGCCTTGCGCCACACGGCGGATCGCTGCTCGACCTTGTTGCCGAACGCCTCCTGGACCCGCCAGGCCGGCGCCAGCTCACGACGCTCCCGCTGCACCGCCGCCCGCTCTTCCGGATTACTTCTGGTGGCGGTCAGCAGTGCCTCGTGCTCGATCAGTTCATCCCGCAGATTTCGCGTGCGCTGCTTGACTTCACGACTCAACTGCTTCAAGTATTCCGGCCGCGGCTCGTTGCCGGCGCGGGCCTGTTCGTACTCGTTCCGGCTGTCGTGCAACGCATTCCGCGCCGTCTCGACCTTTTGCTGCGAGGTCTCGACGTCCCGCAGACCGGTCCCGAGTTCCGCCTTCGCCGTCTCGTACTCGGCCCTGGCCTTCTTCAGGTGGCTCGTGGTCATATGCAAATGCTCACGGGCAGTGTGCATCTGAACCTCGGTGGACTCGCGCATCCACACCGCATCCTGCTGAGCGGCGGCGATCCTGGCCTCGGATTCGGCCTGCAGCTCCTCGTAACGCTCCTGCACCGCATGCTCTACCGCAGCTTCGTGCGCGGCATGCGCCTCCTGTAGCTGCGACTGCGCCTCTCCGTGCAGCTCATGCAAGGCGGCCGCGGAGTTCGATCCCGGCTCCTGCGCGTGATCGCCTTCCACCATCCGACGGGTGTCCTCGACCTCCGTCCGCGCAGCGGTCAGCCGATCCCGGGCATCGATCACACGCGGGTGGTCGCGGACCTCGTCGTTGTCCCGCAGGCGATTTCGTAGTTGTTGCTCGCGCCGGCCCATCGGCTCGTCGGACTTCGGTCCGCGCTGCGGGTCGGGATCGGTGTGGTCCCGGCTCGCGCGGTCTTGCGCACCGGGGGTGTGGACCTGTTCGGGAACCTCTGCCGCCGGGGTCTCGTCGGTGCCAGTGGTCTCGCGTTTGGGCTCGGTCTGATGATGATCACCGAGTGAGTCGGGGTGAGAAGTACTGTGCTGCTCAGAAAGGGCTGGCCCACGGTCATTTTCGGACAGGCCCGAGTTGGAGCGCTGATCGTCGAGGCCGGGCGTCCTGCGCTGCGGGTCGACATCGCGCTGATCGACCGGGGAATCGGGTACAGACTGCTTGTCGGCGCCGGGCGTCCGAAGCTGCGGGTCGCCATCGTGCTGACCGACGGGGATATCGGGCCGAGACTCGGCGGGCTGCTCCGAAAGAACTGGCCCACGGTCATCCTCGGACAAGTCCGAGTTGGAGCGCTGATCGTCGAGGCCGGGCGTCCTGCGCTGCGGGTCGACATCGCGCTGACCGACCGGGGAATCGGGTCCAGATTTGGAATCTTGCCCGGAAAGAGCTGGGCCACGGTCATTTTCGGGTCGGCTCGAGTCGGAATGCTGTTCGTCGGGACCGAGCGCCTCGCGCTGCGGGTCGGCATCGTGCTTACCGACGGGGATATCGGGACCAGGCTTGGTGTGCTGATCGGAAAGTGCTGGGCCACCGTCGTTTTCGGCCAGGTCCGACTCGGAGAGCTCGTCGTCGGTCCAGCTGTGACTCGACGCCGAATCGTCCGAGTGGTCGAACAACGAGTCACCCGAATGCGAGGCGGTCGAATCGCTGTCGTACCCGTCGCTGTCATCCGGATGCGGTGTGGCGATCTGCTTTTCTGGGGATGGCGGGGCAGTCGGGCCCATCCCCGGTGGGGCGAGGTCGCCCCGGCCACCCATCGGAGGAGCATTGGCTCGATAGTTTCCGCGGCGGGCGGCTGCGGCGAGATGCTCGTCGACGACACGTTGCAGGGTCGGCCTTGTCTCGTCGTGCAGAACCTGTTCGGTGTGCTGCACGGCTTTGTCCGCGTCGGTGAGTGCGCTGAGGGTCTCGATGCTCGGGTTCTCGTTATGGTCGGCGACGGCCTCCCGGTGCGCCTTGGCGGCATTCTGATATTCGATGACCTGTCGGATAACTCCGTCATGTGCCACCGGGCCCCGGTAGTCCTTGGGTGAATACCAGTGCTGGACGGTGCCGGGGGTCCCGCCGGTTTCCCGGTCGGACCCCTTGCCGCCGCGCCCCATTCGACCGTCACCCTGGTCCACCGCGGCCTCCCCGTATCTGGAGCCGCCGATGAACTTGCCCGAATTGCCGGTCCCCTCATCGATCAGGCGTTGAATCGTGTTGTAGTCGGTGCCCCGCATGCGGCCCTTGTTCACGAAAACCAGCACCGCGTCGTCGCGATTCTCGTTGCCGAATTCCTTGATGATCTTCTTGCCCGCCAGTTCGGCCGCATCGGCACTGTCGAACCCGTCGTCGAACCGCCCATCGAGGACGTCGTACTTCAGCTTGACTCCCGCGGCGACAGCGAGTTCGGTACCGGCCATGTCACGCACCCTCCGGTCGACCAACTCATCGACCCAGTCGACGACACCCTTCTCCGAATCCTTCTTGTCCTGCCACCCGGACAGCCGCACTCGCTCCCCGTTCTCGATGACCGGGCGGTTGTGTTCGTCGACTCGGATATCGTCACCACGCAGATCCCGGTTGTCGAAGCCGCCGACCAGCTGGTTGAGCCCGGTCGCCTTCACATCGACCACCTGCCCGTCCCGCACCACCAGCTCGAGCTTCGCGTCCTCCAGGATCAGGCCGGCCAAGTCCTTGAGCATGTCTTCGGTGTTGTCGAACTCCCGATCCTTCAAGAACTTGACCTGAGACTTGTAGTACGGGTCGATCTCGCGCACCGGACCCGTGATCACGCCCTGGTCGTAGAGCTTCTGCTCCGCGATCTTCGCCGTGCCGGAATGCCCCTGAGTGTCCTGCAGCAGCCGGGTGCCGATCAACTGCGCATCCGACATGTGCAGTGCTTCCTTGGGCAGCTCCGCCATCACGTCCACCCCGGCCTGCATCTCGAGATACGCGCTGACCCCCGCGAAGCGGGTCTCGGTCCCCTTGCTCCGGTCGGCCATCACCTTGTCGGTGGTGGACGACGCCATCGTCTTGATCTTGTTGTTCGCAGAGGTGTCGCCGCGACCTTCGATGTAATCGTTGTTGCGCTCCGGGCCCCATTTCGCCACCGCCTTGTGGGCGTACTCGGCCAGCAACGGATCGTCCTCGCTCACCCGCGGCCCCGGCACCCGATTGAGCCGATCGATAACCTCCTTGGAGGCCTGCGCCGGCCAGAAACCCCGGGTACCGTCGGGTTTGCCGAAATGCTTTGCCGTCAACGGATCCTCGGACAACGCCGCGGCCGCCTCGACCCGATCGTGGACCTGCTTACGGACCGCGACTTGATCGTCGGGCATCTTGTCCGGGTTACTAGGTGTCAGGACCGATTCCTCGCTGCCCAACGTGTCCATTTCATCGGCGATGTGCTTGCCCGGCGGGAACGGCTCGAACCGATCTTTCAGACCGTGCCGATCAGCCGCTTCATTGAAAACCTCCGTCATCTCGTCGACGTTGGGCCGGTCCACATTGAAACGGTCACGCAACGCCTGGATCTCTTCGGCCGACATACCCTTTTCTTCGAGGAGGCCGAGCATTCGCGACTCCTCGTGCAGGACTCGCTGTTTCATGTCGTACATCGTGGCGACCACGATGTGCCCGGTGCCGTCTCCAGGTTTGGGCAGATCTCCCTCGGTGACCATCCGGTCCACCTGCACATCCAGGCCACCGATCAATGACTTCGAATTACCGAAATTCCCGAATTCATCGATCAGATCACCGACCTGATTGTCCCCGCTGGTCGTCACATACACCCGCTCGTGCTCCCGGGCCGCCACCCACGCCTTCACGATCGTCACCAGCGTCTTACCCTCACCGGTCCGCAAGTTGGACCAGCGCGACATGATCCCGAACAACTGGGTATCCCGCAGATCCCGGCCGCCCTTGGCTTCGGTGCCATACCCCGTCGCCCGGCGCACATACTCGCGCACACCGACGAACTTCTCCATGGTCGAACCGCGATTGACCATGTTCTTGATCTCGTCATCGGAGACCCGCGGCACCGCCTCATCCACCCGCTGAAATATCTCCTCGTCGTAGACGTTGGCGAGTTCGAGGAACTTCTCCTGCGTTTCCTTTTCCTTACGCGCCGCGGCCGCGAACGCGGCCTTACGATCGACCGCTCCCCCTTCGAACGCCGCCAGATCCGCTTTCCCCGCAGCCTGCGATGCCTCCCAGCGCTTATCGAGCACCTCGAGCCCGCCGCTCTTGAACTCCGCAAACGCCTCCGCATGCGCCGCGGTCTGCTCGTCCAGCCGGGACTTCAGCTCATCCAGACCCGCCTGGGCCTTCGCCTCGGCTTCCCGAGTGGCCAAAGCATGCTCGAGCTCCCTGACCCGCTGACTCACCTCCGACCGGAAGTCCCTCCCCGCGGACGAAAGATGTTCGTCCAGACCGGCTTTCAGCTCGGCCACCCGCTCCTGGGCCCGCGCGGCCGCCAACCGGCCGGCCCGCACCTCCGGCCGCAGCCACCCCAACGCGTCGGAAACGAAACCCTTTCTGCCCCACCGAGACTCCAGCCGATCACGCTCGGTCTGTGCCGCCGCCAACGCCTCCGAACGATCACCGGCGGCCTCCCGCAACAACTCCTCACGCGCTGCCGTCACCGACTTCAGTTCGGCCGAGTGATCACCGTTCGCGGCCCGCAGCAGCGCCTCGTGCGCGACCAGCTCCGACCGCAACCGCTCAGTGCCGGCGTTGATCTCCTGCTTCAGCCATTCGAGACGCTGCGGCTGCGGCTCCTCGTCGGCGGCCTCGGTGGCATAGTGCCGCCTGCTTCGCTCCAGCGCGGTCCGCTCGTGTTCCACCCGATCCCGTGCCGCGATGATCCCCTCATCCAAGCCACCGCGCACCTTGGCTTCGAACTCGTCGACCGCCTTGTTGAGGGCCTGCCGGGTTTCCTCCCGATCACTACGCGTCTGCTCGAGACGATCCCGCTTCTCGTTGAACCGCGTCTCGGTATCGGCCTGCAGCCGGGCGTTCTCGCGGTCGGCCGCGACGATGTCTTCCTTCAACTGCTCGTGGAAGGAACCAGTCCTCTCGTCCCGGCTACCGGCGTGCTCGCTCCGGTGTGGTCCGGTAGTGGCGCCATGCTCAGGCGCGTCGTGCGTGCGGGACTCGGAATGGGTCCGCGCACCACCGATGCCGTCCGGCTCGCCCGCCGCCGGACGCGACCGCGGTCCCTCCCCACCCCGGTTACCGACATTCGTATCCCCGTGGTCACCCGACCGCCCGGACGTGGGACCGACCCCGCGCTCCGGACCCTCGGAGGACGCCCGGGACGATGGCCCCTGCGCCGATACCTGATCTTCCCGACCGGTCCGCTGCCCGGTCGAGGTGGACTCGTTGTGCGCGGGGGCGATGCGCGATTGCGACCCGCCCTCTGATGTGTTTGGCCGAGAAGGTGTTTCGGGGCCGCCGTGTCGTCCGTTCCCCAATGCCTCGGGCGTGGGCTGGACTTTGCCACGCGAGTCTGCCGGGCCGGACTCGTCGTGCGCCGCGGTGATTCGGGTCCGCGATCCGTTCTCCGGGGCCGTCGAGGAGAACGGAGGCTCCGAACGGCGCGACACCGGCTCGGTCTCCGGACTACTCGGCCGAGTCTCCGGACTGCTCGGCCGAGTCTCCGGGGTGCTCGGCCGGGTCTCCGGAGTGCTGGACCGGGTCTCCGGACTGCTCGGCCGGGATTCCGGAGTGCTTGGCCGAGAGGGGATTTCGAGGCCGCCGTGCCGGATGTTCGCCGGTGCGTCGGGCGCCGACCGGACCGGACCCTCCGAGCCCGCCAAGGAACTCGTCTCCGACGCCGGGCCCCGCATCGACGATTCCGACACCGACCGCGAATCCGCCTCACTCGGCGTGAACTCGCGCTCACTCGGCGTGAACTCGTGCTCGCTCGGCGTGCGCGAAACGACCTCGTTCGAGTCGTGCGAAGCGACCTGGTTCGAGGTGTGCGGGGTGACCTCGTCCGAGGTGTGCGAGGCGACCGCGGTGAACCCGCCCTCCGAGTGCTCGGACACCGACGGACTGCGCAAAAGATTCTCGGGGACAACCGAACTCTTCTGCGTCGTCACCTCCGCGCCGGATCGGAACTCGTGCGAACCCTGCGACGACGACCGCGACACCGTCTCCGAGGTGGCACCGAACTCCCGGTTCTGCGGTGGCGGCGCACTGTGCGTCCCCGTCGACACCGACGTGTGCGACGACGACCCGTCACTGGCGCTGGCAGAGATCGAGCTCGAGCGGGACGGCGTCGCGCTCGAATTCGAGAATGTCGAAATATTCGCGATGCTGCCCCGGCGAACCGGTGCCGGCTGCGCCGGCGCGGTGCTGTCGTGGAACTCGCGTGGCCCGGTCGAGCCGCCCCGCGACTCACCGTCCCCGCGCTCGGATCCCGGCCGATCCGAGGGGCGGCCGCTGCCGTTTTCGGAGCCGTCACCCGGCGACGACGACGGCCGGGTTCGCTGCCCCGAGTTCCCGTTGTCATCCACACGATCGGGCATGATCGAGCGGCCACCCCCACCGCCCTGGTCCGGCCGCGAATTCCCGGAACTGCCGTCGAAATGATCGCCACCGGAAATCTTCAGATCGGTGGGATGCAAGGTCGACGACTTGGCCAGCGCGGCGTCCCGCGCATGACCGATCGAACCGTGCAGAGCACCGAACATGCCACCGGCCGCACCACCGGCGAGCATCGCCGGATCGAACTCCCACTCCCCCGTCAACAGCCCACCGGTCACGAAACCGGCGCCGACACCCGCCAAACCACCACCGACACCGGCTACGAAGGCGACACCGGTGGCCCGCGTCGTCGTCATCCCCCATTGCTTGGTGACCCAATTACCCAGGCCCTTACCGATGACGCTGCCGACCGGCGCACCCACCGCGCCACCCGCCGCGCCCACGGCTCCCGCGACGAAGATCCGCTTCAGGTCGTAGCCGTCGATATGGCCCTTCGCGTTCTGAATGCCCTCCACCGCGACCTCGGTCAGCAGGCCCAGGCCACCCTGCACCCCACCGCTGATCGCGGCCAGCTTCCACAGCGGCATATTCGCGATCGTCTTGGCGTGGTTGACCAGCCACGACAGCCGCGTGGCCAGCGTGCGGCCGATCACCGCCATGACGCCCTCGGTCTCGGCTTCCAGCGCCGGAATCACCGCCGCCCCGAACCACGTCGTCAGCGCGTACGCGATCTCGGCCGCCAGGATCGACAGCGTGATGATGACCTGCAGCTTGGTGTGCTCGATCTCGGCGCCCATGTCGTGGGCCGATTTGCCGATCTGATTCAGATTTTCGACCATCTTCGCGATCGACTGGTCGCCGGAGAAGAATTTGTCGAACTGGCTCTTCATCTTGTCCGCGCCGTGGCCCGAATAATTGTCGGTCGCGGTATTACACGCGGTGTGCAGCTGCTCGATGAGCCCGTTCAGGCTCGTCGCCGCGGTCTTGTAGTCGTCGTCGAGCGCGAACATCTTGTCCTCGTCGCCCTTCGGCCACGCGGCACCCGCCAGGTAACTGAGCCACTCCAGCCCAGCCGGCATCTCGATGCTCATCGATCGGCGCTTCCGACGCCGAATTCGCTACTCCCCGCGCGACTCTCGGGTGCCGATGGGCTCGGCGCGCTGCGGCTCGGCGCGGCGGCATGCGCGGCCCAGCCGGCTACACCGGACCGCAGCACGATCGGAAGTCCCCGGCACGCGCCGAACACCTTCCCGCGCTCCGGCCCGGAGATCCCGGACCACGTATGCGAATTCGCCATGTATGCCGATCAGTCGCGGTCGGCGACCGACCACCCGGTGCTCGCGTCACCGGACCCGGCCTGCTCGCGCTGGGCGGGCGAATCGAACGACGCCCGTTGCAGCTCGGGCGTTTTCGTGCGCAGGTCGGGCAGGCCCTCGACCATCGACGACAGGCTCGGCAGCCGGGACCGGGTCTTGCGGATCGGCGCGATCAATTCCTCGGCCTTGCGCGCGACCTCGGCGGCGGCCTCCTGGGTGGCATCGGTGACCGCGTCGGCGATCTCGTCGTAGTCCAATTCGTCGATGTCGTCGGCGAATCGGGTCTCGATCACGACACCGTCGGCGTTCACCGTGATGCGCACCTTGCCCTCGCCCGCGGTAGCGGTGGCGGTGAGCTCGACACGCTGCTGCTGCACCTCGGCGATCGAGCGGATATGCAGATTGATCGTATCGAGCAGATCGGCGACGTCACCCTTGGTCTGTTCGTTAGCCACGTCGAATTCTCCTACCCACACCAAGATATGGACCCCACCACGAGTCCATATCGATTCCCTGCTGAACGTAGCACCTCAGGGAGCACCGAAATCCTGTCATGACACGTTTATCACGCCATTCTTACCGGTCAGCAGTGATCCGTTACGCCAGTATTATTCGAAACTTACCGGCGTCGTGTTGGATACAATCCAAGTAATGAATCGAAGCCTACGCGGATGGAATTCTTTCATCATATGAGCGAACCCCAGCAGCAAGATCCGGCCGGGAACGGCGACGCCCCCGACGTCGGCTTCCGGCTGGGCGCCGGCGCCGCGCAGCCGTCCGGTAGCGCCGATGAGCAGACGACCGGCGCGCGGGAAACGCCCGCCGCGCCCGCCGATTCGGGCCCGGCAGCCGAGAGCGCGGAGCCGCCCCCCGCGGCACGAGCGCCCGAAGAGCAGGCCACCGAACCACCGGGAACCGATGACGAGCCCGCGGCGACCGACGGGCAAGAAACCGAAGCGCCGGCGGCCGACGAGCCCCCGACGATCGAGGACCAGGCCACCGAACTCGCCCACCGCATCGCCCGCGAACTCGGCATCGCGGGCCCCGAAGGCTGGCAGTCACTGGAGGCGACCTTCGCACTCACCGTCGCCGGCGGCATCGCCTACATCCTGTACTACGACGACGAGGATCAGGTCTCCCAGACCGAGCCGTCCCAGGAGGTCAACGAACTCGTCCCGCTGCATCGCGAGCTGTCCGCGCAACTCGGCGACGGCCCCTGGTGGCGCATGCTCATCGCGCTCGAGGCCACCGGCGAGGTCGAGGTCGACTACGACTACGCCGACGAACCGTTCCCCGACGACCAGCTCCTGCCGCCCGAGGCCTATCGCGCCGACCTGGAAACCTTTCCGCGCGACAGCATCCCGGTGTGGCTGGCCGCCTACATCTTCCACGACGAGCGGCAATGGCGTTCGCCCCAGGACGCCGCCGCACAAGCTCGCGCCGACCGCGACGCCGGCATCACCTCGACGCTGTCCCGCGAGGACTTCCCGCCACTGCCCACGCTGTGGGCACGCTGGGCCACCATCGCGGCAGCCTTCGTCGCCATCGGCTCCGAACTCGGACCGCGCATCCGCCCCGCGCTCGGAATCTTCGAAGGATCCGCCCGCAGCGGCTCCACGTTGTTCGTGCTGCCCGGCGGCCGCGCGGTGTTGTCGGGTGGCGTGTGGAACGCACCCGAACTCGACGCCGCCTACAACGACGACAACGAACTGCCGGACCTGTATGCCGGCGCCCCCGACTGGGTGGCCAACCAGGTACTCAATCCCCGTGCGTCCCAAGGACAATTGTCGTTCTGCTACTGGTGGTCCCACGGCAGCTGGCACCGCGGCGAATCCCCCGGCGCCGACCAGCTCAGCCCCGCCGTCCCCGGCGTGTGGTCGGCACAGACCGTCGCCGACATCGTGTGCGCCGTGATCAGCAATGAGCCGACCGAACAACAACGGGAAGCAGCGGCGACACTGGTCGCCTCCGCCGAAGCCGGTGTCGTCACCCGGGATACGCTCACCGCGGTGTTCGAAGACGCCGCCGACAACATCGACGGCGCCATGTACCAGCTGTCACTGGCCGGTCTCGCGGTCACCGACCCCGAACCGCTGCCGGAGGATCAGGCCATCATCCTGGTGCGCGACTACATCCAAGCCCTCGGCGTCGACACCACTGGTTATCCGCTCGACCAGCTCGTCGGCGAACGCCTCGACGTCGGCTGGATGGTGTTCGTCCCCACCGAACCCGGCGAAATCGCCATCGGCCGCGCGATTTTCTACATCGCCGACGACGGAGTCATCGAACAATCCTCCTCCTCGACGGCACCGTCCACGTACTTCGAAGGCTTCGAACAGCGCTTCCAACAGCGGCAGACCAGAGCCACCGACGATCTCGTGATCTGAGGTCTGCAGGCCCTGCCCGGATCGTGCGGGAGAACACCTGAACGATCCGGGCGGCCGTTATCCCTTCTTCAATTATCTTGGGGACAGTAAGGCCCGCCATCGAGCTGAATCTCAGCGGCCGAGGCTGTGCCACGGTCCCTCCGGGTCGTCGAACCAGGTGAGCGGATCATCGCTTGCGATGGGTACTTGCCCGAGGAATTCTTCCGGGACAAGGAAAGCCGAGACAAGCGGCTCGATGTGCGGAAGCAGCCCGGTGAGGATCTCATCGATGGCGCTGGGAATCCGCTCACCTAGGCCGTGTTTCGAAAGTCGGGTCACCGTAGCCACAGGTCGATGGCGGCGATGTGGACGGTAGCCAGGAAGCGGACGGCGAGTTTGTCGTAT